>NZ_JXQC01000003.1:3329360-3667291 GCF_001305965.1 Erythrobacter sp. SG61-1L
AGATGGGGCGCGCGTTGCCGTCAATGTCTCGCCCGGTCAGCTGGGGCAGGGCACCATTGCGAGCTCTATCCTCTCCATCCTGGTCCAGACCGGGCTGACACCGGACCGGCTCGAAGTCGAGATCACCGAGACGGCCTTGCTTAACGAGGAAGCCAATGGCGTGGGCGATCTGCGGCAGTTGCGCGCGATGGGCGTGCGAGTGGCGCTGGACGATTTCGGCACTGGCTATTCTTCGCTGGCCCATCTGCGGGCCTTTCCTTTCGACAAGATCAAGATCGACGGTTCCTTCGTTCGCGATGCACTGAATCGCCCCGATTGCGCGGCCGTGGTGGGTGCCGTGGCCGATCTCGGCCGCCGTCTGGGTGTTACGACCGTGGCGGAAGGCGTGGAGACGGAAGAGCATCTCAAGCTGGTGACGCGCGAAGGCTGCGTGGAAGTGCAGGGGCACTATTTCGGCACGGCGGAACCGGCCAAGCGCGACTGGAAAGAGGTTTCCGCACTGGCTGCCAACGCGGCCTGACATCGCCCCTTGCGCGGGGCGCAATTCTTCCTGCATTTCAGGCATCTTCCATTGACGGGCGGTTGCATCATCGCCCAATCTCCCGGGAAAAGATCCAGGGAGCCACGATGCCTTCGAAAATCGCCATTGCCGCCAGCCTGGCCCTATGCACAGGGCTTGTCTCGAGCTGCGCCCCCACGGGCGAAGCCAATTCCACCCTTGCCTATGCGCAGGATCGCGCCCGTTGCGAGGCCGCTTCGGCGCTGGGTTCGCTGGGTGCGACAGCCAAGGCGAGCTGGGTGGAGGCCGATGGCGGCCTGCCTGCCTTCTGCGAAGTGACTGCCGTGCTTTCGCCCGAGCGGGGCTCCGAGATCGGCGTGGTCTATCGCCTGCCGGTGGGGTGGAACGGCAAGATGCTGGGCCTGGGCGGCGGTGGCTGGGCGGGCAACATCACGCTCGATGCCGCAAAGCCGGGGCTGACGGCAGGCTATGCCACGGCGCAGACCGATGGCGGCCATGCCAGCACGACGCCGTTCGAGAACCCCTGGGTGGTCGATCCGGTAAAGGCCAAGGATTTCTCTTGGCGGGCGATCCATGAAATGACTGTGGCGGGCAAGGCGCTGGTCGCGGCCTATTATGGCAAGGGGCTGGACCGGTCCTATTTCCATGGCTGCTCCACCGGTGGGCGGATGGCGCTGATGGAAGCACAGCGTTTCCCGAACGATTACGATGCCATCATCTCTCAGGCGCCTGTCTACACCTTGCAGGTCCAGACCAGCGCGGTGCTGCGCAACAATCTGTTTGCCCAGCCCGGCGCGGCGCTTGGCGCGGAAGGCGCGAAGCTGGTGAGCGATGCGGTGCTCAAGTCCTGCGACGCGAAGGACGGGGTGGCCGATGGCGTGATCGCCGATCCGCGCGCCTGCCATTGGAACCCGCAGGAACTGCTGTGCAAGCCCGGCGCCACGGGGGGCTGCCTTACCCAGCCGCAGGTCAATGCGCTGCAGGTCGCCTATGACGGCGTGCGTGCTGCAGATGGCACATTCGCACAGCTTCCCCTCAGCAAGGGCGGCGAGGCCGGATGGGCCGCGTTCGTGGCCATCAATGGAGACCGCAAGGAATTTTCCAATGGCGGCGGCACGGGCGGGCTGGTGCCGGTGCTGTGGCCAGGCAAGCAGGTGGACCTCAATTCGCTCACTCCCGCACAGGTGGTGGAAGGCCGGGCAAGCGCCTTTGCGAAGATGTATGAAGCGGGCGATCCCAATCTGGCGCCCTTCTTCGCGCGTGGGGGCAAGCTGCTGATGTGGCATGGCGAAAGCGATCCTGGGCCGAGCCCGGTGGGCACGATCGATTATGTCGAGGCAGTGAAGCGCACCGATCCGGCAGGCGCGGCAAATGGCTTGCAGATGTTCCTCGCGCCGGGCGTCGGCCATTGCGCCGGCGGGCCGGGTGCCGATCAGGTGGATGTGCTGGGTGCGCTCGACAGCTGGGTGAGCGGCGGCAAGGCGCCGGAAACGCTGGTGGCGAAGAAGGCCGATGGGGCGATGGTCCGCCCGCTCTGCGCATGGCCCAAGGTGGCGCATTATGCGGGCAGCGGGGATGTGAACGATCCGAAGAACTATCGCTGCGTCGCGCGCGACTGACGGAAGGAAGGCCTGAATGTCGGGGATGGTGAACGGCCGCTGGGTCACGTCGATGCCTGCGTCCGAGGAGATCGAGGGCGGCCGCTTCGTGCGGATGGACAGCCTGTTCCGCCACGCCATCTCCGCCGATCCCGATGCGGAATTTCCGGCGGAGGCCGGGCGCTATCATCTGTGGGTCGCCTGGGGATGCCCCTGGGCGGCGCGCGCGCTGGCGGTGCGGGCACTGAAGGGGCTGACCGATCTGATCCCGGCCTATTTTGCCCTGTCGGCCTTCGATGGCGAAGGCTGGACCTATGACGAAGGGCCGGAAGGCAAGGTGCCGGAAACCTATCCGCTGCACCGCGTCTACAGCCGCGCCGTGCCGGATTACACCGGCAAGGTGACGGTGCCGACCCTGTGGGATTCGAAGACCGGGCGGATCGTGAACAATGAAAGTTCCGAGATCATCCGCATGTTCAACTCGGCTTTCGACGGGATCACCGGCAACCGGCTCGACCTCTATCCCGAGGATCTGCGGCCCGAGATCGACCGCTGGAACGATTATATCTATCCCCGCGTGAACAATGGCGTCTACCGCTCGGGCTTCGCCACGTCGCAGGAAGCCTATGACGAGGCAGCGACCGAATTGTTCGCCGCGCTGGATGTGCTGGACGAACATCTCGCCGCCAACCGCTATCTGGCGGGCGACACGTGCACCGAGGCGGACTGGCGGCTGTTCGCCACGCTGGTGCGGTTCGACATCGGTTATTACGGCGCCTTCAAATGCAATCTGCGCCGGATCGAGGACTATCCGCAGCTCTCCAATTATCTGCGGGAGCTGTATCAGTGGCCCGGCATTGCCGAGACGGTGTGGCTCGATCGGATCAAGGCCGATTATTACGGCCTCGCCAATGTGAACCCCAGCCGGATCATTCCCATCGGGCCGAAAGTGGACTTGACCCGGCCGCATGACCGGGGGCGGCTTGCGGGCAGGGGGATCAGGGAGAAGGGGTGAGGGGTGGGTTAGCCCAACCTCCTGACCTCCGAGCCCTCCAATCTCCGTTTGTCCTGAGCTTGTCGAAGGACACGCGGAACATTGGCCCCATTGCAATGGTTGAGAGCACCCAGTCCAAAAATCGGCGCGTGTCCTTCGACAAGCTCAGGATGAGCGGGTGTTGTGTGATTGGGCACTCCCCCTAATTCGTCATTCCCGCGCAGGCGGGGATCCAGTTCGACGGTTGCCGCTGGATCCCCGCCTGCGCGGGGATGACGAGTGTGGGTTGGGATCGCCCCCTTGTGCTTGCGCGCCCCTCAAGGCGCGATCAGCACCTTGCACTGGTTGGTGCGCTTCTTCAGGCTTTCGAACACGTCGGGCGTATCGCCCAGCGTGATCGTGTCGGTCACCAGCAGGCGCGGTTCCATGGCGCCCTGGTGCAGGGCGTCAAGCGCGGCTTCGTATTCCTGCCGGGTGAAGAAGGCGCTGGTGATGAGCCGTACCTGCTTGGACAGCATGGCGAAAGTGTTCAGCGTATCGGGCCGGGTGCACAGGCCCAGCAGCACGATTGTGCCATCGTTGCGCACCTGGCTGACGCCCTGCTGGATCAGGCCGGGAATGCCCACGCATTCGAACACCACATCCGCCTTGCCACCCAGTGCCCGTTCCGCCCCGCCGATGGGGTCTTCCGGATCGACCACGAATATATCCGCGCCCATGTCCAGCGCGCGATCCTGCTGGTGGGTGGCGATGTCCTGCACGGCCACTTTCGCCGCGCCGTAACGCTTGGCCCAGAAGGCGACGGCCAGCCCGATGGGGCCTGCGCCCAGCACCAGCACACGGTCGCCCGTCTGCATGCCGGACAGGTTCACCCCGTGCAGCGCCACGGCCAGCGGTTCCACAATGGCGCCATCCGCCAGCGACAGGTCGCCGGGCAGTTTCACGCATTGGTTGGGCCGGGTCACGGCATATTCGGCATAACCGCCGCCCTGCAGGCCGAAGTTCTCGCACCATTGCACGGTGCCCTTGCGGCAATGTTCGCACTGGCCGCAGCTCTTGAGCGGGATGACGGAGACGAGATCGCCCGTCTTCAGCCCCTGCGTTCCGGAACCCAGCGCCACCACTTCGCCCGCGAATTCATGGCCCAGCACGTCGCCATGCTGGCAGCCATAGGCGGCATCTTCCGTCATGTGCAGATCGCTGCCGCAAATGCCGCAGCGGCCAACCTTGACCACAACGTCGCCCGCGCCCGGCGTGGGATCGGCAATGGTTTCGAAGGCAAGCGGGGTATGAAGCCCCTGAAAAGTTACGGCTCTCATTTCTGCATCCTCATTCGCATCGCGAGCGGAGCGCGGCGATCCGGGGCAGTGCTGGGCTGCCCTGGATCGCCGCGGGCCTGCGGCTCTCGCGATGACGATTTTCCAATGTTACTCGGCCGAAATCTTCAGCACCGGCTTCACCACCTTGCCGCTTTCGCTGGCGTGGATCGCTTCGTTGATTTCGCTGAAGTCGAAATAGCCGATCAACTTGTCGAACGGGAAACGCCCGGCCAGATGGTGCTCGATCAGTTCGGGCAGGAAAGTGACCAGATCGCTGTCGCCGCCCAGAATGCCCATCACCCGGCGCCCGCCGCCCATGAAAGCGGATTCGTTGAAGGTCAGGTTGTCGGCTGGATCGCTGGCGCCCACGATGCCGCAGATGCCCATCGGTGCCAGCAGGTTCCAGGCCTGTTCGATCAGGCTGTTGATGCCGGTGGTATCGAACACATAGCCAAGGCCCTGCGGCACCAGTTCGCGGATCTTGCCGAAAGCGTCGTCGCGCCCGTTGAAGGCATGGGTTGCGCCCAGTTCCTTGGCCAGGGCCAGGCGTTCGTCATTCACGTCCACCGCGATGATCGGGTTCGCACCCGCGATCTTGGCGGCCATGATCGCGGCCATGCCCACGGTGCCCGCACCGAACACGGCAATCGGCATGCCTTCGCGTACCTTCATGGCGCGCAGCACGGCGCCCGCGCCGGTCATCAGCCCGCAGCCGATGGGGGCCAGCCGGTCCAGCGGAAGGGAGGCGGCGCTTTCCGGCACTTTCACTACATTGCGCTGATGCGCGATGGCATGAGTGGCAAAGCTGGACTGGCCGAAGAAGTTCGCATTCATCGGCTGCCCGTCCATGAACATGGTGGGCGTGCCGTCAGGGCGCACGCCCGACCAGTTTTCCGGGAAGAAATTATAGCAATAGGTGGGCGCCTGCACGTCGCAGCTGGGGCAATGGCCGCAGCTGTTGAAGCTCATCACCACACGGTCGCCGGGCTTCGCGACGGTAACGCCGCTGCCCACGTCTTCCACGATGCCCGCGCCTTCATGGCCCAGCACCACCGGCAGGGGGACCGGCAGTTGTTCGTCACGCACCGCCATGTCGGTGTGGCACACACCGCAGGCGACGATGCGGATGCGCAGCTCGTCAGGGCGAAGATCGTCAAGCGTGACGTCCTCGATCGTGAAGGGAACGGAATTGCCGCGGCAGATGGCCGCCTGTGCCTGGGTAGTCATGTTAGTCCTCTCATTCGCGCCGGGACCGCTCCACCCCTTCCCACCGCTCAATCGTTGAGCGGCTTGATCGGGCCCAGCTGCATGCCGCCATCGATCATTACATGGCTGCCCGTCATGTAGCTCCCGGCATCGGATGCAAGCAACAGCGCAAGCGGCTTGATCTGGTAAGTTTCCGCCATCCGGCCCAGCGGGCACAATTCGTCCCACGCCTTCTTGGCCGCGGGGTTCTTCTTCACCCAGCCATCGCCGATATTGGTGACGAAGGGGCCGGGCGCGATGGCGTTCACGCGGATGCCATAGGCCGCCAGTTCGAAGGCAGCATGGCGCATGAAGTGCTTCACGCCCGCCTTGGCCGCCATATAGGGCACGCCCACGATCGCCTCGTTCACTTCGGCCGCATTGGAACTGGTGATGACGATCGATCCGCCCCGGCGGCCCGAAAGCGCCTCGTTCTGCTTCATTACCCGCGCTGCTTCGCGCACGGTGTGGAACACGCCGTTGAGGTTGATTCCGATGGATTTGTACCACCGCTCCGGCTCGTAGACGTCGATCTGGCCATCGGGATTGCGCTTGCCTTCGGGCGTCCAGAAGCCGTTGCCAACATCCAGCCCGGCATTGGCGAAGGCGATGTCGCAGCCATTATAGGCGGCGGCGTGATCGTCGAATGCGGCGGCCACGTCTTCCAGCTTCGAAACGTCGCACTTCGCCGCGCGGGCTTCATAGCCTGCTTCGCGCAGGCGGGCGGCTTCGCGTTCGGCCGCTTCGCCGTCAATATCGGTCAGCGTCACGCGGGCGCCGGCTTCGGCCATGCATTCCGCATAGGCCAGGCCAATGCCGCTGGCAGCGCCGGTGACGAGGGCCGAGCGGCCGCGAATGTCGAACTGGTCGAGTGTCTTCATGGATTATGCCCTCTCCCTGTCGCCATCCCGCACGGGCCTGTGCCTGCGCGGGCCATTGCCTGCGCGGGATTGACGAAAGAGCTTACAGATACAGCTTCGGATTGATCTCGATGCCCTGCTCTTTGCAGTAGGTTTCATAGTGGTTCATCATCCACCACACATCGACCGTTTCGATGAAATTGGCCTGTTCGTCATAGAATTCGATCGGGCCTTCCATCCAGCCGAACAGCTTGCAGCCTTCGGGATGCTCGGTAACCAGCGTGTGGCTTTCGCCGGGCACTTCCAGGATCAGGCCGCCGGGCGTGGCCACCCAGTCATATTCCAGATAGCGGACCGAACCTTCCAGGCAGACCATGGTGATGGTGCCGCGATGGAAATGCGTGCCGACCACGCCCGGGCCCTTCACCCACAGGATGTTGGAGAACAGGTTGCGGCGCACGTCGAAGGACAGGTGCTTGATCGCGGCCGTCTCGCCGAAAGGCACCCAGGGGCTGTCCGCATCGGTCTGCGCATCGATGTAACGGCCGCCGGGGCTGTAGCGCTCCACATAGGAACGGTAGTTGAAGGGAACGTCCACGATTTCCTTCTTCGTGGAAGGCGGCGCTTTCATCTGGGTTGCCATGTCAGTTTTCCTCTCGATCTTTTGGGGGCTCAGCGGATCAGGCTGTCGAGGTAATCGGCTGGAATGCCGACCTTTTCGTAATGGGCGCGGGCATCGCGCATGTAATCGAACACGTCGTAATGGCCGATGGTGTTGCCATCCTCGTCCAGCCACATCAGCGGGCCGGAAACGACGAAGAACACGCGCATCGGATCGGGATGGTCATAGGCCACCAGAGTGTGGCTCTCGCCCGGCGTTTCGTAGATGAAATCGCCTGCCGTGGCAGTCCAGCTATGTTCCAGATAACCCCACTTGCCGCTGATCGTGTAGGCCCAGATCGGCTGGGGGTGATAGTGGCGGTTCACCAGGCCCGGCCCGCTGGAATAGAGCACATCGGCCCACATGTTGCGGGTGGGGCTGATCCATACGGGCTTTGAGCTGACCGTCTCGCTCATCGGCACCCAGTAACGCGGATCGCCCTCGGTGATTTTCGGCATGTAGGATTCGGGTGCCGCGCCCGGACGGAACGCCTCGGGGATCGGCTTGATATCTTTCCAGAATTCTGAGGTCGCGGCTTCTGCCATCTGTCCATCTCCCAAAATAGAAGGGGGCCACCATAGCGGCCCCCTCCAAATTCGTCGTGCGGCTTAGAAATCGAAGCCGACGCGGACGTACCATTCGCGGGGCCGGCTGTAGGTGCCGTAGATCACGCCGCCGGCGATCTGGGCCTGACCGGTGACGAGATAGCGTTCGTCGGTCAGGTTGGTGGCACCCACGGTGATGTCCCAATTGGCATCGTCCGGACGATAGGTCGCGCTGGCATTCACGATATCGGTGGCCGGGCGCATCAGCAGGATGGTCCCTTCCGTATCGTTGCGCATGCTGGTGGTGTGGGTCCAGTCGCCCAGCAGGACGAGCGAACCGTTGCCCACCGGCAGTTCCAGACGCGGCGAGATGTTGATCTTCCAGTCCGGTGCCTTGGGCAGGTCCGCACCTGCGAACACGCCCAGCTGGAACGGATTGGCGGCAACCTGTGCCGGGCCGGCCACGTCGGTGTAATAGGCATCGAGATAGCCGATCGACGCCGTGATCTGGAAATTGTCGGTCGGGGCGGCAACCGCCTCGACTTCAAAGCCCTTGATCCGTGCATCGCCCGCATTCTGCACGGTGGGCGAGACGCCTTCCTGGAAGTTGAGCTGGATGCCGTTATATTCGGTGCTGAAGGCCGCGGCGTTCAGCTGCAGGCGACGGTCGATCAGGGTGGACTTCACGCCCACTTCCCAGGTTTCCGCCTTTTCCTCGCCGAAGGTCGGCGCGGTGGGCAGCGGGTTGGAAAGGCGCGTGGTCCAGCCACCCGTCTTGTAGCCCTGGCTGAACGAACCGTAGAGCATCACGTCGTCGGTCGGGTAGACCTGCGCACCGGCCTTGAACGAGAAGTTCTCGAAGGTCTGGTCCTTCGGCGCCAGCGGATAGTAACGGAACGGCTCGTCGGGGATCGGGAAGCCGACCGCAGTGGCGCATTCCGGCGTCGGGATGCCCTGCGGGGTCAGGTCCATGCAGTTGAACAGCTTGTAATTGTGGCCGTTGATGTCCGACTGCGAGCCGACATAGCTCTTGTCCTCACGCGTCCAGCGGCCGCCAAGGGTAAAGCCGATCAGGTCGCTGACGCGCCAGTCGATCTGGCCGAACCCGGCATAGGCAGTGGTGTCCACCTTGCCCGGCCCGTCAACCTGCAGCAGGCCGCCCGCGAAAGTGACATAGTCGCGCAGATCGCCCTTTTCGTTGAAGACATAGCCGCCCAGAACGAAGTTCAGATTGCCGTCCATGGCCGAGCCGGTGAGTTGGAGTTCCTGGCTCCACTGTTCCTGATTGACCGAGAAGCTGGTCTGCAGGATCGGCAGGGGCGAGTTGTCGAGATCGACGCCCGCCGCGAAGTCCAGCTTGCGCCACGACGAGATCGACTTGAGCATGATATTGTCGCTCAGGTCGAGTTCGAGGTCGAGGCCAATGCCGCCCTGGTTCAGCTTCGAGAAGTTGTTGCCGGTGGCATAGCTCTCGTCGATGTCCTGGCTCACCCAGCGATCGTCGTAAGGTGCGACATCGTTGAGCGGATCGGCATCGACATTGCGGCTGGCAAGCGCGGGCAGCGTCAGATAGCCTTCCACGCTGGAACGCGGGCCGCAGACGTTCTGGGCATTGCGCGCGGCGATTTCATCGGGCGTGGCGCCGATACAGAAATTGTACAGGCCGGCGAACAGGAAGCCCGAATTGCCGGTAACAACGTCAAGCGCGGTGCCGGGGATGTTGTTTTCCGCAAGACCGGCGAACGGCCCGGAAATCGGCGTGACGGCCAGCACCGTATTGGCGGTGGAATCCTGATCCACCTTGGTGAAATCGCCCGACAGGGTGGCGCGGAAGTTGCTGCCGTTATCCCAGTGCAGCTTGCCACGCAGGCTCCAGGTATCGTCACCGCCCTGGCGCGAACCGCTCTGATAGCCGGAGGCCGGGAACAGTTCCCACGAATCGTAATCGCCCACTTCGCCGGGGTAATCGACGCGCTTCTGATAGCCCTGGCGGTTGAGCATGCTGAAGGCCAGCGAGGAGCTGAGGCCGTCGGTGATCGGCAGTTCCACCATGCCGCGCACCTGCATGCGCTCGAAGCTGCCCACGGTGACGTCGCCGGTCACGCGGAACTTGTCGCCCGGGTTCTTGGTCACGATGGAGATCGCGCCGCCTACCGAGTTGCGGCCGAACAGGGTGCCTTGCGGGCCCTTGAGCACTTCGATGCGCTCCACGTCCAGCAGATCCTGGTTCGCGCCGATGGAGCGGCCCAGATAGACGCCATCGAGATAGACGCCCACGGCCGGGTCGATATTGAAGGCGAAGTCGCTGGAACCGATGCCGCGGATCGTGGCGCCCAGCACGGCGCTGGAACCGGAGAACGGCGTCGATGCGTCAAGCGTGACGTTGGGGGTGATGCCGGACAGCGCGGCAACGCTGCCCACGGCGCGTTCCTGCAGAGAAGTGGCATCGAAGGCGCTGATCGCGATCGGCACGTCCTGCACGTCTTCGGCGCGCTTCTGCGCGGTGACGACGATTTCGCGGATGCCGCCCTGATCTTCGGTGCCCGCATCCTGCGCAAAGGCCGGGGTGGCCAGGGCCGTCGCAAGTACGGCCAGGGAAACCGGTGCAAATCTCATACTGAACTCCCAATCGATTAGTTGTTGTTGAGGCAGTTTGCCCACCCTCCAGACCCGTGGATTTACCACGCGCCAAATTGTGCCGCCTGCACTGGGGCGCAGATGACTGGGAGAGAGGCGCAAAGGCGCCAGCGTTGCCGATTTGCAACGCTGGCTATTGGGCCTGATATTGGCTGCGATATTGGGAGGTTTCTTGGAAAGGCCGGATTTCGGCGGAATTTCGATTTGCGGTGGCCGGTTCGGCTTGGCCCGCAAGGCCGCCATGTTTGCCCCTGTCCGGTTCATGCGGGGCAGATTGTGCGCTTCAATCCCACCCGGATGCAGGGAAGGGAATGCGCGAGGGGGAAATGGGGCGGGCCGCAGCCCGCCCCGGATGCCTCAAAGCCCGTCGAGGCCCTTGCTGACCAGCACGTTCACGGCAACGCGGCGGTTCTGCGCCTTGCCTTCGATCGTCTCGTTGGTGGCCAGCGGGTCTGCCGTGGCCATCCCGGTGGGGGTCAGCATGCGATAGGGCTTCCAGCCGCAGGCCTGCTGCAGATAATTCACCACGCTGCCGGCGCGCTTTTCGCTCAGCGCCTGATTGATTTCCATGGTGCCGGTGGAGTCCGTGTAGCCGACCACCAGCAGCAGGGCATTGTCCATCCCCTCCGCCGTGGCGGCCGTGGCGCACAATTCGTTCTTGGCCTGCGGCGAGAGCACGGCCTTGCCCGTGTCGAAGTTCACATTGGTGGTGTACTTCACATTATATTGGTCGATGTCGCCCATGCGGCCGCGCAGGGCCTCGGTCGCGGCGGTCTGCTCGGCAAAGCGCTGATCGGTGCCGTTGCGGATCATCGAGGCGAACTTCAGATCCTTGTTCTTCAGCGCGATCTTGCTGGCTACCAGCCCGCCGTCCCACTGCAGCGTCTCGATGCTGACGGGCAGGCCGTTCAGCAGCGAATCCGATGCCAGCTTGCTGCGGTTGAGGCCAAGGAAGCCGCCTGTGGACTTGATGGAAGTATTTTCGCTGATGGCCACGATGGCGCGGTTGCCGTCGGCAGTGGTCACCTGAATGCGATTGCCGTCGCGGGCGGAAATGATGCCTTCCAAGTCAGGCCCGGCTGTCATTTCAGACGGATCGGGCAGGCGATCTCCGATTACGTTGATCGACGTATCGGTAAAATAAGGGTCCTGTTGTTGCGCAAGCAGTCCCGACGCAGGAACTGCAAGTGCGGCCAGAAGGAACGAATACTTCGAACTATTGGAAAGGATGCTCATTTCGCTTCTCCTTTTCGTTACACCAACCGGCACCGCCTGTTTGCGGCTTTTCGTCGGGCTACGCCCCCCTGATGACGTTTCCGGCTGGCAGAACTTGCTTCACCCCACTTCATTAAAGGCGCCGCATTTGTGCTGCACTTTGAACGCCCGTCCTGCGTGTTGATTGCCGCCTTTCTGGCAGATGAACGCCTGCGGCAGGATGGTAGTCTGGGCGGGTAATGCGGGCGCGTCGTGCGGCGAGCCGATGCGGGCAGCGCTGAAGGGAGTGGTGCGAAACAGAGTGGAATCGGGGCGAATAACAGGCTCGCCCGCCGCCGTATCGAGGCCGCGTTTGCCGCTGCCGCATGGCAACGTTCATGCGCCCTTGCAAGCTGGGCACCCAGTGCCGTGATCGCCCCGGGCCGTCAGGCCCATGCGGTGCCTATGACTGGCCCAGGCGCCAGTTGCGCGGCGATGCGCCGAACTTCTGGCGGAAACAGCGCGTGAAGTAACCGGCATCGGTGAAGCCGTGATCGAAGGCGATCTCGGTCACGCTGGCGGTGGGATCGGCCATCAGCCGTTCCGCCGCGCGGGCAAGGCGCCGGTCCAGCACATAGCCCATCGGCGTGGTGCCGATACCGGCGAACAGGTTCTGGACGGAACGGACCGACAGGTCGAGTTCGTCCGCGATGCTGGTTGTGCGCAATTCGGGATTGGGCAGTTCGGTTTCGATATAGGCCTTGGCCCGGCCCAGCAGGGCCTGCCCGTGCGGCCCGCGGGGGCTTTCGCCCGCATTATGGCCGGCGCCGCGGATTGCCGCCGCGGCGAGATCGTAGAACACCGAGTTCATTCCCGGCTCCCACGAATCTTCCTGCAGCAGGCGTCCGCCCTGCCGCCACAGCGACAGCAGGAAGTCGTGGAAGATGCGCCCCGCCGCCGAAGCGCCGCGAACCCGCCCGGCCACGATATCGTCCAGCCCGGCCACCCGCTGCGCCAGCGGGGCCTTGGGGAATTCAATCACCAGCATTTCATGCGCGGAAAGATCGAAGGAATAGGGTTTGTGAGAGGAACCGATCGAGAAGTCCCCCGGTTCGAGCCGGGCATCGTAGCCTTGCTGCCGGAAGCGGCTGGTGCCCCGGCATTGCACGTGGACAATGAGATGTTCTTCGGTCCGGTCGATCCCGCGTCGACCCACAGCCGCCTGCTGCGACGTGGTGCGGATCATGTTCAGTTCGCCCATGCCCCAATGCCACATTTCGCCCGTGAACTGCCGGCCGTCGGCATTGACATAGGTACCGCTGAACACCTCGTCGGCGATCACGTTCCAGTAACGCAGTCGGTCACCCGGCGCGACGCCGGATGTGGTGAACTTCTGCAATAAGCCCATGACCGGTCTCTCTTTCTCCTCCCGTCCGGTGGAGCGCCCCTCCCGAAGGGCGCCTTATGCGTGGGCCGCCTTTCCGCCGCGCCGTGCCAGCACGGCCGGCGCGGTCTCTTTCAGGCCCATGGCGATGAACCCGCTGACCACTGCCAGCCCCATCATCAGCCACAGGAAACTGTCCTTGCCCGCAATGTCGTTCAGCGCGCCGGCAACCACCGGGCCGAACACGCCGCCCAGCACTTCACAGCTGCCCATGGCGAGGCCGAGAACGGTGGCATGATGGCGCTGGTCGAAGGTTTCGGAAGGGATGGTGGCCATGAAGATCGGGAAAATCCCGTTCACGGCCCAGCCCACGAAGAAGATCGCCGCCAGCATCGTGGCGCTGCCGGTGAAATACATCGCCGCCAGCGGGCCGACGACCGACAGGAAGGGCAGGATCACCATTACCGGCTTGCGCCCGATCATGTCGGACAGGCCGGAAATGACGATGGAATAGATCGCCGCGGCAATGCCCAGCGCGCCCATCACCCAGCTCATCGTGGTCGGGTCCATGCCCTTCACCTGCACCAGGTAATTCGGCATGAAGGCCCAGGTGATGACGAAATGCGCCACCAGCAGCACGCCCACCACGACGCAGATCCACATGTTGCGGACCTTCATTGCATCCATCAGGCCCAGCTTGTCGCCCGCATCTTCTTCCGAATGGGCGGGCGTCATGTCGGGTTCGCGCAGGGTCAGCCAGATGAGGCCGGCGGACAACAGGCCCGGCACGGCAGCCAGATAGAACGCCTCACGCCAGCTGAAGACAGTGGCGAAGGCCACCAGCACCACCGGCGCCAGGAAGCTGCCCAGCAGGTTGGAGCCGAGATTCTGCGCCACGCCCTGTGCCAGCCCGCGCCGCTTGGGATCCACTTCGGATGCCACCATCGCATGGCTGATCGGCATGACGCCGCCTTCGGCCGCGCCCATCAGCAGGCGGGCGGCGAAAAGGAACACGAAGCTGGTGGCGATGCCCGACAGGAACGAACAGAGCGAGAAAGCCACGGTGGAGGCGATCAGCAGCAGCTTGCGCTTGCCCAGGCTGTCGGACAGCTTGCCCACGAAGAACGCCGCGATTGCCCAGCTGAAGCTGAGGCCGCCCGCCAGCAGGCCGATCTGCGTATCGGAAAGCTGCAATTCGGGCTGCACGAAGGGCATCAGCGCGTTCAGCGCCTGCCGGTCGAAGAACACGATCCCGAAATTGAGGCTCAGCAGGAATACCAGCATGAACTGGTACACCGGCGAATTTTTCATCCAGTTCCCCTGCGCGGGGGCGGCGCTCGGCTGCATTCGACTTCTCCCATCCGCGATCTTTTCGCCGCGGATTTTATATTATGCGAGTTTGCGCGTCAGAGGAACGAGCGCACCGGATCGGTGCCGTCCCATCCCTGAGAGGCCTTGAAGAAACGCGTGAAGGTTTCATCCATGCCCGGCGTCACCGGCAGCAGTTCCAGGAAGCCCCACTGCGCGCCCGTGCCATTGTCCAGATAGACCACTTCGCCGCCCGTCGGCACAGAGGCGCGGAACGCCTCGTGATAGCCGCGCGACTGATAATCCAGGCTGGCCGCGTCCACATCCGCGCAGGCAATGCCGAAATGGTGGAAGCCGTATCCGCGCTTCTCGATCGTTTCCTTGTAGACCGAAGGGTTGTTGTCGAGCGGCTGGATCAGTTCGATCAGCATATGCCCGGCAAAGCCCATGGCGATCGTGATGTCGGCCGTCGATTCCGCGCCGCGATAATTCTGGCCGGGGACCAGGAAATTATCGAGAATGAAGAACGGCCCCGCCTTCATATCGGCAATGAAGCGATCGACCGATGCGCGCAGGTCTTCAACTACAAAGGCGGTTTGCGCGATTCCACCCATCGGCTGGCCGTAGCCCAGCGACTTACTCATGGCATTCCTCCCCAGGAAGCGGGTAGCGGTCTTGAACAGCCGCATGATTCCCGCGATTGGCCGGTCATGGCTTGCCATCCGCCGCGACAAAGTCAACATGCTGTGCACCTTGAGGCACCACTGCCCGCCATGCGATAGAGAGCGGGACGCCATCCATGGAGAGGATCATGGCCACACAATTGAAGCACAAGCCGGAATGCAGCGAGGCGGAATGGAAGGCCCGACAGGATCTGGCCGCCTGCTATCGCATCTTCGATCACATGGGCTGGTGTGAATCGATCTACAATCACATCACCCTGCGCGTGCCTGGGGAAGAGGCTTTCCTCATCAACCCGTTCGGGCTGCTGTGGTCGGAAGTCACTGCCTCCAACCTCGTGAAGATCGACAGCGAGGGCAACAAGCTGGACGGCAGCCCGCATTGGGTGAACCTGGCCGGTTTCACCCAGCATTCGGTGTTCCACAAGGAACTGCCCTGGGCCCATGCCATCGTACACACCCACACGCCCGATACGATGGCGGTGTGTTCGTGCGAGGATGGGCTGGTGCCCACCAATTTCTATTCCTGCTTCTTCGAAGGGGCGATCGGCTATCACGATTTCGAAGGCATCACCGTGCGTGCCGAAGAAGGTGAGAGGCTGCTGCGCAATCTGGGCAATCACCGCATCCTGATGCTGCGCAACCACGGGCCGGTGGTGATGGGCGAGAGCCTGCCCGAGATGTTCCTCAAATATTACATGCTGCAGCGCGCCTGCGAGATCCAGGTGAAGACGGCGTCGCTCGGCAAGCCGATCCGCGTGCCGCCCGAAGTGATCGAGGTTCACCAGCAGGATCGCGACAAGATGCTGACCGCCGGCTTCGGTGTGCTCGATTTCGAGGCGTGGAAGCGCAAGATCGACCAGATCGATTCCAGCTGGCGCGAATAGGGGCTGGCGGAGGACGGCCGGGGCAGGGTAAGGCGCGGCTATGTCGCGCATGACTGTCAATGGCCGTCCGGTCCAGTTCGATATCGATCCGGAAACGCCGCTGCTGTGGGCGCTGCGCGATGCGGCGAACCTTACCGGCACGAAATTCGGCTGCGGCGCGGGCGATTGCGGGGCCTGCATGGTCATCGTGGATGGGGAGGCGCTGCGCAGCTGCCTTATCACCATCGCCGAGGCGGAAGGCCGCTATGTCACCACGATCGAGGGCCTGAGCCGGGATCGGTCCCACCCTGTGCAGCAGGCGCTGGTGGCGGAACAGGCGATCCAGTGCGGCTTCTGCACTCCGGGCATGGTGATGGCCGCCGCCGCCCTGCTGGAACGCAATGCCGCGCCCACGAAGGAAGATATCGAACGGGCCGTGCCCAATCTGTGCCGCTGCGGGGTCTATCCCCGGCTGGTCCGCGCGATCCAGCGCGCCGGACGCGTGGCCATGCGGCAGGAAGTGATCAGCGCTGCCCCCGCTCCGGGGATCAGCACCGAAGATGCCGCTCGCGCCGTTCCGGCGATGCGGGCCGAACCGAGCGAACAGGACTGACGATCATGAAGGCCACCATCTGGCACAATCCCAATTGCAGCAAATCGCGGCTGGCGCTGGAAACGCTCCGGAACACGCCCGGCGTGGAAGTGGATGTGATCCAGTATCTCAAGAACCCGCCCAGTGCCGAAAAGCTGGCCCAGCTCTATCGCGATGCAGGCATGGCCGCGCGCGAAGGCCTGCGCCTGCAGGGCACCGACGCGAAGGAACGCGGCCTGACCGAGGCGGACGCCGCCGCCGTGATCGCGGCCATGGCGGCCGATCCCAAGCTGATCGAACGGCCCATCGTGGAAACCGAAAAGGGCGTGCGCCTGTGCCGCCCGCCGGAAAAGATTCAGGAAATCCTCTGATCTTGCCGCAGTCAGGCAACGCTTCGTGGATGCTATGCACAACGGCTTGACGACAAGCGGCGGCATAACCTTGCAAATCGGAGAAGGATTTGCGAACGCCGTGTTACAGGAATTGGTCCCCGATACGGGGCCGCGGCAAAGGTGCTGGGCCTAAATGGCAGGATACGAGCTTACCGGGGAACGCAAGTCCACCAAGCTGAAGCGCAAGATTCGTGAATTCCTGGGGCCGTCGGGCGTCTTTTTCCAGGGCTTCCTCGAACATCCGGTGATGGTCGGTTCGATCATCCCGTCCTCGCGCTTCACCATCCGCAGAATGCTGGAGCCGGTGGATTGGGAACAGACGAAGCTGTTCGTGGAATATGGCCCCGGCGTCGGCACCTTCTGTCGCCCGGTGCTGGATCGCCTTTCGCGCGATGCCACGCTGCTGGTGATCGATACCAACCCGATGTTCATCGACTATCTGCGCCGCACGATCGGGGATTCCCGTTTCGTGGCGGTGCACGGCTCGGCCGAGGATGTGGAGGAAATCGTCCGCGCGCATGGGCATGACCATGCCGATTACGTCCTTTCCGGCCTGCCGTTCTCGACCCTGCCCGACGGGGTAGGCACGCGCATCGCGGCGGCCACGGCGCGGGTGATCCGCCCGGGCGGCGCTTTCCTCACCTATCAGTTCAGCAATGTGGCGCGAAATTACACCGCCCAGCATTTCCCCCGCATCGACGAAGGGTGGGAAATGCTGAATGTTCCGCCCTGCAAGCTGTGCTGGGGCTGGAAGGACGAAGGCGAATAAGGGCACGGCCTGTGGCGGGAGAGCCTTCCCGCCTTCAGCCGCGCTTTCCTCAGCCGAAAGTGTCTTCCAGATTTCCGGTCGAGGGGCCGGCAAGCTGACGATGCACTGCCGCGATCACACCGGCAAACACCATCGTGGCCGCCGCGCCGACGATGCCGGACAGGATGCCGTTGACCAGCTGGAAGGCCGTGCCACTGCCCAGCATCGCGGTGATCAGGCCGAAGACGATGCCGATCACCATGGAAATCACCAGGAATGCCACCGTCAGCAGGACATAATAGCCCAGCAGGCGGAAGCTGTTGCCCTTGGTCAGCTGCCAGGACCGATTGAGGATGGCGATTGGGTTGGTCATTTTCTCCAGCGCGATCACCGGGGTGACGAGCGAGATCTTGATCATCACATAGGCCATGACCGGAAGCGCCGCTATCATTGCGATTGCCGAGACAATGCCGAGGCCCGCGGCGGCTGGAGCGGCAACCAGCACGATCAGCGCCAGGGCCAGGGCAAAGCCGGCCAGCAATTGCGATGCGATATAGGGCAGCAGCCCGATCAACCCGGTTTTCAGCGCTTCGCCCACAGTCGGTTTGCTGTCGTCGCGCAGCAGGGCGATCAGGGCGATGAAGCCGACTGCCTGGGCAAGGGCGGAAAGGACTACGGCCAACATGACATCGGGCGGGAAGGCAGCCTGCAATTCGCTTTCCAGCTGGGCCAGCGCCTGCTCGAAATTGCCGGACGGTGCCGCCCCCTGCGAGAATGTGCTTTCGACTGGCGGCATCAGCAGCGAAGTCGCCAGGCTGGGCAGGAAGAAGAACACCCCCGCCACGATCAGCATGACTTCGCGATTGGCGGCGATCATGGCCGTTGCATCGTTCCAGGCGCGGCTCATGTCGAAGCGCATCGTAATTCCCCTCTAAGCTCCAAGCCTCTTGATAAACCGGGCAACTATCCCCACGCAATCGCGCATGGCGGATAATTTGCCCCGGACTGACGAAGGCGTGATCGAATGGCGGATCGAGACAGCGCCCGTGCCCTATCGCGATGCGCTGGCCGAACAGGAGGCGCGCAATGCAGCGATTGCCGCGGGCGAGGCAGCAGAACTGATCTGGCTGCTCGAACACCCGCCCGTCTATACGGCAGGCACCAGCGCGGCGGTGGGCGACTTGATCGACCCGCGCTTTGACGTGGTGGAGACGGGGCGCGGCGGGCGCTACACTTATCACGGGCCGGGCCAGCGCGTGGGTTATGTGCTGCTGGACCTTTCCCGCCGGGGCCGCGATGTGCGCCGCTTCGTCCACGGGCTGGAAAGCTGGGTGATTGCCACTCTGGGCGATTTCGGGGTGGAAGCATGGGCCGTGCCGGACCGTGTCGGTATCTGGACGCGCGACATTGACGGCAGCGAAGCCAAGATTGGCGCCATCGGCGTGCGCGTTCGGCGCTGGGTGACGATGCACGGTTTTGCCGTGAACCTTGATCCAAACCTGTCGCATTTCGGCGGCATCGTGCCCTGCGGCATATCCGAATATGGGGTCACTTCGCTGGCAAGGCTCGGGGTTCCGGTTGCGCAGGAGGCATGGGATGGGGCATTGCAGCGCCGCGCTGGCGAATTCCTTGCCGGCCTGAGTGAGAACCAAGCTGCATGAGCGCCGTTAAGCCCGTCCGCCTGATCCTGCTGGCCATGCCCACCTTGCTGCTTGCCGCATGCAATGGCGACAAGAAGCAGGATGATGAGCGCACCGCGTCCGGGCAGGTGCTGCAGGGCACGATCAGCGACGAGATGCTGCCGCTGGACAAGGTCACTTCCGAACCGCCGCTGATGAAGGAAGGCCCGAGGGCCGCCGGGCCGAGCGATGCGGCAAGCGATGCCTCCGCCGAAGATGCGGCTGCGCTGGATGCGCAGCAGCCCGCAGTTCCGGCTGCCGATGGCGGCGCGGCCGAATAGGCTTTAGCCAGCCAGCCCCAACAGGCGCCTCGCCTGTGCAAGGTGGGGCGGCTCGATCATCCGGCCATCCAGTTGCAGTGCCGCGGCGCCGGGATTGGCGGCAAAGGCAGCCACGATGGCCCGGGCCTGTGCAAGGTCCGCCTCGCTCGCGCTGAAGGC
Organism: Erythrobacter sp. SG61-1L; assembly: GCF_001305965.1. Taxonomy (NCBI): domain Bacteria; kingdom Pseudomonadati; phylum Pseudomonadota; class Alphaproteobacteria; order Sphingomonadales; family Erythrobacteraceae; genus Erythrobacter; species Erythrobacter sp. SG61-1L. The sequence goes on from NZ_JXQC01000003.1 coordinate 3,349,023, forward strand.
GGCATTGATTACCGGCACCTGATCCGGGTGAATGGCCAGCATGCCGCAGAACCCGTCCGCGCGCGAAGCGGCGGCGATGGAGGCCAGCCCGTCAAGATCGCGGAAGTTGGCATAGAGCGTGTCAACCGCCAGCACGCCCGATGCATGGGCGGTGAGCAGCACATGGGCACGCACAATGCGTAGCGCGTCGGTCCATTCGCCCGCACCGTGATGGGCGCTGCCTGATCGTTTGCGCGTGGCGTCCAGCGCGGTCGAAAGGTCTTCCGCGCCCCAGGTCAGCCCTGCAAGGCGCGGCAGTTCTGCATTGGCGCAGGCAGCTGCATAGGCGGGGATGGACAGGGCGGCGGCAGGCGTCTCGCCCGCCAGCGGCATGATCCGCGTGCTGCCGATGGCAAGGCCGTGGCGCTGCTCGCACTCATAGAGTTCGGCGCTCAACTGGCGCAATTGCTCCGGCCCGGTGCATTTGGGCAGAACGATACCTGCGGGCGCACCTGCCAGCACCACGTCCAGATCGCCGCGCCACCAATCCGTGCCCAGCGAATTGATCCGCACCCAATGGGCTTGCGCTGGCCCTTCGGTCACTTGCCTGCGATGCACATGCAGCCATTCCGCCGCCAGCCTGCGCGCCGCAGGTTTCGCTTCGGGGGCGACGGCGTCCTCAAGGTCCACGATCACCACATCGGCCCCGCTCAAAGGCGCCTTGGCCAGCTTGCGTTCGCTGTCGCCCGGTACGAACAGCCATGATCGAAGCGCCATTTCATGTCTCCCCGGATCGGGTTGGGAATGTGGGCCAGCCATGCCGGTCAGGCCATACGCGCGCGGGCGGCGGCATATTGCGCTTCCACCACTGCAAGGTCCGGCCCGGCCAATGCATTGCGGGCCAGTTCGATCAGAGCATCAGCCTCGCCGTGCAGGATCGCGCGCCTTTCGCCGTTGCGGATCGGACCGCAGGCATCGGCCAGTGTATCCAGCATGACGCGCGCGGCAATCGGGCTGGTCGCCACGGCGCCCCTGATCGCGCCAAAACCGCGCGCGGCGAAATGGTCAAAATCGTCGGGCAGGGGGAACACGCGGCGCACGCCATCGTCCAGACCCTCGCGCTTGCGCAGGTCACGCTGGCCAAGCTCCGCCGTTGCCGCGCCCAGCCAGTGCATTGCGGTGATGGCTGTGAAAGGATCGTTGATCCCGGGCGAAAGCGCGCGCAGTCCGATCTCAACCAGTTCATCGAACAGGAACTGGATGTCCTGTTCCGGCGTACGCACGGCGCCGAGCGTGAAATGGCTGGCAAGCGTTTCCGCAAGCCCGCCTTCTGCCGTTCCGCCACAGATGCGGGCCAGCGCCTTGCCGCGATGCACGAAATCGCCGGTGCGCACTTCCAATGCGATGGTGCAGTCCTTTTCGCGGGCGAGGCGCGTGAGGCCTGAAAAGTCGATCAGTTGCACATATCCTGTGCCCGAAGCGTAAAGGCTTTCACCTGCATCGGCTTCATCCACCGGGCTGCCCTTGTCCTCGTCGGGAAAGCGGCTGCGAATATCGCCCAGCAGGCGGCGCCCGATGCCTTCCAGCACGTGATTGATCCGGATGCTGGAAGGGATGTGGTTCAGCAGATAAACGATCACCCCCACTGACAGGGCCGTGAGCAGATAGGCGCCGATCAGCGAGATTTGCGGCACGAAGCCCGGCTGGCCGTTTTCATCCATCCGCACGCTGTTGAGGACGCACAGGGCATAGACAAACGTGCCGATCAGCGTGGCGAGCGAGAACTGGTTGCCCTTGTCCTCAAGGAAATTGGCCAGCAGGCGTGGGCCATAAGTACCGCTTGCATAGGCCACCGCCGCGATGGTGATGGAAAACACCGTTGCCGCAGCGCCGAGCATGGCGCCGGCAATGATCTGCAGCATCGTATGTGCGCTGTTGGGTGTGGGCGCGAGCGGCGGGCCGATCCGTTCGACAAAGGCGCCATGCCCGTGATGGTCCAGCCACAGGGTTACTATGGCCAGCAGCACCGCGCCCACCACGAACAGGGCGGGGTAGAACCAGTAATTGGCGTCCAGCCGCGCCCAGAACCAGCGGAGGCGCGCGGTCATGGCCGCTTGTCTCCGGTCGGGCGTGGCTGGATCATCGCCGGATCAGCTCCCTTTCGGGCCGAGATCCCCCTTGCCAACCGATCCGCTGGCCATGTCCAGCATCCGGTCAAGGCTGGCCTTGGCCTTCAGGCGCAGGCCTTCCTCGATCTCGATGCGCGGCTGCAGATCGCGCAGGGCGATGTAGAGTTTTTCCAGTGTGTTGAGCGCCATGTAGGGGCAGATGTTGCAGTTGCAGTTGCCGTCCGCGCCGGGGGCGCCGATGAAGTTCTTTTCGGGCAGGGCCTTCTGCATCTGGTGGATGATGTGCGGCTCGGTGGCCACGATCAGCGTGTCGCCGGAAAATTCCTGCGCGAATTTCAGGATGCCGCTGGTCGAACCGACGTAATCGGCATGGTCGATGATCGAGGGCGGGCATTCCGGATGGGCGGCAATCGGCGCGTCGGGATGCTGGGCCTTGAGCTTGAGCAACTCGGTCTCGCTGAAGGCTTCGTGCACGATGCACACGCCCGGCCATAGCAGCATCTCGCGGTTGAACTTGCGGCTAAGATAGCCGCCAAGATGCCGGTCAGGCCCGAAGATGATCTTCTGTTCCGGCGGAATCTGCGCAAGGATCGTTTCGGCGCTGGACGAGGTGACGATGATGTCGCTGAGCGCCTTCACCTCGGTCGAGCAGTTGATGTAGGTCAGCGCGATGTGATCGGGATGCGCCTCGCGGAAGGCCTTGAACTTTTCCGGCGGACAGGAATCCTCAAGGCTGCAACCGGCATCCATGTCGGGCAGGATCACGATCTTTTCGGGGCTGAGGATCTTGGCCGTATCGGCCATGAACTTCACCCCGCAAAAGGCGATCACTTCCGCATCGGTGGCTGCGGCCTTGCGGCTCAGTTCCAGGCTGTCGCCCACGAAATCGGCAAGATCCTGAATTTCGGGGCGCTGGTAATAATGAGCCAGGATCACGGCCTTGCGTTCCTTGCGCAGGCGGTTGATCTCTTCGAGCAGGTCGGCTCCGGCGGGCAGTTTCGTTTCGGCGGTCATGGCTTCTCCTGCGGCCGATATAGCGAGGCGTCAGCGGATTTCACGCGCTGATTGCCCAGATGTCCTGATCGCGGGCCACGCGGCCCTGTCGTTCCAGTTCCAGCAGATGGGCCAGTACCGATTGGCCGGCGGCGGTCCACAGCCTTTCGTCCACGCCCTTATACATGCGCGGTACCAGTTCGGTGACGCGGTGGGGCGCTTCGTCCAGCAGTTTCATGATCTGCCGCTCGCGCTGGCGGCGATGACCGATCATGCCGCGCACCAGTTGGCGGGGCTTCTCCACTGCCGGGCCATGGGCGGGGTAATAGATGCGATCCTGCCGCTCATAGAGCTTTTCGAGGCTGGCCATGTAATCGGCCATGTCGCCATCGGGCGGCACCACCACGCTGGTGGACCAGCCCATCACATGATCGCCCGTGAACAGCGCGCCGCTTTCTTCCAGCGCATAGCACAGGTGGTTGGATGTATGGCCCGGCGTGGCAATGGCCGTCAGCGTCCAGCCGGGCCCGCTTACCCGATCCCCGTCCGCCAGCACGCGATGGGGGGCATAGGCGCGGTCGAACGGGGCATCGACGCGCGGTTCCCCACTTTCGATCACCAGCGGCGCACAGCCGACGATTTCCGCCCCGGTGCGGGCGGCTAGCGGGGCTGCACCGGGCGAATGGTCGCGATGGGTGTGCGTGCACAGGATCGCGGTGACTTTTGCGCCGCCTATCGCCCGTTCCAGCGCATCGAGATGCTCCGCATCGTCCGGGCCGGGGTCGATCACCGCCAGAGTGTCATCCGCGCCGACCAGATAGGTCTGCGTGCCGGTATAGGTATAGGGCGAGCCATTGGGCGCGAGCACACGGCGCACCAGAGGCTCGATCTGTTCGACATCGCCGGTCGGCCAGGGTTGCGGGGGCAGGGGCATGCGCCGCATATGGCGCAGGGGAGAGAGGATTGCCATGACCGAACGCTTCATCCTTGTGCTGGACGAGGGGACGACTTCCACCCGCGCGATGCTGTTCGCGCCCGATGGCACGCCGCGCGGCACGGCCCAGCGCGAGCTGACGCAATATTATCCCGCCCCCGGGCAGGTGGAGCATGATCCGGCCGAAATCTGGGAACGCACGCTGGCCTGCGCGCGCGAGATGGTGGAAACGGCGGGTGGGGCGGACCGGATCGCCGCCATCGGCATCACCAACCAGCGCGAGACCGTGGTGGCGTGGGACCGGACAAGCGGCGAACCACTGTCCCGCGCGCTCGTCTGGCAGGACCGGCGTACTGCGGAAACCTGCGCGGCCCTGCGCATGGCCGGGCACGAACCCTTCGTTCAGGAGGCAACCGGCCTGCTGCTCGATCCCTATTTCTCCGCGACCAAGATGCGCTGGCTGATCGAGCATGAGCCTGCCGTGGCCGCTGCGGCCGAGGACGGGCGGCTGGCCTTGGGCACAGTGGAAAGCTGGCTGGTGTTCAAGCTGACCGGCGGTGCGCACATCACCGATGCCAGCAATGCCAGTCGCACCCTGCTGCTGCCGCTGGCCGGGGCGAGTTGGGATGCCGGGCTGTGCGACCTGTTTGGCGTGCCGCTGAACGCACTGGGCGAAGTGGTGGCCAATGCGGGCAATTTTGGCGAGACCTTGCCCGAATGGTTCGGCGCCCCGATCCCGATTTCCGGCATGGCAGGCGATCAACAGGCCGCCACGATCGGGCAAGGCTGCCTTGCCCCCGGCGACACCAAGGCGACTTACGGCACGGGGGCTTTCGTGCTTTCCAATACGGGCAGGGCGCTGCCGCGATCGGATAATCGGCTGCTGGGCACGGTGCTGTATCAGCTGGGCGGCGAGCGGACCTATGCAGTCGAAGGATCGGTGTTCGTGGCGGGCAGTCTGGTCAAATGGCTGCGCGATTCCCTCGGCCTGATCGGCAGCGCGGCAGAGACGGAGGCACTTGCCCGGCAAGTGGAACATAGCGGCGGCGTGGTGATCGTGCCGGCCCATACCGGCCTTGGCGCGCCGTGGTGGGAACCGGGCGCGCGTGGCGTCATCACCGGGCTGAGCTTCGCCAGCGGCAAGGCGGAAATCGCCCGCGCCGCGCTGGAGGCGATGGCGCACCAGACCCACGATCTGGCCAGCGCCTTCGCCGCCGATGGCGCTTCCTGGTCCAAATTGCGGATCGACGGCGGGATGAGCGTGAATGACTGGATGGCGCAGGATATTGCCGGGTTGCTGGGCATAGAGGTGGAGCGTCCGGATATGGTCGAGACGACGGCACTGGGCGCGGCGATGCTGGCAGGCGTCGGCGCCGGTCTGTTCGGCTCGCTGGCAGAAGCGGCGCAGGCCATGCGCGGCGGTGCGACGCGCTTTGCCCCTGTCATGGACGAAGCCGAACGGGCCGAACGGCTGGCCCGCTGGCGCCGCGCCTTGGCCGCAGTGCGGGCCAGCTCGGCTTGAGTTGGCGGGTTGGCAGGGCTTTCTGGCCAATTGCGGTGGTGAAGCGGATCGGCAATGGGACCATTATGAGATCGCTGGCCCTAGTCATCACCATGGCGATGATGCCTTCCGCCTGTTCCAATGGCACCGGAAAGCCCGCACATACAGTCGCCGCTTGCGACATTGCACTGGACTACGCCGGGCGTTTCAAGGCCGAGTGGGAAGAGCAGGGCCGTCCGATTGCAGTGAGCGACGGGGACGGGACGATGGTTCCCGCACCTCAGAAACTCGAACAGATATTGGCCGACAACCCGGCGCTCAAGGGCGACCCGGAGGTCGCCTTGACTCTCGCGGCGGCGGATTTGCGCAACCGAAGTGTGGTGGAAGAATGCCGCGACCTGCGGGGCTGGTTGCGAGCCTTCAATATCGTGCATGACGATAAACAGATTGCAGAGCTGACACTCAAAAAGGAATGGCCGGTGGCAATCCTGTCCATGTCGCTGCCGGCGATAAGCGAGGACGGCTCAACTGCGCTTCTGTATGTGAGTGAATATTCGGGGCCACTGGCAGGCGCGACGATGGCTGTAACCTACAAGCGGAATGCAAGTGGCAAATGGCTGCTTCACGACAAAACTGAACTGAGCGTCAGCTAGCAGTCGATCTCTGAAAGTGGGGTGCGCGAAGTTACCCGTCCACCCAATCCATCAAACCACCGACAAACGATGCCCGATCCGTTCGCGCAGGCGGTGAATCGCGCTGGGTTCCATGCGGAAATTGTCCTGCCATGCGGCGTCCAGCCGTTCGATCCGGGCATAGAGCCGCTCGGTCGTGCCGATCAGGTCGCGCAGGTCGGGGCCGAGCAGCGCCATCTGGCCGGGGTCGGAACGCGATGCCTTGGCGGGCAGGCGGCCGTGGCGGCGCAGCTGCAATTGGGTGATCTCGCCCGCGAAATAGGCGCGCTGGTTCAGCAGCCAGGCAATGATGTGCATCATGCGCGTGGTGGTGCGCAAAGCTTCGCACGAAAGGGCAATGCGGGAGATGTCTTCATCCTGGCTCGCATCGTCGAGCCGGCCTGACAGGTCGAAGCTGCAGCGCACGTCGTCTGCGAGAAGCAAAGCCTCGTTATAGAGGGCTTCCACGATGTGCGGATTGATGTCGGTCGGGCCAGTCATAGACGAAAGATTCACTATTATTGCGTCTTTGGCGCGGCCAGAGTCTCCACACTTTTATCCCGAGCCAAATTGGGACTGTGCCGGAGTGGCACGGTTTTTTCGCGGAAACAGGAATTTGGTGCGCGAAAATCAGGCAATGATGTCGGGCGTGAGGTAATCCTCGAAGATCGCGATCTGATCCTTCAGCATCAGTTTGCGTTTCTTCAGGCGGGCGATCTGCAACTGATCGGGCGATCCGGACGCCGTCAGCGCGTCGATCGCCGCGTCAAGATCCCTGTGTTCGATGCGAAGCGCGGTCAGCCTTTTGCGCATCTCCTCTTCGGTCACTTCCCAAACGCTCCCTTGGCCATCGGCCCACCGCATCAAACGGGCTGCGCACCTTATGGTTACCGCAGCCGTTTGCCGATCTAGTTCTATTATGGTTTGATGACAATCGCGCGGCTCAGCCTCGCAAGGCGAGTCGCCGTTTCACGGGTCCTTTCGGGGTACCCGAGAGAGAAAGGAGGACGCCCTATGGATACATCTCACCTCGTCGCCCTGCAGTCCAAGCATGAGGGACTAGAGCGCCGCATACGTGAAGAGATGAACCGGCCTTCGCCGGATGTCGCGACACTCCAGGTCCTCAAGCGGCAGAAGCTGCGGATCAAGGAAGAGATGTCGCTCAACTGAGATCTGCGTGCAGCCGGACGAGGGCGAAACAGCGTGCGGTTGGAATCGCACGTATTCGAAGCGAAATATTTCCTTTGAGGGCCAATGTGCGTTAGGCATTCGGCATGAGTGCCGCCGCCGCCGCCCGTTCGATCCTCACCCAGTTGCACGAAGTGATGGCTTCGCGCCTGCACCCGCAGGGCAAGCTGAACCAGGTCGTCGATATTATCGGCGAGGCACTCGATAGCGAAGTGTGCTCGATCTACCTTCTGCGTGAAGGTGTGCTCGAGCTCTTCGCTACTCGAGGCCTGAACCAGAGCGCGGTCCACGTCACCCGCATGGCCGTGGGCGAAGGCCTTACCGGCACGATCGCCGCCAATGTGGAAACGCTGAACCTCGCGCAGGCGACGGCCCATCCCGAATTCCAGTATCGCCCCGAAACGGGCGAGGAAAAGTTCCATTCCTTTGCCGGTGTGCCCATCGTGCGGCGCGAGCGGGCAGTGGGTGTGCTTACGGTCCAGCATGGCGAGCCGCGCCGCTACGAGGAAGTGGAGATCGAGGCTCTGCAGACGGTCGCCATGGTGCTGGCCGAAATGATCGACAATGCCGGGCTGGTCGACGCGGAAGACGCAGCGGGCAGCGGTGCGGCATTTTCCGAACCCGATACGCTGGAAGGCCTCACTCTGGTGAAGGGCCTTGGCGCGGGTGTGGCGGTGTTCCACCAGCCGCGCATCAATATCGAACACATCGTGGCCGAGGATACCGAGGCCGAACGTCAGCGCGTCTATCTCGCCTTCGACAAGATGCGCGAACAGATCGACCAGATGGCGAACCAGGCCGAATTCGGCGTGGGGGGCGAGCATGAGGCCGTGCTCGAGACCTACAAGATGTTCGCCTATGACGAAGGCTGGAGCCGCCGGATCAACGAGGCGATCGACAGCGGCCTGACGGCGGAAGCCGCGATTGAGCGCGTGCAGCAGCGTACCCGCATGCGCATGCGCGAGATCGACGATGCCCTGCTGGCAGACCGGATGCACGATCTGGAAGATCTGGCGAACCGGCTGCTGCGCATCGTTTCCGGCCAGATCGGCACGGCGGCCAGCATGGGCCTGCGCGAGGATGCCATCCTGATCGCGCGCAATCTCGGCCCGGCCGAACTGCTGGAATATGACAAGCGCCGCCTCAAGGGCGTGATCCTGGAAGAAGGCTCGCTCACCGCCCATGTGGTGATCGTGGCCCGGGCCATGGGCGTGCCGGTGCTGGGCCGGGTGCGCAATGCGCGCACACTGATCCGCGAAGGCAATCAGCTGCTGCTGGATGCAGATCGCGGGATCGTTACCGTGCGGCCCTCGCCCAGCCTGATCGAAGCCTTCGAGATGCGCTCGGCCAAGAACCGCGAGCGGCAGGCTGCCTATGCCAAGCTGCGCGAGGTGGAGCCGTTCAGCCGTTGCGGCACGCGCATCACGGTGATGATGAATGCGGGCCTGCGCGACGACATGCCCAATCTCAACCTCACCGGGGCTGACGGGATCGGGCTGTTCCGCACGGAGTTCCAGTTCCTCGTCTCAGCCGCCATGCCTCAGCGGGAGCGGCAGACGCGGCTCTATCGCGATGTGCTGGAGGCCGCGGGCGACCGGCCCGTGGTGTTCCGCACCGTGGACATCGGCGGCGACAAGTCGCTGCCCTATCTGCGCAGCGAGAATTCCGAGAATGACGAGAATCCGGCCATGGGCTGGCGCGCGCTGCGCCTGGCGCTGGAACGCGAAGGCCTTCTGAAATCGCAGGCCCGCGCCCTTCTGGAAGCATCCGCCGGTCATACGCTGAACGTGATGTTCCCCATGGTTTCCGAACCGTGGGAATTCGAAGAGGCGCGTGCTGTCTTTGAAGGCCAGCTCGCCTTCCTCAAGAAGCAGAAGCGCAAGCTGCCCAACGAAATCCGCTATGGCGTGATGCTGGAAGTGCCAGCTCTTGCCGAACAGCTCGACATTTTGATGCCGCACATCTCCTTCCTGTCGATCGGCACGAACGACCTCACCCAGTTCCTGTTTGCGGCGGATCGCGCGAATCCCAAGCTGGCGGAGCGCTATGACTGGGTAAGCCCGGCGATCCTGCGCTTCATCCGCCGGGTCGTGGTGGCTACGGCCGGTCATCCGGTGGACGTGACCGTTTGCGGTGAGATGGGCGGGCGCCGTCTGGAGGCCCTTGCGCTGCTGGGCGTGGGTATCCGTCGTCTGTCGATCACCCCGGCCGGTGTCGGTCCGATCAAGGAACTGGTGCGCAAGGTCGATCTGGAGGAGATCGGCGAGGCCATGAATGGCTGGCTCACCTCTCCACCGCCCAGCCTGCGCAAGGCGTTGGAAGATTGGGCGGGTGAACGCGGGATCGAGCTGGACTGAGGGTCAGCGGCGGTTGAATCCGTCGCATCAGGGGTTCGGCCCGTCGCGCCTTTTCTCCCATGCCGCTCGCGGCGCTTGACTTGCGGGGGCGGCGCCCGTTTTTGTCCCGAAACGGGTCGTCGCGAACTGCCCTCCCAGCAATGTCCTTTGAACGGCACCCCAACCGGAGCACGGATGGTAGAAGAAGAAATGAGCGAGCAGCCCCAACTGCTCCCCATGAGCATTGGCGAACGGCTGCGTGCGGCACGCGAGGCAAGGGGCATGAGCGTGGAGCAGCTTTCGGCTGAATCGCGTATCACCGTGCGTCACCTGTCGCAGATCGAGGCTAACGAGTTCGACGAATTACCGGGCCGCACTTACGCGGTGGGCTTTTCGCGCACTTATGCCCGGCTGGTAGGGCTGAATGACGATGCCATCGCCCGCGAAGTTCGCGCGGAACTTTCTGCCATGGCCCCGCGCGAGACGCGTCCACACACGTTCGAGCCGGGCGATCCGGCCCGCGTGCCCTCGCGCGCGCTGGCATGGATTTCGGCCATTGTGGCCATCGCCGTGTTCGCGGGACTGATCTGGTTTGTCTGGACCGGCTTCGTCTCGCCCAGCGGGTCTCTGCCCTGGCTGACGGATCAGAAGCTTGCGGTGGAAGCCCCGGTGCAGGCCGCCGCCCCGCCGGCTGCCCCGGCAACCGAAGGGCCAGTGGTGTTTACCGCGTTGGAAGAAGGCGTGTGGGTCAAATTCTATGACGCGCAGGGCGGCCAACTGCTGCAAAAGGAAATGGCCACCGGAGAGACCTATGTCGTGCCTGCCGATGCACAGGGGCCGCTTGTGTGGACCGCGCGGCCTGATGCGCTGGCTATAACCGTGGGTGGCCGGCCGGTGCCGCCTCTGTCCGACAAACAGGAAATCATGAAGGACGTGCCGGTTTCCGCCGCAGCGCTGCTTGCCCGGCAGGCGCCGGGTGCAGTGGAGAGTACTGGTGCAGCCTCGGCAACCGCTTCGCCCCCTATTTCTTCGCCCGTTCCGGCGGCATCTCCCACAGCTTAGCGTCTTGGTTAACTCGACAAGCGATTCGCGGCTTGGCACAGTCCTCCGTGTATGATTTTGGGGATCGTTCAGCCCCGGTTTGGCGTTAAGTCGCAAGACTGGCGGCACGCGATGCGACAGGAGAAACAGGAAATGGTGACCGGCTGGGCGCGCACGCGCACGATGGTCCTGGCAATTGCCCTGGCGGGCACCGGTCTGGCGGCATTGCCGCAGGCCGCTTCCGCGCAGGATGCAGAGGCGCGGCTGCGCAAGATCGAGGCCGAGATCAAGGCACTGCAGCGCCAGGTCTTCCCCGGCGGCGATGGGCGCTTCTTTACGCCCGAAGTTATCACGCCCACGCCGGGCACCACTACCGGCGGTGCCGGTGCGGGTGCCTCGACCAGCGCGGTGACGGACATTTTGGGGCGGCTCGATTCGCTGGAATCCCAGCTTGCCCGGCTGACCGCGCAGACTGAAGAAAACACCCATGCCGTCGCGCAGCTCGCCGTTCGGGTCGACGACATCGAGAAGGCCCGCGCGGCCGAACAGGCGCCTGCCCTGCCTGCCGATCCCCTGCTTGGCGGCGGGACCGTTCCCGCGCCTTCGGGCGGTGCGCAATTCGCGGCAGTGCCCTCCACTGCAAACCCGGCACCGCGCCCGGCGTCCCAGACGCCTGCTCCCCGGCCCACTCCTGCCCCAGTTGCGGTGCCCACACCGGCGCCTTCTCCCGCGGCCAGCGGGCCTACTGCCGCGCGCCTTGCCGCGGTGCAGGCCATCGCCAAGCCGACCACGGACGATGCCGGGGATGACGAATATTCCTATGGCTTCCGCCTGTGGGACGCGAAATTCTATCCCGAGGCACAGCAGCAGCTTGGCCTGTTCGTGCAGAAATATCCCAGTCACTGGCGTATGAGCTATGCCCGCAACCTGCTGGGCCGCGCCTATATGGACGATGGCAAGCCGCGCGACGCGGCACAGTGGTTCCTGCAGAACTATCAGCAGGACAAGACGGGCGAACGCGCGGCCGACAGCCTGCTGTACCTTGCCGAGGCGATGATCACGATCAAGGATACCAACCGGGCCTGTCTGGCGCTGGCCGAGTTCAGCGAAGTCTATCCCGCCATCGCCACCGGACGTTTGCAGGCGCAGTACCAGGCAGACGTCGCCAAGGTGAAATGCACCAAGGGGTGATGAGCCATTGAGGCGCTGTCCCACTCCCTGATCGCGCGCTTCGCGGGCGATCTCGCGGCGATCTGGCCAGAAGGCGAGAAGCTGGGCCTGGCCATTTCGGGCGGGCCGGACAGCCTTGCCCTGCTGTTGCTTGCCCGCGCCGCCATGCCCGAGCGGATCGAGGCAGCGACCGTAGATCACGGTTTGCGGCCCGAGAGCGCGCATGAAGCGGCGATGGTGGCCGAACTATGCGCCGCCTATGGCATTCCGCATCGTATCCTGACCGTGAAGGTGCCACCCGGCAACATGCAGGATCGTGCCCGAGCCGCGCGTTATGCGGCGCTGGCGAAATGGATGAAGGATCGCAAACTGGGCGCGCTCGCTACGGCGCACCATGCGGACGATCAGGCAGAGACATTCCTCATGCGCCTTAATCGTGGCAGCGGGGTCGCCGGTCTGGCGGGCGTGCGGGTGCGCGGCACTGTGCCGGGAACCGAACTGCCTTTGCTGCGCCCGTTGCTCGGCTGGCGGCGGGAAGACCTGGCCGGCATCATCGAGCGTTCAGGCCTTGAAGCCGCGCAGGATCCTTCAAACGAGAACCCGAAATTCGACCGGGTGCGGATCAGGGAAGCGCTGAAGAGCGCAAACTGGCTGGATGTCGCCGCCGTGGCCACCAGCGCATCGCACCTCGCCGAGGTGGAAAGCGTGATGCAATGGGCCGCCCAACGCGAATGGGAAGAGGCCGTGAAAGTGGGAGAGGGGGAAATCCGCTATTTTCCCAAGGCCCCCGGTGCGATCCGCATCCGCGTACTGGCCCGCGCGATCGGGATGTTGGGGGTGGAACCGCGCGGCGGTTCGGTTGCCCTGCTCATGCGGCGACTTCTCAACGGCAAGGATGCTACGCTCGGCGGCGTAGTGGCGCGAGTGGACGGCAATTGCTGGACCTTGCGTAAGGAACCGCCCCGCCGAATCGCGGGGATGGACTGAAGTTCAGCCCACCAGCGACTGGCCGACGCCGGTCGTCTTGCCCTTGGTGATGATGACCACATCGCCCTTTTTGGCGATGGCGTAGAGGCGCGAGACGAATTCGTCCGGCGTGCCGATGCAGCCATGGCTGGCATAGCCGTTTTCCACCTGAGAGCCGCCATGGATCGCCACCCCGTCCCATGTCAGGCGCAGGGTCCACGGCATGGGGGCGTTGTTGTATTTCTCGGATACGTTGTGCCGTTCCTTGGTCAGGATCGGGAACCGGCCGAGCGGCGTAGGGTGATCGTCCGTGCCCAGCAGCACGGCAGTGGCGCCGATTTCATATCCGCCGCGGAAGACGGAGAGCACGCGCGCATCGAGATCCACCGTCATCACCAGCGGGCCATCGGGCACGCCGTCCTCGTCCCAGAACCACTGGCCGTATTTGATTGGCTCGCGAATATCGAGCACGCGCTTGATCACGAAGGGTTCGTCAGCTGCGATCGAAGGAGTGGGTGCTTCTTCGCCGGGCGGGGGTGTGACGGGATCGAGGCCTTCCGCAGTGGGAACAGCGGCGGTGTTCGCTGCACTGCCCATGTCCAGCACCTCTTCCGCCGTCAGCTTGGGCGCGGCTGTCTGATCGGCAAAGGCATGGGAGCCAAGGGCCACCCCGCCAAGTGCGAGCACCACAGCGGCCGTTGCGCCACCGATCCATTTGAATGCCGGGTCCATGGCAATCATATGGCCCGGATTGCCCGCAAATTTCCAGAGCGCAGGCGCCTGCCGTCTCGCAGCGGGACGCGGTACTTGCGAAAGTTAAGCCCTCAGCGCTCGGCCAGAATGTCGTAGTGGCGGCGGATGCCGAATTTGCGGAACTTCGAAAAGCCGCCTTCCACCAGCATCTTGCGGATCTTCGGCGCTTCGGCCCATCGTTCGTCCATTTCGTGGAACACGGCCTTCACCTGGCCGAAATGGGCGGATTTGAGCAATTGCGCGATCACCACGCCTTCATGCCCTTCCACGTCGATCTTGATGATTACCGGCAGGTCGGCAGGAACGTGGGCATCCAGCCCGGCGATATCCATCAGCGTGATGCTCTCGGTCGGGCGGCCTTCCATGCCGGAATGGCCCGCCAGCGAGGCAACGCCGCTGTGATTGGCTTTCACCGCGATCTCGGCCGTGCCCGCATGGTCCGACAGGGCGGCATTGAGCAGCACCGACCGGTCAGCCGCGCCGTTGAGTTCGATATTGGCAGACAGGAAGTCGAAGGTACGCTTCACCGGCTCGAACGCGATGATCTTGCGGCAATGCGGATTGCGCGCGGCGACCAGCGAATAGAGGCCCTGATTGGCGCCGATGTCGATGAAGGTGAAATCGAAATCGATGCTGTCGAGATAGTTGGAAAAGTACTTCCCGTAAGTGCCGTAGAGGCAGTAGCGGAAGGTCTTGTCGCTGAAATTGGGCACCATCGGCACGCCATAGACCGACTGGGCGGGGCTGCAGTGGAACTTCGCCCCGAACATGCCCCACACCTTGTCCAGCGCGGAATGGGCCGTGCCCTTGATCCGCGCTTTCACGACCCTGGCATTGCGGGCCACGCCGAATTCGTAAATCGCACCCATCGAGACCCGTCCCTTGATCCGGTTTCGCGTCGCTTAGAAGGATTGCACAGCCCCGCAAGCGGAATCTGGCGCTGTCACAGCGGCCTCAGCCATGGGCGCCGAAATGATTGGCGATGGCAGTGGTGATGCGCAGCGAAAGATGGTGCGCCCGCTCTATCGGATCCACGAAATCGCGGCGGATGAATTCATAGCCCGCATCCACGCCTTCCGGGTAATCCGTCGGCTCGTCCAGCGTGAAGTCGCCGATCTTGGGGAAATGCGTTGGGAAGGCCCGCCGCAATTGCGCCAAGGCTTCGTCCACGCGCAGGGTGAAGACCATTTCCAGCACGTCGTCGCGGCTGATGTCGTTCGCCCGGCTGAAGGCAGGGACGGATACGGCGCGGATGAACATGTGCTGGAACAGCGCCAGCCTGATTGCCTGCAGCACCCCGATGGCACGGCGCACCGGCTCGCGGTCTTCCATCGGGCTGTCATCCGGCACAAGTTCCAGCAGGCGGTGCAGCTTGAGCGCATCGACCCGCAGGCGCGAGGCAAGGCGGCGGAACACGCCTGCCCGGTCATCCTTGATGAGATATTCGGCTAGTGCCTCGCACGCATCGGACAGATGGGCTTCGGTCCCGCGATAGGGCCTGCTGGCCCAATAGGCCGAATTGAACAATTCGCCATAGGCGGCCACCGTCTTCACGCTGGCCAGCGCGTTGGCGGCGCGGACAAGGCGGATCAGCTGGCGGCCCCGGTCACTCTCGCGCAGCAGGGCGGCAAGGTCCTCGTAAATGCCGTCCGCCGCCGTGCCGACCCCGCAGATCACATTCACCGGATAGCCGAGCTGCTGCAGAATCGCGTTATGGGGGATGGCGCGGATCTGACGCAGGCTCATTTCGCGGTCGGCGGAGATGTCCGACTGGCGGCGGGACACGCGGCTGCCCGTGGGGTTCAGCATGCCCAGCCCGAAGGCCGTGATCGCGCGCGAATAGGTGCGGCTTTCCAGATGGTGCCGCTGGTGATCGCGAATGGCGCGGTAGAAATCGAGCGAAAGGTCAGTGCGGCGATAGAACAGGTCGGTCGGCGCATCCGGGTCGGTTTCCGCCGGGCGCAGTTCGGCAATCCGGGTGAGCGTGGCCAGGGCCAGTTCGGGGGTGGAGAAGAACAGATAGCCGTCGCCGCCCTGAAAGCTCACTTCCGGTTCCAGCGCGATCCCCGCCCGCACGAAACGCCGCCGCGCCCAGGTGGAAAGCGGCCAGGCAAGCCGGTCGGCAAGGCTGGACGGATGGGCGCCGCGCCCCATGCTCTCGCCATGGGTATCGAAGATAAGCGCGGCCACATCGGTCAGCCGGTTGGCGACCATGGCCTGCGCCAGCCGCCCTTGCAGGCGTTCGATGGCAAGGCTGGCGGGCACTTGCCCCACGAAGCGGCCTGCGTCGGAGAAACCGGTCTGCACCGCCAAACGGCCGCGCTGGCGGGCGTAATCCTGATAGGCCTCTTCGGCCAGCAGCGCATCGAGGAAGCGGCCGCCATGTTCCAGCGCGCTTTCCGTCTCGAACAGGGGCGAGACGTCTACCTTATGGGCAATGCCGAACAGCTTGGCGAAATAGAGCGAGGCGAGGATCGTGGCGGGCTGTTCGCATTCCGCGATCAGCATGCGGATCGGCGCATCGGCATCGATATGATGCAGGATCTGCGCCATGGCGAGGAACTGGCGGATGGCCGTGCTGCTCTCGATGGCGAGGGCGGCGAAGTTGGAACGGTGGGGCTTTGCCGCCTTCACCAATTCGCGCAGGCGCACCATGGCGCCCCTGCTGCCCAGATCGAGCGTGCCGTCTCCGCCGATCACGCGGCGGATCGCATTGTGCAACTGGCTGGAATTGACGCGGAAGTGAATCCAGCCTGCACCCAGCCCGTCGGCCCGCATGGCGGCTGCCAGCGTTTTCAGCGCGATGGCGCGCGGCAGGCTGGCACCGGTTGCCTCTTCCTCCAGAGCGGAGATCAGCGGGGCGAGTGTGAGGATCTTGGCCGGGTCTTCCGCCGTCAGCCGGTTCGCGGCCTGTGACAGCACTTCGGGATCGGTCAGGTCGCCTGCGAAATCCGCCGCGCGTTCACGCGTATGGCTGGCGGCATCGCGCAAGGTGCCGAGCAGGGGGTGGGCGGCGTCTATCGCTTCGAGCGCGGCGATATAGCGTTCCAGCCGCCCGGCCTTCTCGACCAGTCGGAAATGGATGGAATCATACCATTTGATGTCGGTCCGCCCGTCCATATCGTAACCGACCCAGCTGGCGAAGCGGAACGGCAGCGGCTCGAAATCGTGCCACTTGTCGGGCCAGCGGCGGGCGGCCTCTGCCAGCAGGGTCTCCACCAGCCGGTCACGCGCGGCGGCGCCATTGGCGATGGCGGCCATGGCCTGCTCATGTTCGAAAACCAGAGTGATGCGCGGCCGTTCGCCGGGGGCCACGCAAACTTCGGAATCGATCGGTTCGTCATGCGATGCGGCGCGGGCAACGGCATCGGTCTGGGCGGAGGAAAGCAGGAATGTGGGGTGTGCGGTGAACACGCAATGGAGCTGGGGATGTTCCCACCTCTTGCGGAATTCCCAGTAATCGCCGGGTTCTTCGTCCAGCCTGCCGGAAAAGCTCGCCAGATTGGCCTCTGGCGCGACCGGGGCGACCAGCCGTTGCAGCCTGCGGGCGCGGCTTTGCAGCGCATCGCATTCAAGCTCGGCAATCATGGCTTCCATGTCGCCAAGGCCCAGTTCCCCACCCTCCAGCGCACGGGAGAGTTCCAGGCTGAGCTGAAACGCGGGGTTGAAGAGCGGGGTCTCGCTTGTCCTGTCGCGTAGCTGTTCGAGCCGGGCGAGGAGGTCGGAGACTGTCTTCATACCGCGTTTCTCCTTATGCGAGTTGAGCTGCCTTTCGGGCTGCTTCGGTGATCGCCGCGTAATCGGGCGCACCCTTGGGCACGAGCCAGCTTCCCCCGACGCAGAGGACGGGATCGAGCGCCAGCCAGTCCGGCGCGCTATCCTGCGTGATGCCGCCGGTGGGGCAGAAACGGATCTGGCCGAAGGGGCCGGCCAGCGCCTTCAGCGCAGGAATGCCGCCGGAGGTGGCCGCCGGGAAGAATTTGAAATGCGACAGGCCAAGGTCCAGCCCGCGCATGATGTCCCCCGCCGTGGCGATGCCGGGCAGGAAGGGAATGCCGCTGGCAATGGCTGCCTTGCCCAGAGTTTCGGTAAGGCCGGGCGAGACGATGAATTCGCTGCCCGCTTCCAGTGCGGCGTCCAGTTCGGCCGGATTGGTGACAGTGCCAGCACCCACGATGGCGCCGGGCACCTGCTTCATCTCGCGGATCACGTCGAGCGCGGCGGCAGTGCGCAGGGTGACCTCCAGCACTTTCAGTCCGCCGGCAACCAGCGCCTCTGCCAGTGGACGGGCAATGGCGGCATCTTCCACAACCAGCACCGGGATCACCGGCGCGGTCAGCATGATCTGTTCGATGGCGCGGCTCATGCCGGTATTCCTTCCTTCTGGCCCTGCGTCAGGCCCTTCATCTGGCTCTGGAATGCGGCCACGGCCCCGAACAGGCCCGGCTGCGGATGGGTGATGAGCTTCACCGGAATTCCGGCCATCATCTGTTCGTAGCGCCCCTTGAAGCGGAAGCGTTCGGCAAAGCCGGATGCGGCGAGCGTATCGCGGATGCGCAGGCCCAGCCCGCCCGCGATCACCACTGCGCCCGAACCATGAGCCAGCGCATAATCCCCTGCCGCGCTGCCGAGCGAGAGGCAGAACCTCTCTACGGCGGCGGCGGCCAGGCTATCCTTGCCGGAAAGGCCCAGTTCCCAGATCGTCTTGTCGTCACTTTCGGGAATCTTGCGGCCTTCGATGGCGGCCAGCGCCTGATGGATGTCCACGATGCCGGGGCCGGAAACCACCCGCTCGATCGAAACGCGGCGATGGCGCTTGCGCAGCCGCAGCAGGATCGCATCGTCGATCGGGTCGATCGGCGCGAAGTCGATATGGCTGCCTTCGGTGGCCTGCACGTGATAGCGGTGCGGCCCTTCGCGCCGCAGATAGGCCACGCCAAGGCCGGTGCCGGGGCCGAGCACGCTGATCGTGCCGGTGCAGGGCAGGGGCACGTTCGGGCCGCTCAGATGCAGGAACTCGTCCTCATGCGCGCGGGCCACGGCATGGGCGACGGCAGCGAAATCGTTCAGCACGATGGCCTCGTCCAGCCCCAGCTGCTCGTCGATGGCGCCGGTGTGGATGACCCAGCTATTGTTGGTCATCTGCACCTTTTCGCCCGTTACCGGACCGGCAATGGCGATGGAGGCGGCACGGGGCAGGGTGCAGCCGCAGCGGCGCTCAAACTCTTCCCATGCGGTTTGCAGGCTGGCGAAGTCGCTCGTCTTCAGGGTTTCCGGCTCGCCCAGCGTGATTGCACCATCCGCGCCGATGGAGGCGAGGGCGAAGCGGGCATGGGTGCCCCCAATGTCAAGCGCGACGAGGTCCGTCATCACAGGCCCGCCATGGCCAGCATGGACGAGCCGCCCTGTTCCGCGCCATCGGCATTGAGGCGGAACATGGCGAACAATTCGCGCCCCACGCCCATTTGCGCGGCGGGCGCCGGGGCGGGGGTGCGGCTAGCAAGGTCGGCGCTGGTGGAAAGCGTGCCGGTGGTGGCGCACAATTTCACCACGTCGCCATCGCGCAGCAGGGCCAGCGGGCCGGGGGTTCCGTTGCGGTCTGCCAGTGCCTCGGGCGTGACATGGATCGCGGCGGGAACCTTGCCCGATGCGCCGGACATGCGCCCATCGGTGACGAGCGCCACGCGGTATCCGCGATCCTGCAGCACACCCAGCGGCGGGGTCAGCTTGTGCAGTTCAGGCATGCCGTTGGCGCGCGGGCCCTGGAAGCGCATCACGACCACCACGTCGCGGTCAAGCTCGCCGGCCTTGAAGGCGGCGATCACGTCTTCCTGCCGTTCGAACACCCGGCAGGGTGCCTCGATGGTCCAGCGTTCGGCTTCCACCGCGCTGGTCTTGAAGCAGGCGCGGCCCAGATTGCCTTCGACCAGACGCATGCCGCCATCGGCCTGAAACGGCGTGGCGGCGGGGCGCAGCATGGCATCGTCGCCCGAAGGGCCGGTGTCGCGCCATGCAAGTGTGCCGTCACTCAGGAAAGGCTCGTCGGCATAGGCGGCAAGGCCTTCCGGGCCTTCGCTTCTCGCCACGGTCAGGATGTCGCCATGGGCAAGCCCGGAAGAGAGCAGCTCGCCGATCACATAGCCCATGCCGCCTGCCGCATGAAACTGGTTCACGTCGCCCGATCCGTTGGGATAGACGCGCGCCACCAGCGGCACGACGGAGGACAGGTCCGAAAGGTCTTCCCAGTCGAACTGCACCCCTGCCGCCCGCGCGATGGCGGGCAGGTGGATGGCATGATTGGTCGATCCGCCCGTGGCCAGCAGGCCGATGGCGGCATTGACGATGGCCTTCTCGTCCACACAGCGGGACAGGGGGCGATAATCGCCGCCATCCTGCGCCATGCCCGCCAGCCGCTGGGTCGCGGCGCGGGTCAGCGCCTGGCGCAGCGGCGTGTTCGGCGGCACGAAGGCAGCGCCGGGCATGTGCAGGCCCATCATCTCCATCATCATCTGATTGGAGTTGGCTGTGCCATAGAAAGTGCAGGTGCCGGGCGAGTGATAGCTCTTGCTTTCGCTCTCCAGCAGTTCCGCGCGGCTCGCCTTGCCCTCGGCGTAAAGCTGGCGGACCTTCTGCTTTTCCTTGTTGGCGATGCCGCTGGGCATGGGGCCGGAAGGTATGAACACCGCCGGAAGATGGCCGAAACGCAGCGCGCCGATCAGCAGGCCGGGCACGATCTTGTCGCAAATGCCCAGCAGCGCCACGCCGTCATACATTTCGTGGCTGAGCGCGACGGCGGTGGAAAGAGCGATCACATCGCGGGAAAAGAGCGACAGCTCCATCCCGTCCTGCCCCTGAGTGACCCCGTCGCACATGGCAGGCGTGCCGCCAGCCACCTGTGCGGTGGCGCCCACTTCGCGGGCAAACAGCTTCATCTGCGCGGGATAGGAGCCATAGGGCTGATGGGCGGACAGCATGTCATTATAGGCCGTGACGATGGCCAGGTTCGGCCCGCGATGCGCCTTCAGCGCCTGCTGGTCTTCCAGCGCCCCGGCATAGGCATGGGCGAGGTTGGAACAGGCCATCTGATTGCGATCCGGTCGCCGTCCGGCCTCACGCTCCATCAGTTCCAGATAGGCGGCGCGGCTGGCCTTCGACTTGGCGACGACACGTTCGGTCACGCGGGCGATGGTGGGGTGGAGCACCATCAGATCCTCCCCCCACGGGGGAGGGTGACCGGCCGCAGGCTGGTGGTGGGGGCTTGCCTCAGGCGCTGTGCGGCCCGTGAGCCCCCTCCGTCAGCCGCCTTGGGCGTCTGCCACCTCCCCCGGTGGGGGAGGATCTTACGGTTCACCCTATTCATGCCCAGTCACTCATGCCACGTCACCCCGTCGCGTTCCGCCAGTGCGATGGCAGCGCTCGGCCCCCAGCTGCCGGCGGTATAGGGCTTGGGCGTCAGAGTGTCTTCGTGCCAATTGGCGCGGATCTGGTCGATCCACTGCCACTGTGCCTCCACTTCGTCACGGCGGACGAACAGGGTCTGGTCGCCCTCGATCAGGTCCAGCAGCAGGCGTTCATAGGCAATGCGCCGCTGTGTGCCGCTGAAGGCATCGGGCATGGCGATGTTGAGCGGCACCTGCCGCAGGCGGATACCGTCACGGTCCAGCCCGGGCACCTTGGCCATCAGGCTCAGCGTCACGTTTTCTTCCGGCTGGATGCCGATAAGCAGGCTGTTGGGCACGCTGCGAGTGCTCTTGCCGAAGATCGAATGGGGCACCGGGCGGAACTGGATGAGGATTTCGGTCGTGCGCTTGAACATGCGCTTGCCGGTGCGCAGGTAGAAGGGCACGCCCTTCCAGCGCCAATTGTCGACATGAGCCTTGATGGCGACGAAGGTTTCCGTGTCGCTGTCGCGGCCCAGTTCCTCGTCATAGCCGGGCACGGCCTTGCCGGTTATCGCGCCTGCCCGATACTGGCCGGTCACCGTCTCGCCTGAGGATACCGGCCGCAGCGAGCGCAGCACCTTCACCTTCTCGTCACGCACGGCCGTGGCATCGAAGCTCACCGGCGGCTCCATCGCCACCAGTGCCAGCAGTTGCAGCATGTGGTTCTGCACCATGTCGCGCAGTGCACCGGCCTCGTCATAGAAATCGACCCGGCTTTCCAGCCCGACCGTTTCGGCCACGGTGATCTGCACATGGTCGATATGGGCCGCGTTCCACAAGGGCTCGAACAGGATATTGCCGAAGCGCATGGCCAGCAGGTTCTGGACGGTTTCCTTGCCCAGATAATGGTCGATGCGGAAAATCCGGTCCTCGGGGAAGGCAGCGGCCACGGCATCGTTGATCTCGCGGCTGCTGCCAAGGTCGATCCCCAGCGGCTTTTCCAGCCCGATGCGGACATTGCCCTGCGTCAGGCCCGCACCCTGCAGCCCGGCAATGGTCGGCTCGAACAGGCTAGGCGCGGTGGACAGGAAAATAGCCAGCCCGCTTTCCGGCGTGCCGACCATCTGGGCCAGCTTTTCGTAGCCAGCCTGATCGGTGGCATCCAGCGTCTGGTAATGCAGCCGGTTGAGGAAGGTCGCCACCCCGCCGCGCCGTTCGGCAGGCAGGAATTTCTCCAGCGCCGCGCGCGCGAAATTGCGGAATTCCGGCGTGTCATGGTCCGAACGGGCAGTGCACACGATCCGCAGATCGGGATCGACCAGCCCATCGGCATCGAGCGCACAGAGCGAAGGGAGAAGCATGCGCTGGGCAAGGTCGCCCGTGGCGCCGAACAGAAGCAACCGGTCTGCGGTGAAGCTCATCGTGGGGCGCCCCCCTTTCCGTCCGACCGAAGCGATGACTCTTGTTGCATTGCAACATGGCTAACAGGTTTGGCGGGGCTTGGCCAGCGCCCGGACCGCGCAAAAAATTGCCTCCGGGCGACCCGTCGGACCGGGTTTTATTCCCCGAGCAAATGCACCGCCACTTTACGCCGATGGGGCGAGCGGCGATGCTCGGCCAGGAAGATGCCCTGCCAAGTGCCCAGCGCCATACGGCCACCGATCACCGGGATGGACATATTCACGCCCGTCAGCACCGCCTTGAGATGGGCAGGCATATCGTCCGGCCCCTCATCGTCATGCTCATAATACCCACCCTCCGGCGCCACCCGGTCCAGCCACGCCACCATATCTCGCCACACCGCGCTCGATGCGTTCTCAGTGATGAGCAGCGATGCGGAGGTGTGCAGGCAATGCAGTGTGACAAGGCCGGTCTCGATGCCGGTCTCTTCAATCCAGGAGGAGATTTCTTGGGTAATCTCGGTCAGTCCGCGCCCGCGGGTCTGGAATTCCAGGCGAGCGACAGACTGCCTGATCACTCTGTAATCGCGCCGAACAAATCGTGTGCGTCGGCGTCTTCAATTTCCACCTGCACGAAATCGCCCGGTTTCAGGCTCTCCGGGACATTGCGCAGATAGACCGCACCGTCGATTTCCGGGGCGTCGGCCTGGCTGCGGCCGGTGGCGCCGATGTCGCCATCCTCGTCGGGCTCGCCCACTTCGTCGATGATGACGGACAGGGTGCGGCCGATCTTGGCCTGTAGCTTGGCCGCACTGATCGCCTCAGTCTTTTCCATGATCCGGGCGTAGCGTTCTTCCTTGACCTCTTCCGGCACGGCGCCGGGCAGGTCATTGGCGGCCGCACCTTCGACCGGTTCGAACCGGAAGGCGCCCACGCGATCGAGCTGGGCTTCGTCCAGCCAGTCCAGCAGATATTGGAAGTCCGCTTCCGTCTCGCCGGGGAAGCCGACCACGAAGCTGGAACGGATCGCGATGTCCGGGCAGATATCGCGCCATGCCTTCAGCCGCTCCAGCACCTTCGCCTCGTTGGCCGGACGCTTCATGGCCTTCAGCACATTGGGGCTGGCGTGCTGGAAGGGAATGTCGAGATAGGGCGTCAGCAGCCCTTCCGCCATCAGCGGGATCACCGCGTCGACATGGGGGTAGGGATAGACGTAGTGCAGCCGCACCCAGGGCGTATCGCCTTCCGGCGTGCGCAACTGGCCCAGTTCGCGCGCAAGGTCCGTCATATGGGTGCGGACGGGATGGCCCTTCCACTCGCGTTCCTCGTGCCGCACGTCCACGCCATAGGCAGAAGTGTCCTGGCTGATGACCAGCAGTTCCTTCGTGCCGGCGGCCACCAGCTTTTCCGCCTCGCGCAGCACCGCGTCCACGCGGCGGCTGACGAGCTTGCCGCGCAATTGCGGGATGATGCAGAAGGCGCAGGAGTGATTGCAGCCCTCGGAAATCTTGAGGTAGCTGTAATGGCGCGGGGTCAGCTTCACATCGGCCAGATCGGCGCGCGCAGGGATCAGGTCCACGAAGGGCCCTTGTCCCGGAGGGGCTGCGTCGTGGACGGCTTCCACCACCTGCTCGTATTGATGGGCGCCGGTCACGGCCAGCACATCGGGGAACTTGGCGCGGATCAGTTCCGCCTCATTGCCCATGCAGCCGGTCACGATCACGCGGCCATTCTCGGCAATCGCCTCGCCAATGGCGGCAAGGCTTTCTTCCTTCGCGGAATCGAGGAAGCCGCAGGTGTTGACCAGCACCACGTCCGCGCCGGAATAATCCGGGCTCATCGTGTAGCCGTCTGCCCGCAGGCGAGTGAGGATGCGTTCGGAATCAACCAGTGCCTTGGGGCAGCCGAGGCTGACCATCCCGACCTTGGGGGCTTCCTTGATAGTTGTGGCCATGGCGCGCGCCCCTATCTATCCTGACCGGCGGAGTCACGCGCAATCATGCGCGCGCGACGGGAGGTTATAGCATGGGTCCGATCAACTATCCGGCGGTTTTTCTGGGCGCGCTCGCCTTCTTCGCGGTTGGCGCGGTGTGGTACAGCCTGCTGTTCGGCAAGGCATGGCAGAAGCTGGCGGGGCTGAGCGAGGACCAGATCAGGGGCGCGAACATGCCGATGATCTTCGGCCTGTGCTTCGTGGCGGAACTGGTGATTTCGTGGATGCTGGGCCACCAGATTGCCCGTACCAGCCCGCCGGCCCATGTGATCATGATGTTCGCGCTGGGCTTCGCCGGGGCGCTGATGATCCCGGCGATTGCGATCAATTACCTGTTCCAGCGCAAGCCGCTGAAGCTGTTCCTGATCGATTCCGGGCACTTTCTGGTGGGCATGGCGGCCATGGGTGCCGTGCATCTGGCGTTCTACTGATCGGCCGTCAGGAAGACTTTTCTTCCGCGCAGGTGGGCAGGATTTCTACCACGATATCACCGGGCTGGAGGGCCTTTGCGCCTTCCTCCCAGAAACCAACCGCCTCTGTGCCGCGATAGATGCGCAGGCCCATGCCGCCGGTTGCCAGGCTGCTGAGCGGCTTGCCCAGCTCGTCCGGTCGCACCGGGCGTTCGACCAGCTGGACCCGGCCGGAGACAGAGGCGAGGTCGGCCAGATAATCGGCCACATGGCTGCCCTGTGCCGATCCGGCCAGCAGCAGGCCGGTAAAGCGCACCGGGTTGATCACATTGTCGGCCCCGGCCTGCCGGGCTAGGATTTCGTTATCCTCCGCGCGCACCACTACGCTGATCGGCACGCTGGGCGCGAGGTGGCGCACGGTCAGCACGATCAGGATGGAGGCATCGTCCCGCCCGGCGGAAACCAGCACGGTCTGTGCCTGTGCGATGCGCACGGCCATCAGGTTCTCGTCGCGTGCGGCATCGGCGCAGATCACGTTGCAGCCCATGTCCTCGGCGATCTGCAGCCGTTCCTCGCTGCTGTCCATCACCACGATGGAAGACGGATCGGTGCCACGTTCGATCAGTTCGGCCACCGCTTCGGAGCCGCTGACGCCAAAGCCCAGAACCACGACATGGCCGGAAAGCTGTTTCTGGATGCGGGCCATGCGGAATCTCTCCCAGCTGCGCTTGATGATGAAATTATAGGCGGTGCCGACGAAGATGAAGATCACCGCGAAACGGATCGGCGTGACGATCACCGCCTCGATCAGGCGCGAACGGTCGCTGATCGGGGCAATGTCGCCAAAGCCGGTGGTAGTGATGGAGATCATGGTGAAATAGACCACGTCAAGAAAGCTGACGTGCCCATCATGATTGTCCACTAACCCATCGCGGTCGGCATAATGCACCAGCACCACGATGAAGATCAGCGCCAGCGCGGCGGAAAGGCGCAGGAACAGGTCGGCCCATACCGGCACCCGCACGGCGCGGCGCAGCGGCCGGAAGCGGCGGGTGGCGGAAAAGGGCCGCTTCATCAGCCGCCCTCTTTCAGTCCGAGAAGCGGTGCGGGATCGACCGGCTGGCCGTTCTGGCGGACTTCGAAATGGAGTTCAGGCCCCGTCGCCTCGCCGCTGTGTCCGCCCAGGCCCACACGCTCGCCCGCGCGGATCGTCTCGCCCTTCTTCACGGTGACCTTCTGCAGATGGGCATAGGCGGTGTGCCAGCCATTGCCGTGGTCGATCACCACCAGATTGCCGAAGCGTTCGGGTGCCTTGCCCGCAAAGATCACGGTGCCGGATGCAGCGGCGCGCACCATGTCGCCATCCTTCACCCGGAAATCCACGCCTTCATGTCCGCCGCCATCCGGGCGGCGACGCCAGCCAAGGATCACCGGCCCGTCATGCGGGCGGCGGAAGGACGGCTGGGTAATCTCGATCGGCCTGGGGTTGGAAATCACGGCCGGGATGATCAGCCTTTGCCCGACCTTCAGCACGGCATCGGAGGCGATGCCATTGGCCTGTGCGATCAGGCTGAAGGGCACGCCATATTGAAAGCCGATGGCAAAGCCGGTGTCGCCTGCCTTGACCACGTGGACACGCTGGCGCGGAATGATCAGCTTCTGGCCGAGCTTGACCACATAGGGTTCGGCAAGGCCGTTCGCTTCGGCAATCGCCACCAGCGGTACCTTGGCGCGATTGGCAATGCCGCTCAGCGTTTCGCCTGCGGTCACGACATGCTCGGTCTCGGTCGCCGGATCGGGCGCGGCTGTGGCGGGCGCGGCAGTCAGCAGCATTGCCGCAAGGGGCAATGCGCAAAGGCCTGCGCGCCGCAAGTGCATCAGGCGAACCGTTCCGCCAGAGCACCGATGGCTGCGTGATGGGTCAGATCGAGCTGGAGCGGGGTGATGGAGATATAGCCGTCATTCACGGCTTCAAGGTCCGTCCCATGGTCCAGCGTGTGTTCCACATCTTCCAGCCCGAACCAGAAATAGGGCCGCCCGCGAGGATCGACGCCTTCCACAACGGAGCCGCGCGAATAATCGTGAAAGCCCTGTCGGGTCACGCGAATGCCGCGTACTTCCTCGGCCGCCAGCGCCGGGAAGTTGACGTTGATGACGGTGCGCTTGGCCATCTGCATGTCCAGCAGCGGGCGCAGAACCTTTTCGGCCCATGCCTCGGCGGCGGCAAAGCCATGACCCCGTTCGCGTGTTGCCTGGCTCAGAGCGATGGCCGGGATGCCTGCCAGTGCGCCTTCCATCGCAGCGGAGATAGTGCCCGAATAGGTCACGTCATCCGCAAGGTTCTCGCCATTGTTGATGCCGGAAATGATGAGGTCAGGCTTGCCATCGGCGAACAGCTTGCTGAGGCCGAGATTGACGGAATCGGTGGGGGTGCCGGTAACCGAGAAGCGGCGCCCGCCATGCTCGCGCAGGCGCACGGGCATGTGCAGGGTGAGCGAGTGGCCGGCGCCGGAATTTTCCTCCGCCGGGGCGCAGACGGTCACATCGTCGCTCAGCTGCGCCGCGATGGCTTCCAGCACTTCCATGCCGGGGGCGTTGATGCCGTCATCATTGGTGAGGAGGATGCGCATTGCCTTGCCTTTCCTCAGGCTTCCAGCGCCGTCACGCCGCCCATATAGGGCTGCAACACGGCGGGCACTTCCACCGAACCATCGGCCTGCTGGTAATTCTCGAGGATCGCCACCAGCGTGCGGCCCACGGCAAGGCCAGAGCCATTGAGCGTGTGGACGAATTCCGTGCGCTTCGAACCTTCCGGCTTGAAGCGGGCATTCATCCGGCGCGCCTGATATTCGCCGCACCAGCTGATCGAGCTGATCTCGCGATAAGCGCCCTGTCCGGGCAGCCACACTTCGAGGTCATAGGTCTTCTTCGCGGTGGCGCCCATGTCGCCGCTGCACAGCAGAACCTTGCGATAGGGCAGGCCCAGTGCCTCGAGGACGCATTCGGCCGAGCGGACCATGTGATCGTGTTCCACCTGCCACTGATCGGGGCGGCAGACACTGACCAGTTCGACCTTCTCGAACTGGTGCTGGCGTATATAGCCGCGCGTATCGCGCCCGGCCGCGCCCGCTTCGCTGCGGAAGCAGGGGGTGAGGGCGGTCATGCGGATGGGGAATGCGCTTTCCTCTATGATCTGTTCGCGTACTGCATTGGTCAGGCTGACTTCGGCCGTGGGGATCAGCCAGCGGCCATCGGTGGTGCGGAACAGATCTTCCGCGAATTTCGGCAACTGCCCGGTGCCGAACACGGCTTCGTCGCGCACCATCAGGGGGACGGCGCATTCGGTATAGGCGTTCTGCATCGTCTGCGTATCGAGCATGAACTGGCCGATGGCGCGCTGCAGCCGGGCCATCTGTCCGCGCAGGAAGGTAAAGCGCGCGCCCGACATGGCCGCGCCGGTTTCGAAATCCAGCCCCAGTGCCGGGCCAAGATCGGCATGTTCCTTCGGCGTGAAGTTGAATTCGCGCGGCGTGCCCCAGCGGGCGACTTCGACATTGTCCGTCTCGTCCGCGCCCAGCGGCACGTCATGGGCGGGGATGTTGGGCAGGGCCGCCAGCAAAGCGTCCAGCTCGGCGGAAAGGA
The DNA here is from genome assembly GCF_001305965.1 of Erythrobacter sp. SG61-1L. Lineage (NCBI taxonomy): Bacteria > Pseudomonadati > Pseudomonadota > Alphaproteobacteria > Sphingomonadales > Erythrobacteraceae > Erythrobacter > Erythrobacter sp. SG61-1L. The sequence continues at coordinate 3,377,511 of NZ_JXQC01000003.1, forward strand.
CGCGTTCGTCCTCTTCCAGCGCGGGCAGGGTCTGCTTCAGTTCCGCCACTTCGGCCTTCAGTGCCTCTGCGGTTTCCTTGTCGCCCTTGCCCATCGCGGCGCCGATCGCCTTGGAGGCTTCGTTGCGGCGGCTCAGCGCCTCCTGCACACGGGTGGTGACTTCCCGCTTCCTGGCATCGAGGTCCAGAATGACGGTCGAGGCCGGTTCGGCCGCGCGCTTGGTCAGGCCCGCGTCGAACTCGGCGGGATTCTCACGGATATATCGCAGGTCGTGCATGGGCGCGGGCTATGCCGTTTCGGCCCGCCCCATGCAAGAAGTGTCAGCCCTGCTTCGTGCCGCAAGTATTGATCCCGATCAGCGAATAGAGCGGGCAGGTGCTCAGGAAGCCGGTGGCGAGCGGGATGATGCCCAGCCAGCCCCACTGGGTCTTGGGGCCGACGAACACCAGCGCGATAAGCACCAGCCCCACAATGATACGCAGAGTGCGGTCAATCCCGCCGACATTGGTCTTGAACATCGCAAGCCTCCTCTCGTGCCAGGTGCGACGAGGCGATCATGCCACGCAGGGGGCGTGCGTCAATTCAATATCCCGCGGCCTGCCGTTCCCGCAAAACGCCGGTGAGATAGGCGACCATGCGCACTTCGGCCTCGGGCAGCATTCGAACATAGATGCGCCGCCCATCCTGCGGATCGCGATGGCGCTCCACCAGCCCTTCCTGTTCGAGTTGGGCAAGCGAGCGGAGGGCAGTGGTCGAAGGCACCAGCGAGGCAAGGCAGGCGTCGCTGACCGTCACCTGCCGGTTGCGCTTGCTGGAAATATAGAGGTCCAGCAGAATGTCCCAGCCCGGTTCGCCGAACAGACCGACCGGGAATAGTTCGCGGCGTGCCTGCCGGTGCCGGTATATTGCCTCTGCGACGTAGACCAGCAGAGTCTCGTCCGGCACTTCGCCAAGCGTGCCCCAGGGGTTCTGCTGAGGTTCTTCTTCGTCAGGCACTGACTTCACTGCTCCCGCCATCGAGAGAAGCTGCTGGCTGAGAGCCAGAAGCCGGCTGGCGAAATCACCCGGATCATCGGATTTGCTCATGGCCTTTTCGCTTCTCCGGAAAGGCCGCAGTCGTTCGCCGCCAGTTGCGATAGGGCCCAAGCCGCTTGAGGCGGGCACGATGAAGTGCTGTTCCTGCCAAGAGGCAGACCAGTTCCAGAAGCAGCGGAAGCTGCGTCATCGCCCAATAGGCGCGCTGTTTCCCGACGATCCCGATGATGATGACGAAGTGCCCGAGCAGAGTAATCAGCGCGGCTGCGCACATGCACATCGGCCAGAACCGGTTTGCCCGCAAAGCCAGCCATGCCATCGCCAGAAACAGAGCGAAGTCCATCATGGCGTGGCCAGGCTCCACCGTTTCGAAGCCCGGTTCCCCCCCCAATGTGTGATAAAGTGGATCGACCAGCAGATGCCGCGCGCCCACGAGCAAGGCACCCCAGCGCTCCGGCTCGCCGCCCTTCCAGGCGACAAGTGCCAGGATAAGCGCGGTGGCCGTGAGAACCAGGGTTACAGAAAGGGACATTCGACCCGGCGTTCATGCGCCACTCCGCCTGACGTAACTCAGGCCGTCACGAGGCGAGTCCTGCCGATGCGGCTGGACCTGCAATCTGCAGCATCAAAGCACGGGCTGCCCTGCAGGTATAAGTGGCTGGCTTTCATCGCGTCGCGTCCTCGTTCTTTCTGGCCTTACTGCCATGGCTTGTCCGGCCTCGAGATTCCGCGGGGGTCAGCGTCCCAATATGCGCGATGCTTCGGTGAAGACCGCCATGCTGCCCAAAGCGAGGATCAGAATGATCAGCGCGAGCAACAGGATCGTACCGATCCGCATCAGGTTGCCATACGGCCCCTCGAAAATCTCTGGGACGACAGGGGTGTCGCTAGCGTCGCCCAATTCAGCCTCCGACGTATCATTCGCTTCAGCCAAATCGGGCGGCTCTGGAGCCCCGCCGTCCATTGTTGCAATCTCGGCGGGTTCGAGCGTTTCGGCTATACGTGAATTTTCATATGTCATTGCGTCGCATATGGAGCAAATGCGACGATATTCCTGCGCCAGTTCCCCGCGAGTGGCCGCACCGAGCTTGGACTTGGCGAACTGAATGCGCTGGTCGACCGTGTGCGGAGAGATGCCCAGTTCACGCGCGATTTCCTTCGACGTCTTGTGCTGGACCAATTGATCGAGCACCTCCTTCTGCTTGGCGGTCAGTGCCGCTAGCAGGGCAATTTCGTCTCGGGATGAATCCCTGTCCATAACGACCCTGGCGCGCCCGTTCCATGGCTGCGCTTCACTATGAAACGCTTCAACTTCAATTGGCTGGCTGTGTTTCTGGCTCAATTCAATATGGACGGTTCGCGGACAAGGCAACCCGAACACCGGGGTTCGGGAAGGCCGATGTATCCGTTTTCGAACGGAAATTGTGAAGTTTCGTCAGCCCCTTACGTGATGTCCCTTATTATTTTGACAAAACGTCAAAATGGAACGCGCGCGAGGGCACAGCCTCGGGGGCAAGGGCCATCTCCGGTGGGGAAATGGTGGGCGCGGCAAGGATTGAACTTGCGACCCCACCCGTGTGAAGGGTGTGCTCTACCACTGAGCTACGCGCCCGCCGATCGGTGAAAGAGGCAAGCTCTTCACGGCAGGGGCGCGCCCTTGCCATGCCTTTCATCCAAACTCAAGCGCAAAGACGGAGCAAGCTGCTCCACCTGCCATCAACGACCAAGCCAGGCGGCCAGCGCTGCAAACCTGCCGGTGGCGGAAACCTGCGGCGTACTTGCAGTTTTTGGTGCACATTCAAGGCAATAGGCCTGTGCGCCCCGGTTTTCGAGCAGCCGGCCGAGATCTTGCACCGCACGCCCCATCCTTTGCTCTTCCCGGCCCGCGACAGTGGCGAACAGGTCGCGGGAAGATGCCGTTCCCGTGGTCTCGGATTCGCTGCCCAGCAGTCGCTCGATCAGCGAAAGATAGGGGTCCGTACCGCCACCAAGATAGTGCACCTGCCATTCGCCCTGCTTCAGGCCTGCCTTCTGCGCGGCCCATTCGATGGCTGCATCGACATCGCCGAACTGGTCTACCAGGCCGATCTGGCGAGCGGTGCCACCGTCCCACACACGGCCCTGAGCGATCCGGTCTACCTGTTGTGGCGTCATGTTTCGCGATTTGGCCACTAGCGAAAGAAACACGCCATATTCGTGTTCAACCGTTTGCTGCAGCACCGAATCGATTTCGGGAGTGAAGCCGGACAATATGTCCGGCTGGCCGGATAGGGGCGTGCTCCTTACGCCGTCCGATCCTACTCCCCAGAAGCCGAGCGCCTTCTCGAAGGTGGGCACGACGCCATAGACGCCGATGGAGCCGGTCACGGTTTCGGGTTCGGCGAAGATGCGGTCGGCAGGGGTGGATACCCAATAGCCGCCGCTGGCTGCGTAATTGCCCATGGAGACGACGATGGGGATGCCCTTGCGCTTGTGGCGCAGGATCGCCCTGCGGATCGCTTCGGAGCCTGTAATCGTGCCGCCCGGTGAATCCACGCGCACCACCAGTGCAGCCAGATTATCGTTCAGCGCCTCGTCCAGCAGGCCGGAGATGCGCGCGCCGCCCGCTTCGCCGGGGCCGGCATCGCCGTCGCTGATCTCGCCTGCGATGGTGATGACGCCGATCGTCTTGCCACCGGTCAGGCTGCGGCCGCCTGATCCCGGCTTGACGGCGGCAAGCCAGGGCTTGAGTTCGGTCTTGGCGAAGGAGCCGGGCGCAGTGTCGAAGGGGTCAGCACCAACGATCCCGGCCACATGCTTGCCGAAGGCTTCCCAATCGCCGACCTTGTCGACCAGTTTCGCATCGAGTGCCGCTTTCGAGGGATCTCCGCCGCTGGCCTGCAACCATGCCACCGTGTCCTTCGTTACACGGTCGATGTCCGCCTGCGGGCGGGCCTTGCGGAAATTGGCCTTATATTCCTCCCATATGGACGAATAGAGCGCCTGCGCGTTCTCCCGCGCCTCTGGCGACATGTCGTTGCGCATATAGGGTTCGACCGCGCTCTTATAGGTGCCCACGCGATAGACCCGGACATTGACCTTGAGGTAATCGAGCAGGCCCTTGAGATAGAGGCGGTCCCCTCCCGGGCCGGCGATGATCGCGCCGCCCATGGGGTCGACCCACACTTCGCTGGCATGGGCTGCCAGCATCATGGAATCGTCGGTATAGGCCAGTGCGAATGCGAGCACCGGCTTCTTCGCCTTGCGCACCCGGTCCAGCGCGGCGCCGATTTCCTGCATGTGGATGTGCCCGCCCCCGGTGAAGGAAGAGAGGTCCAGCACCACGGCTTTGATCCGCTTGTCGGTGGCTGCCGCGTCGATGGCGGTGACAAGGTCGCGCGCCTGATATTGCGAGGCGGGCAATTGCTGGCTGACCAGCGCTTCGAGCGGATCGATGGCGGATGCTTCTTCCACCACGGAGCCATCAAGCTGGAGGAACAGGGCGCCATCTCGCACCACGCCGGGGCTGGGTCGGGCGCTGAGGATGGCGAACAGCGCCATGAAGAACAGCAGCAGGAATGCAAGCGAGAGCGCATCCTTGATCCCGACCAACAGGCGCCAGACTTTTCCTGCAAAACTCATTCAGCTGTATCCCGATCCTGAAAGGGTCCGTTCGAAATCGACATCTAGGCGCGGGGCGCCGGAGGTTCCACAGGAAACCACTCAAACCACCGATGTGGATCGATGCCGGGCGTTGCCATGGGCGCAAACTGTGCCTATTGCCCCGGCTTTAATGACAGCGACGCCAATCCCCTCAGCGCCAGGCCGTTTTCCGGCCGGATGGCAGGCCTTCCCGCATCGTGACCTTGTGGGAATCGGCCAGCTCCAGACCCATGAAATCATGTTCCTGCTGGAAGAGGCGGAACAATGGGTGGCCCTCAATCGCCAGCCTTCCAAGCACAGCAATCTGCTGTCTGGCCTGACGATCATCAACGCCTTCTTCGAAAATTCCACGCGCACGCTGCTGAGCTTTGAAATCGCGGGCAAGCGGCTGGGCGCCGACGTGGTGAACATGCATGCGGCCCAGTCCAGCGTGAAGAAGGGCGAAACGCTGATCGACACGGCAGTGACGCTTAACGCCATGCGCGCCGATGCCATCGTCATACGCCATGCCAGCAGCGGTGCAGTGCGTCTGATTGCCGAACAGGTCGATTGCCCGGTGCTGAATGCGGGAGACGGCCAGCACGAACATCCCACGCAGGCCCTGCTGGATGCGCTGGCCTTGCGCCATGCGCTGCGTGAGCGTGGGCGCAATGAGTTTGCGGAGGGCCTGTGGGGCCTGCGCGTAACGATCTGCGGGGACATTCTGCACAGCCGGGTGGCTCGTTCGAACATCCTTTGCCTCACCGCGCTGGGCGCAGAAGTGCGCGTCTGTGCGCCGCCTGCGCTGATGCCCGCCGGGATCGAGGAAATGGGAGTGAAGCCGTTCCACGATTTCGATGCCGCGCTGGACGGGGCCGAAGTGGTGATGATGCTGCGGCTGCAGAACGAGCGGATGAACGGGCAGTTCGTGCCTTCCACTCGCGAATATCGCCACCTTTACGGGCTGAGCGCAAAGCGGCTGAGGAAGGCGGAGCCCGATGCACTGATCATGCATCCTGGCCCGATGAACCGCGGCGTGGAGATCGACAGCGACGTGGCCGACCTGGAAGGCCGCTCCATCATCACCCGTCAGGTGGAAATGGGCGTGGCGATCCGCATGGCCTGCCTTGAAGTGCTGACCCGCCGGACGCGCGGAGTGCCGGGCTGGAGCGCGGCGGACATGGCCGGGGAGATCGCATAATGAAGCAGCCCCTGCCGTTTACGATCACCAATGGCACCCTGGTGACACCCGCCGGCCTTCGTAAGGGCGCTCTGCGCTGTGAAGGCGCGCGGATCGTCGCGCTGGGCGATATTACGCCGCACGTGGGCGACCAAATCGTCGATGCCGCTGGCAAGCTGGTCGCGCCGGGCCTAGTGGACCTTGGTGTCTTCGCGGTCGACAAGCCCGCGTTCCATTTCGGCGGGATCACACGCGCGGCACTGATGCCCGACCAGAGCCCACCGCTGGACCATCCGGCGCGCATCCAGTTCCTGGCCTATAGCGGCAAGCCGGACCTGTGGGTCCATCCGCTCGCCGCCGCGACCGTGGGGCTGGAAGGCGGCAATCTGGCGGAGCTTGCGCTGATGCGCGATGCGGGTGCACGTGCCGTTGCCACCGGGCGCCGCTGGATCGCGGATTCTGGCGTGATGCTTCGCCTGCTGCGTTATGCGGCGATGCTGGACATGGTGGTTGTTACCCATGCCGAAGATGGCGGGCTGGTGGGCGAAGCCGTTGCGACGGCGGGCATGATGGCCACGCGCATGGGCCTGCCCAGTGCCCCGGCCGAAGCCGAGGCGCTTGCCGTTGCTCGCGACATCGCGCTGGCCGAACTGACGGGCGCGCGCATTCACCTGCGGCAGGTGACGACCCGTGCCGCGCTCGATCTGGTGCGGGCGGCCAAGCAGCGCGGCGTGGCAGTGACGGCCGGTGTGACGCCTGCCCACTTCATGCTTTCCGATCTGGCCACGGCGGAATTTCGTACCTTTGCCCGCATGTCCCCACCGCTGCGCGAAGAGGCGGACCGGCAGGCGGTGATCGAGGCAATCGGCGAGGGCACGATCGATGTCGTTTCCAGTGGCCACGATCCGCGCGGACCGGAAGACAAGCGCCTGCCATTCGCCGATGCGGAACCGGGCATGGCTGGGGCCGAAACCCTCCTGGCCATGGTGCTGACGCTGGTGCGCGACGGCGTAATCGACATGGCCCGCGCCTTCGATCTGCTGGCTGCAAATCCGGCCGCACTGCTGGGCGTCGACGCCGGGGTACTGGCCGAGGGCATGCAGGCGGACATCGCGCTGATCGACGCTGAAAAGCCGTGGATCGTGCAATCCGCGAAGATGGAAGCGAGCGCGGGCAATACGCCGTTCGATGGCCAGCCCGCGCAGGGCCGTGTCACGGCGCTCTACAAGGGCGGGGTACCGGTCGGGAACTGAATTCCCGCAGCTGCCCTTTCCCGTTCCCTGAATGAAAGGAAGGCCCCCGGCGGGGTTCCGCAGGGGGCCTTCCGGGGGAAGCTCTCAGGCCGCTGCGTCAGCGGCTGGCGAGGCGCCGTCCATCATCGACAGTGCCCGGCAGCGGGCGGCCCTGAGCATAGGCAATGCAGCCATCGCCGCCTGCCTTGCTGACCTTGCCGCACATGGAGCGCGAACTGCCGGCCGAATAGCCGCCGGCGGCGACACGCCAGTAATTCCGCCCGTTCACGCGGGCCTCGGTCAGCACCATTTCGTGGTTCGCCAGTTCCGGATAGCGCTTCACGTAAATACCCCATGCGCGGCGTGCGCCCTGTTCGCTGGAGAACGAGCCGAGCTGGACCAGATGCGTGCCGTCTGCGGCAGCAACGCGGCTGGCCGCCTTGGCCGGCGCGCTCTTTGCTGCGGCAACCTTGGCAGGCTTCGGAGCGGGCGCGACGAAGCTGCGCGAATCGAGCGCGACCTTGCCGGTGGAAGCAGTATCGTTGCCCGAGAAAGCAGCCTGAAAGTCGCTGACGCGCTGCGGGCTGGGCGCCTTGTAGGCAGGGGCAGTGAAGGCCGGTTCCGGTGCATCGCCGATGGGCGGCAATTCGTAATTGCCCTGCACTTCATTGCCCAGCGCAACGGCGGACTGTTCCGGCTCCGCCACAGGGGCAGGCACGGCAATTGCTTCGCTGGCGAGCTGTTCCGTGGTCGGGAAATTGGCGAGGGCAAGCTGGACCGGCTGGCCGGGATCACTCATCGCCGGGGCCACCTGCAGCAGCATGGCGACCCGCTGGCGGTAGGCGTTGGGGTGAACGCTTGCGGCCCATTCGGCCATCCGGTCGCCCACTTTCTCCGTGCCGAGATCCTGCTGTGCCGTCAGGCGGGCCTCGCGCCAACGGCCAGCCAGCGCATAGGAATAGGCCAGGTTCTGGCGCACCTTGGCGGTGTTCTCGCCATTGCGCAGGGCATTGGACAGCACGTGGATGCCGCGTTCGGGCTGGCCGGCAAGCGAATAGGCAAGGCCCAGATCGCCTGCGGCAATATCGCCTTCATAGGATTTGAGCAGCGCGGATGCCTGCGCGCCCTTGCCGTCTGCCGCAAGGGCAAGGGCCAGGCTGAGCGCAGTGCGGGGCGAGTTGTCGCCCAGCTTCATCGCATCGTCGAAAGAGGTCGCTGCCGAAGCGAAGCGGCCGGTTTCGAGATAAGCGGAACCCAGCGTCGAGCGGAACTGCGCGTTGCGCGGTTCGGCCAGCACGGCGGCTTCCGCGTGCTGCACGGCGGTTTCATACTTGCCCTTGGCCAGCGCGGCCTCAGCCTTGGACGCCGAGAGATTGGCTGGCGGTGCGGAAGATGCGCAGCCCGTCAGCGTTACGCCGGCGAGCGCGGTGGTCAGGGCGAGGCCTAGCAGCCTTGCTTCCCTGGGTCCGATCGTCTTGGCGGTGCGGTTCATGGTCACATCCCCTTGGGTAGTCATTTCCGCTTCAACTGGGCGGCAAGCGAATCGAGTTCAGGAATGCCCGAGAGCAGCCGGTCGAGAGCTTCGGTCACGATCTGCTGGGCGCTGAGATTGCGAATGGTGCAGGCCAGACGCAGCTTGAGGTGGCGTTCCGCGTCCACGCGCAGGGTGAAGGCGGCGCGGCGGCCGTCATCCAGTGCACTGCGGCGATCCGCGGCGCTGCGAGCCGAAGTGCGTGCATCCTGTTCGGCAGGAATCTGCGCAGCCGGCTGGGCCACCTTGCGGGCAATTTCTTCCTGCTGGCGCAGCACTTCGGGCATTTGCGGCGTGGATTCCGCGGAATCATCGTCCGCAAGGCCTGCGTCGCTGTCCGATTCGCCGGCAAGCGTGTCTTGGGTGTCGTTTCCTGCCGGTGCGTGCGTCAGTGCTACGACTTCGGCGGGGCGGGGCGATTCGTCTTCGCTTTCATGGCCCATATCGTTCCAGCCGAGATCTTCGATCGGTACGATGCCCTGGCGTTCATAGATACCGAAAGGCTGGAATTGCGCGCGCATCGCCGGGCGCGCGGCACCCTTGCGTGCGAGCAGCGTGGGGCCAAGCGACGCGAATGGCTTGGGCTCGCTCATACCGGCGGGCCTCAATTCTGGGCCACCCGGCGGCCGAACCCGCCAGCAGGACGATACATTCCGGACACCTGAGCCACGCCGGGAGCGGCGAAGACGGTGCGGCGGAAGTTCTTTTCCAGGCGGTCGGAGATGTAATTCCACAGCGCGGCGATCTCGTGGGCGGATTTGCCCGAGGGATCGACTTCCATCACCGTGCGCCCGTCGATCATCGAGGCGGCGAAATCGGTGCGATGGTGCAGGGTGATCGGGGCGACCGTGCCGTGCTGCGACAGGGCAACGGCGGCTTCGGACGTGATCTTGGCCTTGGGCGTCGCGGCATTGACCACGAAGATCAGCGGCTTGCCCGCGCGCTCGCACAAATCCACTGTCGCGCCGACGGCCCGCAGATCGTGCGGGCTGGGGCGGGTGGGAACCACGATCAGTTCGGCGACCGAGATCACTGACTGGATCGCCATGGTGATTGCAGGCGGGGTGTCGATTACGGCCAGCTTGAAGCCCTGCTGGCGCAGAGTCGCCAGATCGTTCGCCAGGCGGGCGACAGTCGTCTGGGCAAAGGCGGGATATTCGGCCTCGCGCTCGTTCCACCAGTCGGCAAGCGAGCCTTGCGGGTCGATGTCGATAAGCACCACGGGGCCTGCGCCGGCACGCTGGGCCTGCACGGCGAGGTGTCCAGACAGGGTGGTCTTGCCAGAACCACCTTTCTGCGATGCCAATGCCAATACGCGCAAGGTCGATCCCCCTGGGTTCACTGGTTTACAAGCCGGACAAGTCCTCGAATTCCGGCATTTCAAGTTCCGGGATCGCAGATCACCCCTAATTTTCAGTTAATGGGGCCGGGAATAGCGGTAGGCCGGTTGCGCCGATTGGCGTTGGGGCCGAACCGGGCCAGTCGAGGTTTGCTAACCGGCTGTTCACCATGTCATTCTATGCGGTGCGGAAATGCCCGGCGGGCAAGGCGGGCGGCACAGCCAAAAGGGGCAAGCAAGGTGAGCGCAGCGACTATGGCGACAATTCGCCCGACAGGATTGATAGCCGGGCTGATCGCGCTGGCATTCGCGGCGCCCGCGCTGGCGGATGTGAAGGCTGGCGTCGATGCCTGGAGCAAGGGTGATTACGCCGCCGCCGTGGCCGAATGGCAGGGGCCTGCCAAAACGGGCGATGCCGATGCGATGTTCAACATGGCGCAGGCCTATCGCCTTGGCCGGGGGGTGGAGGAAGATTCCTCCATGGCGGAATATTACTATGCCCGTGCTGCGGAAAAGGGGCACATCCGCGCCGCCGATGTCTATGGCCTGATCCTGTTCCAGACCGGGCGCCAGCAGCAGGCATTGCCCTATGTGCAGGATGCCGCGCGCCGGGGCGATCCGCGCTCGCAATATTTGCTGGGCATTGCCCATTTCAACGGCGATCTGGTGCCCAAGGACTGGGTGCGGGCCTATGCCCTGCTTACTCTCGCCAATTCGCAAGGCCTGCCTCAGGCGGGGCCGGCACTGGCGGAAATGGACCAGTACGTGCCCTTCGCCCAACGCCAGCAGGCCGCGACCCTGGCAGTGGAAATGCAGCAGCAGGCCGATACCGCGCGCGCCAGTGAACTGGCGGCGTTCGATCTGGCGGCCGTGGATGGCGATCCGGCACTTGCCGCGCGGCCGGTGGTGAATACGGCGCCCAAGGCGGCGGGGGCCACGGCGCCGCTGGCCAGTGCCTCGCCCCGCGTGCCGCAGCCGGTGCAGTCCACTTTCGTGCCGCCTTCCACGGCCTCTGCCGAAGAGGCCGTGCGGCAGGCGATGACGGCCGATGGAACCGAAAGCCCGGCCACGGCCGGGGCAGATTTTGCCCGGCCCAATGCCCCCAAAACCGCGCCAACGCAGCCGCAGCCTTCGGGCGTGGTGCAGCGCCCGCTCAATGGATCGCCTGCCCCGGAGATTGCGATTGCACCCGCGCCGGCCTCGGCGGCACCCAAGGTCGATGCGCCGAGGCCCCCAGCGCCGAGGCCCGTAGCCAAACCTCCTGCTGCCAAACCTCCCGCGCCCAACCCTCCCGCGGCCAAGCCTCCCGCGACCAGGCCCGCACAGGCGGCGGCTCCTGCAAGCGGGCCGTGGAAGCTGCAGCTCGGTGCCTTCGGTGTGAAGGGCAATGCAGAGAAGCTGTGGGCGCAGCTTTCCTCCCGCCCGGAACTTTCCGGCAAGCAGCGGATTCTCGTTCCGTCGGGCAAAGTGACCAAACTGCTAGCAGGCGGCTTTGCCTCGCGCGCGGATGCGGATAGGGCCTGCGCGAAACTGAAGGCGGCCGGGCAGGAGTGCCTCGTTACCCAGTAAACCCGGCGGGCAAGTCTCCCGCCCTTGATTAAGGACGGGACATGCAGTCGATCGCGCGGGGCGTAGAGGGGGCTTCCGGCCCTGTCGCACCGGTTGCGCCGGAGCACAGGCTCGTCTCGCTGGACTTCATTCGCGGCATTGCGGTGCTGGGTATCCTGTTCGCCAATATCGTCGCCTTCGCTCAGCCCTATCTGGCCTATGGCTGGCCGCTGGGCTTCGGCCGCCAGCCTGATGTGGTGGAGACGGGGCTGTGGCTGGCGCAATTCCTGTTGATCGACGGCAAGATGCGCGGGCTGTTCACGCTGCTTTTCGGGGCGGGGATGGCCCTGTTCGCCACGCGGGCGGCCTTGCACGGGGGCGGGATCGGGCTGCAATTGCGGCGGCTGGGCTGGCTGATGCTGTTCGGCATCGCCCATTTCTTCCTGCTGTTCTGGGGCGACATATTGTTCCTCTATGGAATCGCCGGGCTGATCTCCTTGCCCTTTCTGGCCATGCCTGCACGGTTGCTGCTGCGCGTGGGGCTGCTGTGGTACGGTGCGGCGGCGATCTATCTGATCGTCTCCCTCACCGGTACGCTGGTGCTGGAACAGGACGTGCAGGCTCAGCAGGCCAACCCGGCGCTGCACGGCGCGCTTGTGGAGATGGAGAGCGACCGGCTGATCGACGCCGAGGCAGAGCGGGCCGCCTTCACCTCGGGCAGTTATGCGCAGGAATTCGCCTATGTCGTAGAGGCGCGGTCTCACCTGCTGGGCGAATATCCCACCTTTGCCCTGCTGGAGACCGTGCCGCTGATGCTGATCGGCATGGCACTCTATCGGCTGGGTTTCTTTGCCGGGGGGTGTGATCCCGGGCGGATGCGTCGCTGGGGCTGGGCAGGCGTACTGGGCGGCGGTGCGGTTTCATTGCTCATGGGACTGTGGGCAATAGATTGCGGCTTTCCCTATTGGCTCACTCGCTTCGTGTCGGACTTTGCGGGGCAATTGCCGCGCATTGCCATGGTGCTGGGGCTGGCCGCGTTGCTGATCCAATGGGCGCCGCATGCAGTGCAGGGCTGGCTGGGCCAGCGGCTGACGGCGGCCGGGCGCATGGCCTTCACCAACTATATCGCCACTTCGGCGGTGATGATGCTCGCGTTCCGCCACTGGGCGGGCGGGCTTTGGGGAGAACTGGGCCGCGGCGGGCTGTTGCCCTTTGCCATTGCCGGCTGCGCCCTGATCCTTGCCTGGTCTAAACCCTGGCTTGCCCGCTTCCGCTATGGCCCGCTGGAATGGCTGTGGCGCTGCCTGTCGTACTGGAGGCTGTTTCCGCTCCGCCGTTGACGCAGATTCTTCTTGCTACTGCAATCCATTCGCATTAACAGAAGCGCATGTATATCTGCATCTGCAACGCCATCCGTGAGTGCGATCTGCGCGCCGCCGCGCGCTGTCATGCAGGCGATCCCGACACGGTTTACGAAAAACTGGGCAAGCATCCGCAATGCGGCCAGTGCCTGGACGAAGCAGCCGAAATCCTGATCGAGGAACGCGGCGGCACGCCTGAAACCGCCCCCGATTTCACGCTCGTCCGCGCCTGAGGGCGGGCGCTTCCACTATCGCAAATCACTCGCAACACCGCAGAAATGCGGGGTTTTCTTCGCGCGGCCCTTGCCTTCCTTGCAGGTGGGGCGCATTCTGACACAATCCTGACTTCAGCAGCATAAGGGGCCGGCCATGAAGGGCGACGCCAAGGTCATCGAGTTCCTCAACAAGGCGCTCACCAACGAACTCACCGCGATCAACCAGTACTGGCTGCACTACCGCACGCTGAAACACTGGGGCGTTTCCAAGCTCGCCGAGAAGGAACGCGAAGAATCGATCGACGAAATGAAGCATGCCGACGTTCTGGCCGAACGCGTGCTGTTCCTCGACGGGCTGCCCAACTTCCAGGCGATCAACCGGCTCAAGGTGGGTGAGACGGTGGAGGAAATCCTCAAGGCCGATCTCGCGCTGGAGATGGAAGCCATCCCCATGCTGCGCGACGCAATCGAATATTGCGAAACCGTGCGTGACTATGTGAGCCGCGAAATCTTCGAGCGCATCCTCGAAAGCGAGGAAGAGCATGTCGATTTCCTCGAAACCCAGTTCGACATGATCGAACGGATGGGCCTGCAGAACTACGTCCAGTTGAACAGCGAAGCGGCGGAGTAACCGCCCGCCCCGTCAGGCCGCCTCCCTGGCGAAGCGGCCCGGCGGCACACCCGTGTGCCGGGTGAAGGCTGTGCTGAACGCGCTGGGCGAGCCATAGCCGGTTCGCTCGGCGATTTCGGCCAGCGGCACCTGCCGTTCGCGCAGCAGTTCTCTGGCCAGCGCCATGCGCCAGGCCAGCAGATATTCCATCGGCGGCACGCCGACGATTCGGGTGAACCGGTCAAAAAAGGCGGAGCGGGACAGGGCTGCCTCGCCGGCAAGCTCTGCCACCGTCCAGCCGCGCGCCGGATCGCCATGCATCAGCCGCAGCGCATCGGCGAGGCGCGGATCGGCAAGGCCGCGGAGCAGCCCTGCTGGAGTATCCTCGCGAACGGTGCGCAAAGCCTCCACCAGCAGCACTTCCACCAGCCTTGCGAGCACCAGATCCCGGCCGGGACGGCCTTCCAGTGCTTCTTCCCGCACCAGTTGCACTACGCGCCCCAGCCGGTCGGCATCGCGCAACAGCACCATCGGCGGCAACAGCGATACGAGCAGGTTCGCATCCGGCGAATCGAATAGGAAATAACCACCCAGCAAGCGCACATCCGGCGGCCCGTCCTTCCGGCCGTGGCGGACTTCGCCGCTGGCAGCCGCCGCTTCATGCGGGTCGATCGGGGTGGGGCGGGCCGGTTCGAAGCCAGACATGGTGAAGCCGGGTGTGGCCGGCAGCAGCACGAAATCTCCGGGAAGGAGCGTTACGGGATCGAGCCCGCCCACGGCCAGCCTGCAGCCGCCTTCCAGCACGGTGCAGAAACTCGGCTGTCCGAAATCGGAATAGTGCACTGCCCAACGCCCCGCGCCGCTGATCCCCTTGGTGAACACGGTGCGTGGGCGCAGCAGCGCCATGATCTGTGAAAGTGGATCGCTCACTCCTGGACTATAGCGAATAAAATCCAGATTTTGAATTATAGATCGTCCCGATTGTGTCTCCTACCGTCCGGGTAGTGAATTGAAGGAGACGCATATGAAAACCGTTCTGATCACTGGCTGCTCGTCAGGCTATGGGCTGGAGACAGCCCGTCACTTCCACGCAAATGGCTGGAACGTCATCGCCACCATGCGCCACCCGCGCGCGGACATCCTGCCTGCCGACGACCGGATGCGGATCGTGCCGCTGGATGTCACGCGGACAGAGAGCATCGCGGAAGCGATTGAGGCAGCAGGCCCGCTCGACGTTCTGGTCAACAATGCGGGCATCGGCCTTGCCGGCGCGCTGGAGGCGACTCCGCTGGCAAAGATCCGCGATGTTTTCGCAACGAATACACTGGGCACTATCGCCATGTGTCAGGCCGTGATCCCGCAAATGCGCGCGCGCCGTGCTGGACGGATCGTCAATGTCACGTCCAGCGTCACGCTTGCCCCCATGCCGCTGGTCGCCGCCTATACTGCCAGCAAGACGGCTGTGGCGGGGTTCACGGCCTCACTGGCGCTGGAACTGGCGGCATTCGGCATTGGCGCGAAACTGGTGGAGCCGGGCTATGGCCCGACCACGCGCTTTGCCCAGAATACCGACCTGCGGCTGGAAGATACGATCCCCGAGGCCTATGCCGATTTCGCACGGCCCTTCCTCGAAGCCTTTGCGCAGCCTGCGCTCGTCACCACGCCGCAGGATGTGGCGGAAACGGTGTGGCGCGCGGCAACCGATTCGGGCGAGCGACTGCACTATCCTGCCGGGCCGGATGCTGTGGCGCTGGCGGGCCTTGATGGCCGCGTTGCCGCATAAGCAGCTAAGCCATGCCGCCGGATAGTTACGCTTGCTTGTCCGGCGGCAGGTGCGTTCATAGCTAGGCTCTCCCTCCAGTGGGAGATCGCCATGAATGGTGCGAACAGCCTGACTTATGCTTCGATCATGCTGCTTGGCGGCATGGCAATTCCGGTAATGGCCGCAATGTCGGGCGGGATCGGGGTGAGGGTTGGCAACCCTTCCTTTGCGACCGCCACAGTGTTCGCGCTGGCCTTCCTGATTACGGCCATTGCCGCATTCGCAACCGGCATGCCGCGGTTCGCGCAGATCGCTTCTGTACCGCCCTGGCTCTATCTGGGCGGCGTCTGCGTGGCGTTCTACGGCCTGTCGATCACCTTTGTCGGCCCGCGCTTCGGGTTGGCGAATGCGATCTTCTGCGTGCTGGTGGGCCAGATTGTCGCGGCCGCGCTGATCGACCATTTCGGCCTGTTCGGCACCCCGCAGGCCAGCATCGACGGCAAGCGCCTGCTGGGCATGGCAGTGATGGTGCTGGGCCTGTTCCTGGCGAAGAAATAGCGGGCAAGTGCCCGCTCAATCCTTGGCGAAGGGGCTCTTGGAACTGCGCAGGGTCAGTCGCACCGGCACCGATCCGAAGCCCAGTTCGCGGCGGATGCCGTTCACCAGATAGCGGCGATAGCTCTCGGGCAGATTGTCCAGACGCGATCCGAAGATCACGAAGCTGGGCGGGCGCGTCTTGATCTGGGTGATGTAGCGCATCTTGATGCGCTTGCCGCCCGGCGCCGGGGGCGGGTTGGCCTCCAGCGCATCGTCGAACCAGCGGTTGAGCCCGGCAGTGGGCACTCGCTTGGACCATGTCTCGCGCAGTTCGAAGGCTGCGCCGATCAGCGTATCCAGCCCCTTGCCGGTGCGGGCCGAGACGGAGAACAGGGGCACGCCGCGCACCTGCGCCAGCCCTTCGTTCAGTGCCTCGCGAATGCCGTTGTAGAGGGCAGAGGCGTCTTCGGCCACGTCCCACTTGTTGATCGCAATCATCAGGGCGCGGCCTTCCTGCAGCACCATGTCGGCAATCTTGAGGTCCTGATGTTCCAGCCCCTTGGTGGCATCGAGCAGTAGCACGACCACTTCGGCAAAGTCGATTGCGCGGCGGGCATCGGCCACGGAAAGCCGTTCCAGCTTTTCGACCACGCGGGCCTTCTTGCGCATCCCCGCCGTGTCGATCAGCCGCACGTCGCGCGTCTCGCCCGTCTTGGGATCGGTCCACTGCCAGTCCACTGCAATCGAATCGCGGGTGATCCCGGCTTCCGGCCCGGTCAGCAGACGGTCTTCGCCCAGCATGCGGTTGATCAGGGTGGACTTGCCCGCATTGGGACGGCCCACGATGGCGAGCTTGAGCGGCCCGGTGGGCAGTTCGTCGCCATTCTCGTCAAGCTCGGGCCCTTCCGGCTCTTCCGCTTCGGCCCCTTCGAGCAGGGGCAGCAGGGCCTCGAACAGATCGCCCAGGCCTTCGCCATGTTCGGCAGAGAAGGGAATCGGATCGCCCAGCCCCAGCGCATAGCCTTCCATGATGCCCGGCTCGCTCGCGCGGCCTTCCGCCTTGTTGGCGACGACGATCACCGGCACATCCTGTTCCCGCAGCCAGCGGGCAACTTCCTCGTCCAGTGGGGTCACGCCCGCGCGGGCATCGAACACGAACAGCGCGACCGTGGCGCCCTGCACGGAAACCTCGGTCTGCGCGCGCATGCGGCCGGGCAGGCTGTCAGGGTCTTCATCTTCCCACCCGGCGGTATCGACGATTGTGAAGTCCAGCCCCAGCAGATGGGCCTCGCCAAAGCGCCGGTCGCGCGTGACGCCGGGCTGATCGTCCACGAGGGCGAGCTTCTTGCCCACCAGACGGTTGAACAGGGTCGATTTGCCCACATTGGGGCGGCCAATGATGATGACCTGAGGGAGTGCGGTTGATGCCATTGGCCTCGCAGGTGGCCTGTGGCGCGAAGAAACGCAAGGATTTCGGCTCTTGAGCAGCAGGGCGGCTACGGTCCCGAAGGGAGGTTTGCCGCACAGGTCTGTCACCAAGGGGCACAGAGGTGAGACCTGTACGGCAAATCCCGGTCGCCTGACGGCGAATCCCTACTTCACTGTTAACTATACATCGCAGGATCAAAATAACCCACATCAAACATTAACCGTGTTCATGTGGGGACAGATTTCAAAGCTCATGGCCGGTGCGGCGTTGGCTCTGGTGGCCACGCCGGCACTGGCCGAGCCGGCGATCAATCCGGCTGACACATCCGGCATTCAGGCGGGGCCTGTCCTGCCGTATCTGCAATGCGTGCCTTATGCGCGGCGGGTTTCCGGCATCCAGATCTATGGAGACGCCTGGACCTGGTGGGGGCAGGCGGACGGCCGTTACAAGCGCGGCAGCCGCCCGAGAGTGGGGGCTGTCATGGCTTTCCAGCCCCATGGCAACATGACGCTGGGCCATGTCGCGGCGGTGAGCCGGATCGTGGACAGCCGCACCGTGCTGCTGCGCCACGCCAATTGGTCACCCATCGACGGACGGCGCGGCCAGATCGAGGACGATGTCCGCGCAGTGGATGTTTCGGAGAATAATGACTGGAGCGCGGTGCGTGTCTGGTTCGATCCGATCCAGTCGCTCGGCAGCACCGCCTGGCCGGTTTCGGGCTTCATCTATAACGAAAAGCCGGGCGCGAAGGCCAAGGATTCAGTTCTGGCGGCAAAGCCCTCTGCTGCTCCTCGCCGCGACGTGATCGGCGAGATCATCACCGCGAGCGAGAACAGGGGATCGAAAAAGAAGGGCTGATCGGCCCTTCGCGATCAATCCTTCTTGGCGACGGGTGCCTCTTCGCCCAGATCTTCGTACCAGGCTTCAACCGGGCCGTTGAGCTTCACCAGCAGCGGGTTGCCCTTGCGGTCCACCGTGCGGCCAGCCTGCACCTTCACCCAGCCTTCGGAAATGCAATATTCGTCCACATTCGTGCGGACGGTGCCCTTGAAGCGGATGCCAATGCCGCGCTGAAGCTTTTCAGCATCGAAAAAGGGGCTGGTCGGGTTGATCGACAGGTGATCGGGCGGGACGTCGGGGCCCGCGGTGGGGGTGGTTTCTTCGCTCATGTCCGGCCTCCTAATCGCCCGAAACGGTGCGTGCAATGTCCGATTGGGAGACGTTCGGGCGCGATTGCGGGCGACTATGCCTCGCTTCCGCTTGCCCTTTGCATCGCTCCCTTATAAGGGCGCATGCCTGTTTCGCAGGTCCGCAGGCAATGCCGGGCCTGCAGGCTTCGTCGGGCCGCGGGCGTGGCGGAATTGGTAGACGCGCTGGATTTAGGTTCCAGTATCGCAAGATGTGGGGGTTCGAGTCCCTTCGCCCGCACCAGTTTCGCCCGAGCGAATCCCGGTTTGAGAGAGATTTTTTGGAAGGCTACAGTCTGAAATGCAGATCGTTGAAACCAGCAATGAAGGCCTGAAGCGCGCCTATACGCTCACCATCGCGGCGAAGGATATCGAAGCCCGGATCGAGCGCGAGGTGAAGAAGATCGCCCCGCAGGTGCGCATGCCCGGCTTCCGTCCCGGCAAGGTCCCCGCCAACCTCGTGAAGAAGATGCACGGCGAGGCGGTTCACGCCGACGTGCTGAACAACACGATTCGCGAATCGGTCGACGGGCTGATCGCCGACAAGAAGCTGCGCCCCGCGCTGCAGCCCCGCGTCGAGCTGAGCGAAGCCTATGTTCAGGGCAAGGATGCCGAACTGGCCATCGAACTGGAAGTGCTGCCTGAAATCCAGGCTCCTTCGATCGAAGGCCTGAAGCTCGAAAAGCTGGTCGTGCCGGTCACGGACGAGCAGGTTGACGAAGCGGTCGCCAAGATCGCCGAGAACCAGAAGAGCTACAAGGACGCCCCGAAGACAAAGAAGGCCGCCGATGGCGACCAGATCATCATCGACTTCGTTGGCAAGCTCGACGGCGTGGAATTCGATGGCGGCAAGGCCGAAGGCGCGCCGCTGGTGCTCGGTTCGGGCCAGTTCATCCCCGGCTTCGAAGACCAGCTGGTCGGCGTGAAGACCGGCGATGAAAAGACCATCACCGTCACTTTCCCGGAAGATTATCCGGCCGAGAACCTGAAGGGCCAGGAAGCGACCTTCGACATCACCGTGCAGCAGGTGAAGGTTGCCGCCGACACTGTGGTGGACGAAGATTTCGCCAAGTCGCTCGGCCTCGAAAGCCTCGAACAGCTCAAGGGCCTGCTGCGCGGCCAGCTGGAGCAGGAAACTGCCGGCCTGACCCGCACCGCCATGAAGCGCGCCCTGCTGGACGTGCTGGCCAAGGATCACGATTTTGCCGTTCCGCCGACCATGGTGGAAGCTGAATTCCAGCAGATCTGGAACCAGCTGCAGCAGGAAGCTGCTCGCGAAGCGGACCCGGAAGCTGCCCGCGCCGAAATCGAAGCCGAGAAGGAAGATTACCGCCGCATCGCCGAACGCCGCGTGCGTCTGGGCCTGCTGCTGTCGGAAATCGGCCAGGCCAATGGCGTGGAAGTCAGCCAGCAGGAAATGCGCATGCTGATGCAGCAGGCTGCCCAGCAGTATCGCCCGGAAGACCGCCAGCGCTTTGTCGACTATGTCGCAGGCGATGCCATGGCTCAGGCCCAGTTGCGCGCTCCGCTCTATGAAGACAAGGTCGTCGACTTCCTGTTCGACAAGGCCGAAGTCACCGAACGCGAAGTGACCCGCGAACAGCTGGAAGCCGCGATTGAGGCCGAGGAAGGCGAAGAAGCCGCTCCTGCCCCGAAGAAGGCTGCTGCCAAGAAGCCGGCCGCCAAGAAGGAAGCCAAGGCTGACGACGCGGCCGAAGAAGCTCCTGCTGAAAAGGCCCCGGCCAAGAAGGCTCCGGCAAAGAAGGCCGCTGCCAAGGCTGACGCTGCCGAGGAAAAGCCGGCTGCTGAAAAGAAGCCCGCGGCCAAGAAGCCTGCTGCAAAGAAGGCTCCGGCCAAGAAGTAATCGCCTTCACGGCGTAACGAAAAGGCCGCGGGGAGCAATCCTCGCGGCCTTTTTCGTCTTGGGTGCCGCATCACGGCCGCCTTCGTGCCGATCAGGGCGCGTCGCTGGCGGGCGCCTGATCCTCCGACGAATCCGCCGAGGCGAGCATTTGCTTCATCTTGCCCTGCACCGTGCCGAACTTGGAAACGGCCGCGATATTGGCCGGGCGGCTGTACAGCGCCTCCAGATAGGCGAGATCGAAATTGGTCAGTTCCAGCGGATGGCTCGCATCGGGATCGAACAGGTTCAGGATCGTGCCATAGGCGGCCTCTCCGCTCACCGGGCGGGTCTTGGCCAGGCCGCGCATCGTGGCGTAATCGGCCAGCTGGTTCACGGTCATCCCGTCAATCGTCAGCACGTCGATCAGCACCACCGACATTTCGATGTCCACCCGCGTGGGCAACAGGAACAGCGAATTGGCCGATTGCGTGTTGATCGTGGGGGTCAGGCCGTATTTCTGATCGCCCAGGATCGGCATGCCGTCGCGCGTGCGCTGCATCGTCACGGCAATGGCGCGCACGGGGCCGGTTTCCTTCAGCAATTCGCGCCGCTCGTCAGGCTTGATTTGCGACAGGAGCGAACCCTTCTGCCTGTTCATCTTCTCGATGTCGGCCTTGCCGCTGCCCACGAAGCCGAGAATGAAATTGGGCCGGCACGATCCGCCTTCGGCCATGGTCAGGCCCAGCCGCTCGGCATTGTAGCGCAGCCGGTCAACAATGCGTTCCGCCACTTCCAGCGGCAGGCCCATCACGCCCGGGCACATGCGCGCCTGAAAGCGGGCCAGCGGTTCGTTATAGACGCTGCCGGTGGATGTGCTGGTGATGGAGCGCACCTGCTGGCGCACATCTTCCTGCTCCGGTTCCGGGTCCAGCTTGTGGGCTACGACGATCTCGTTCTCGGGCGTGTCTTCCAGCCCGATCAGGTCATCAATGGTGAAATCCTGCGCCTGTGCAGATGCGGCCCCGAAAGAGGCAATCGCCGATCCCGCCAGCACGGCTGCGCAAAGAAGCCTGACGCGCTTCGTCTTCACCCGGTTACTCCCCCTGTATCGGCCCGCTTGCGCGCGATGCGGGGGCCATTTTTCCTGCCATAGAGACTTGCCGGGATTTTCTGCCCGCGCAAGCCCGGCTTTGTCGCGCTGCGTCGCAACAGGATTGTTCCGTAACCCGGATAACCCCACTGGACAGGGGCGATTGTGGGTTTAGGGGCTATGGCACTTGAACATCTTGCCGCCAGTCGCGACATAGGCGTTCAGTCACAGCTTGCGAGGCAATTCATGATCGACCTGTTCGGCAATATCGGCGAAACCTACGGCACCCAGGGCCAGTTCACCCGCGATCCGTTTACCGGCGCGCTGGTTCCCGTCGTCGTCGAACAGACGAGCCGTGGCGAACGCAGCTTTGACATCTTCAGCCGCCTGCTGCGCGAACGCATCGTGTTCGTGACCGGCCAGGTGGAAGACAACATGGCCTCGCTGATCGTGGCCCAGTTGCTGTTCCTTGAGAGCGAAAACCCCTCCAAGCCGATCAGCATGTATATCAACTCGCCCGGCGGCGTGGTGACGGCCGGCATGGCGATCCACGATACGATGCAGTACATCAAGCCGCGCGTCAGCACGGTCTGCATCGGTCAGGCCGCATCCATGGGCAGCTTCCTGCTCTGCGCTGGCGAACCGGGCATGCGCATCGCGCTTCCCAATGCGCGGATCATGATCCACCAGCCTTCGGGCGGTGCGCGCGGCATGGCTTCGGATATCGAAATCCAGGCCAAGGAAATCCTGCGCATCCGTTCGCGGATGAACGATCTCTATGTGAAGTATACCGGCCAGCCGCTCGATGCGATCGAGAAGGCGCTGGATCGCGATACCTTCCTTGAGGCGGACGAGGCCCTGAAGTTCGGTCTGGTGGACAAGGTCTTCGAAACCCGTCCCGACACCGAAGCGACCGGCGACGAAAGCGGTTCGGGCGGAGCGCCGGAATAAGGCGCGCGCGTTAAGGCCTGCGGCTGGAGCTGTAGCATTTTGGCAACCCTCTCACTTCAGCAGCCCGCAAGGCGGTGCGGAGTAGAGGGTTGCATTGATTATCAAGACTTCCGGGTTACACTCGGAAGCGAATCCCCCTTGGCTTTGCCTGCTTTTCAGGGCTAGCTGAAGCGGGGGATCGGGAAAGAAAGAATGACCAAGTTGAGCGGTTCCGATTCTAAAAGCACCCTTTACTGCAGCTTTTGCGGTAAGTCGCAGCACGAGGTACGCAAGCTCATTGCCGGTCCCACCGTGTTCATCTGCGATGAGTGCGTGGAACTGTGCAACGACATCATCCGCGAAGAAACCAAGGCGGGCATTGCCGGCAAGAAGGACGGCGGCGTTCCCACGCCGAAGGAAATCTTCGCCACGCTGAACGACTATGTGATCGGGCAGGATCGCGCCAAGCGCGTGCTCTCCGTGGCGGTGCACAACCACTACAAGCGCCTGAAGCACAGCGGAAAATCGGGCGATGTGGAACTGGCGAAGTCGAACATCCTGCTCGTCGGCCCCACCGGCTCGGGCAAGACCCTGCTGGCCCAGACGCTGGCCCGCACCTTCGACGTGCCCTTCACCATGGCCGACGCCACCACGCTGACCGAAGCCGGCTACGTGGGCGAGGACGTGGAGAACATCATCCTCAAGCTGCTGCAGGCCAGCGACTATAACGTCGAAAAGGCGCAGCAGGGCATCGTCTATATCGACGAGATCGACAAGATCACCCGCAAGGCGGAAAACCCCTCCATCACGCGCGACGTGTCGGGCGAAGGCGTGCAGCAGGCGCTGCTCAAGTTGATGGAAGGCACCACGGCCAGTGTGCCGCCGCAGGGCGGGCGCAAGCATCCGCAGCAGGAATTCCTGCAGGTGGACACCACCAATATCCTGTTCATCTGCGGTGGCGCTTTCGCCGGGCTGGACAAGATCATTGCCGACCGCCTGCAGAAGCGTTCGATCGGTTTCGGCGCGCATGTCGCCGATCCGGAAAAGCGCAAGGTGGGCGAACTGCTCCAGATGAGCGAGCCGGAAGATCTGCTGAAGTTCGGCCTGATCCCCGAATTCGTCGGTCGTCTGCCGGTGATCGCCACGCTGAACGATCTTGATGTCGAGGCACTGGTTCAGATTCTCAAGGAACCCAAGAACGCGCTGGTCAAGCAGTACCAGAAGCTGTTCGAGCTTGAGGATGTGAAGCTGACCTTCACCGACGACGCGCTGATTGCGGTCGCCGAAAAGGCCATCAAGCGCAAGACGGGCGCACGCGGCCTGCGTTCCATCGTGGAAGGCATCCTGCTGGATACCATGTTCGATCTTCCGGGCATGGAAGGCGGGGTGACCGAAGTGGTGGTCGACAAGGACGTGGTCGAAGGCCGCAAGGAACCGATCCGCGTGATCGGCCCCGAAAAGAAGGAAGAAGAGGCGGCATAAGTGCCGCCCTTCAAACTCACCAGCGTCAGCCGGGTAGAATTCTACAAGCGCCACGAACGTCGGCGGGATGTGATGTGTTGCGACATCACGACGCGCGACGGCGTGATTTCTGCCCATGAGCGCCTGTCCCATTGGGACGAGCTGATCCGCAAGCTGGAGTTCCTGGGCGGCTTCGACGTGGAGTGGTATCTCCAGCTATCCAGCCCCGAAGTCGAACGATACGTTGCGTTCGAGCGGAAGGGCTGAGGCAGCGGGGTTTTATCCCTCGCCAGCTTTCCGACGTTCCACCATCGTCATCAGCCGTTCAAGCCGTTCGGGCGGGAGGAGTTCTGCCGGAACGTAGGTCTGTTCGAAAGTGGGGATGCCTTCGGGAAAGCTCACCCAGGGCATGGCGCTGGCGGTGAAGATCACTGCGTCGGGCCGCAGGGCACCGGGATCGTCCAGCGTGCCCACGCGCAGGCCCGCGCCCAGCCGGCCGAGGCGGGGGTAATAGCTCAGGATTGCGGTGCCGCATTGGGCGCAGCGGCAGATCGTGTGCGGGCCGCCGCTGCCGGATGGCACGACATGCTCGGTCATCTCGCCCTGCGTCACGGTAATCCGCTCGTTCTCGTAGAACGCGTTGACTACGGAAGTGGAGCCGGTCTGCCGCTGGCACAGGGCGCAGTGGCAATTGTTGACGAAGATCGGATCGCCTTCAACGCGGTAACGCACGGCCCCGCAGGCGCAGCCGCCCTCCCGCCCGCTCATATCGAGCCTGCGTGAAGTGTGCAGTTCTCGCCGGTTTCCACCTGCACCGTGGCGTGGTGGATGTGCCAGCGTTCGTCCAGTTCATGGGCAATATCGTGCAGGAAGGCGTCGCCCGGATGGCCGGCGGGCATCACCAGATGGGCCGTGAAGGCGGTTTCCGTGGTGCTCATCGGCCAGATGTGGAGATCGTGCACTGCGCTCACCCCCGGCAGGCTGCCAAGCCAGTTCTGCACTTCGGTCTCGTCGATCCGGTCGGGCACTGCCAGCAGGCCCATCTTCACGCTGTCTTTCAGCAGGCCCCAGGTGCCCCAGGCAATCACGGCCACGATCACCAGGCTGGTGACGGGATCGATCCAGCTCTTGCCGGTCAGCAGGATCAATATGCCCGCGATCACCACGCCCACGGAAACGAGCGCGTCGGCCGCCATGTGCAGGAAGGCGCCGCGAATGTTGATGTCATGCTTGCGCCCGCTCATGAACAGCAGGGCGGTTGCGGTGTTGATGACCACGCCGATGCCCGCCACCACGATCATGGTGGTGCCTTCCACCTCGGCCGGGACGACGAAGCGGCGCAGGGTTTCGATCATGATGGCGCCCACGGCGACCAGCAGCAGCCCGGCATTGGCGAGGGCAGCAAGGATCGAACTGGACTTGAAGCCCCATGTATAGCGCGCGGAGGCAGGGCGGGCGGCCATGATGCTGGCGCCCCAGGCGATCAGCAGGCTCAGCACGTCGGACAGATTGTGCCCGGCATCGGCCACCAGCGCCATGGAGCCGGAGAAGAAGCCGTAGATCGCCTCCACCGCCACGAAGGCGCTGTTCAGCACCACCCCGATGGCGAAGGCCCGGCCGAAATTGGCCGGTGCATGGCTGTGCCCGTGCCCGTGATCATGGCTGTGCCCCTGATCGTGCCCGTGACTATGCGAATGATTATGCGAGTGATTTGCGCCCATGGCGCTCACTCGTACACGCAGGCATCGAAGCCGTCACGCTTCACCGTGCCGATCCGGGCGGCGATGGTATTGCCATAGCGGCGCGTGAAGCCGGTGGGGTTCACGACCGGCCGTTCTTTCGGCAGGGGCAGGGCCGCTGCCATGCGCGCCGCCTCGGTGCGGGTCAGATGTGCTGCCGAGTGGTTGAAATAGCGCTGGCTGCCCGCTTCCACGCCATAAGTGCCGATCCCGGTTTCCGCGACGTTGAGGTACACTTCCATGATCCGGCGCTTGCCCCACACGCTCTCGATCAGCACGGTGAACCAGGCTTCCAGCCCTTTGCGGAAATAACCGCCGCCCTGCCACAGGAACACGTTCTTGGCGGTCTGCTGGCTGATGGTGGAGCCGCCCCTGATGCGGCCGCCCTTGGCGTTGCGCTGGATGGCCTTTTCGATCGCTTCCGTATCGAAGCCGTTATGCTGGCAGAACTTGCCGTCTTCCGCGGCGATCACGGCGGCCACCATGTTGCGGTCAATGCGGGAGAGCGGTTCCCAATCCTTGGTGATGCCGTTGCCATCCATGATCATGGTCGCGGTCACCGGCGGCGGGACCACGCGATAAACCAGCACCAGCCCCACGCTGATCACGAGGAACCAGATGAAAGCCATGACGAGGAAGCGCATGATCCGAACGGCCATGCGCTTCGTTTAGCGATGTTGGGGCCGGGTGGGAATAATGGATGCAGTTGCCGTTGCGATGATCCTCCCTGTGAGTGAAACTCATGGGGAGGTGGCAGCCCGAAGGGCTGACGGAGGGGCATGAAGTGGCGCGACAGACAAGCAAGCGGATGGTCGTCCAAGCCAGACAACTCAGGAAGGAGATGTCGCTGCCAGAGGTGCTGCTGTGGCGCGAATTGCGGCGCTCCGGTTTGCGTTTCAGGCGCCAGCATCCTTCCGGGCCTTTTGTCCTCGACTTCTATTGCCCATCGGCCAGGCTTGCCATCGAGGTGGACGGCATCGCCCATGATATGGGAAACCGTTCTGTGCGTGATGAAGAACGGACCGCATTCCTCAAAGTGCGAGGCATCGATGTGATGCGTGTCGCGGCGGTCGAAATACTCAATGCGCCTGCTACCGTGGCAGAGGCTCTCGTCATGGCCTGCCGCGAGCGCTGCGGCCAAGCCCCTCCACCATCCCTGCTTCCGCAGGGACGGTCCCCCTCCCCATGAGCTTTGCTCACGGGGAGGATCGGGAACTTACGCAGCCGCCAGCAGCCGTTCGCCGGCGATGCGCTGCATGGCCTTCTGGAGCTTCTCGAAGGCGCGCACCTCGATCTGGCGGATGCGTTCGCGGCTCACGTCATATTCCTGGCTGAGCTCTTCCAGCGTGCGGGGATTTTCCACCAGCCGTCGCTCGGTCAGGATATGCTTCTCGCGCTCGTTCAGGCTGTCCATGGCTTCCGCCAGCATTTCGTGGCGCAACTGGGCCTCTTCGGCATCGGCCACCTGCTCGTCCTGCAGCGGAGTGTCGTCAGCCAGGAAGTCCTGCCACTGGCCGGAACCTTCCTCGTCATTGCGCATGGAGACGTTGAGCGAGGCATCGCCGCCCATCATCATGCGCCGGTTCATGTTGATCACTTCCTGCTCCGGCACGCCGAGATCATGGGCGATCTTGGCGACGTCTTCCGGGCGCAGATCCGCATCCTCGTAAGCGTCGAGGTTGCGCTTCATGCGGCGCAGGTTGAAGAACAGCTTCTTCTGGGCGGCAGTGGTGCCGATCTTCACCAGGCTCCAGCTGCGCAGGATGAATTCCTGCATGCTGGCCTTGATCCACCACATCGCATAGGTCGCCAGGCGGAAGCCGCGGTCGGCTTCGAACTTCTTGACGCCCTGCATCAGCCCGACATTGCCTTCGCTGATGAGGTCGGACAGCGGCAGGCCATATCCGCGATAGCCCATGGCGATCTTCGCCACGAGACGCAGATGGCTCGTCACCAGCTGTGCGGCTGCTTCCGGATCTTCATGTTCCTGATAACGCTTGGCGAGCATATATTCCTGCTCGGGCGTCAGCACCGGGAACTTCTTGATCTCGGCTAAATAGCGGTTGAGGCTCTGTTCCCCGCTCAGGGCGGGAACGGCAAGTGCCCTCGTTTTGCCGGTCTTCTGATTGCTCACAATCCCATACCTTTCAAAGTGTCGACCGATATTGTTGCGGACCCCTTCTGGGCATCCAAGGGAGGCACGGCCACTTGCCTCCCGGTTTCCCCTATATAGAGGATGAAAGCAGGAAACCCCTGCATTTCGTCGATATCAACGAGTGGTTTCGTCGATCAGTTCCCTCATATCTGCAGGCAAATCGCTTTCGAACCGTAAAGTTTTTCTGGTCACCGGATGCTCGAAGCCGAGCACGGCGGCATGCAGCGCCTGACGCTCGAAACCGAGCCGCTTGAGAAGGGGGCGGAGAGTCGCAGGTGTTCGGCCATAGACAGGGTCTCCCAATAGGGCATGGCCGATTGACGCCATGTGAACGCGCACCTGATGGGTGCGGCCCGTTTCCAGCCGGCATTCCACGAGCGCGGAATTATCCAGTTCTTTCAGTACCTTGTAGTGGGTGATGGCATGTTTGCCCCGGCTGGCCTCGTCAGCCAGCACGGCCATCTTCTTGCGGTTCGAATCGGAACGGCCGATCCGCGCATTCACTGTGCCGGACAGGGGGCGGGGATGGCCCGCCACCACCGCCAGATAGGCGCGTTCGATCGAGTGATCGGCGAATTGTTCCGCCAGTCCGATATGGGCCGCATCGCTCTTGGCCACCACCAGCAGGCCCGACGTATCCTTGTCGATCCGATGGACGATTCCCGGCCGGGCGACGCCGCCAATGCCGGAAAGCTGGCCGCCCCCCTTATTGGCGCAGTGATGGAGCAGGGCGTTGACCAGCGTACCGTCAGGGTTGCCCGCCGCGGGGTGGACGACCAGCCCGGCGGGCTTGTCGATCACGATCAGATGCTCGTCTTCATAGACGACGGTCAGCGGAATATCCTGCGGCCGCGCTTCGGCCTCGGCAGCGGGGGGAACGTCGATCGACCAGTGGGTTCCGGCGGCCGGTTTGGCGGAGGCGCTGGCAGCCAGCTTGCCGCCCAGGCTCACGCGGCCTTCGGCGATCAGGGCCTTCACCCGCTCGCGCGAAAGCCCGCTGGCCGCGCTCAGCGCCTTGTCCAGCCGCTCGCCGCCCGTTTCCAGCACGCCGGTGATGATGTTCTCGGCCCCCATGAAGGCACTATGTGGGGATTGGGGCGGGGAGTGCCAAGGGCTGCGCAGCAATCTTGCCCCGGAGAAGGCGAGACGTTATAACGCACGTATGAACACATCGCTCAAGATCAAGAAGATCGGCAACTCGGCCGGGATCATCCTGCCCAAGGAGGTGCTCGCGCACCTCAATGCGGAAGTGGGCGAGACTCTGTCGCTCGTCACAACGCCGCGCGGGATCGAACTGTCAGGGGAAGAACCCGATTTTGAGGTGCAGATGGCTGCCGCGCGCGAAGTGATGGCGCGGCGCAAGCGTGCATTGCGCGAACTGGCCAAATAGGTCCGATGCGACCCGGATGGATTTGGATCGCCACGGAAGTGGCGCTGGCCGCGCATGCAGAGCAACTGGCCGAGCATGGCGGCGCTGATGGAGTGCGCGATTCCGGAGCGCTGGAGAGCGCCATGGCGCGGCCGCAAAATCTCGTCGCCTATGGCGAGCCTGACGTGGCCGCGCTGGCGGCCGCCTATGCCTTCGGCATCGCTCGGAACCACCCTTTCGCTGATGGGAATAAACGGACCGCAGCTGTGGTCAGCGAAACATTCCTGATGCTCAACGGCTACGCTCTTGCCGCAAGCGATGCCGAACTTGTCGTGACAATCCTCGCCCTCGCTGCCGGCGAATTGAGCGAAGAGGAGCTGGCGGACTGGTTTCGGGACCATGTCGAATCCGTCTGAGCGCTCGTTTGATGCGAGGGTTCCCCTCGAAGTCGCCCATCAGGCCCTTGAAGCCATTGTGGCAGAGGCCGCCCGCGCCGTGCCGGAGGAGGCTTGCGGCCTTCTGCTGGGCGCCGGTGGCCGCATCACTGAAGCGCGCGCCGCCACCAATGTCGCGCTGGACAAGGCCCGCCATTTCGAGATCGACCCGGCCGCGCTGATCGATGCCCACCGGGCGGAGCGGGGCGGCGGGCCGGAGCTTGTCGGCTATTACCATTCCCACCCATCCGGCCTGCCGGAGCCATCCGTAACGGATCGCGAACAGGCCGCGGGCGACGGCAAGGTCTGGGCGATTGCCGCGCAGGGCATGGTGCGTTTCTGGCGTGACGATCCAGATGGCTTCGAACCGCTTTCCTACATGCTCGCGGAAGCGTAATCCCGGGCCATGCACTGCCTGCCCTCCTTTCTTTCCACCGGGGATTCCTCCCGCCTCTCGCGCCTGCTAGGGCATGGTTAAGCGGTGACGGGTTTTTTGCCCTGCACTCTGTCAACATTGTCAACTTCGTCAGCAAACCGGGCCTTTACCTGAACATGACCATTTCTCCCGTCGATCTTGCCAGCCTGCTCTGTTCGCGCCTGTGCCACGACATGCTCAGCCCGGTGGGCGCGCTGTCGAACGGGCTGGAACTGCTGGCCGAAGAGAAAGACCCGGAAATGCGGGCGCGCTGTTTCGAACTGCTGGAGCAGAGCGCGAAGATCAGCGCAGACAAGCTGCGGTTCTTCCGCCTCGCCTTCGGGGCTGCGGGCGGCTTTGGCGAACAGGTGGACGTGGGCGAAGCGCGGCAGGTGATTGCCGCGCTGGTGGGCGATAGCGGCCGCATCACGCTCAACTGGGCCGTGCGGGAGCCGACCCTGCCCAAGCCTGCGGTGAAGCTGCTGCTGAACCTTGCCTCCATCGGCATGGATGCGCTGGTGCGCGGCGGCACGCTGGACATCGGCGCGGAAATGAATGGCGGCGCGGCAGAGATAGCCGTGCGCGCGGCTGGCCCGCGCATCGCCTTCGATGAAAGCATCGGCCGCGCGCTGCACGGCACGCTGCCGCCGGAAGGGCTTTCCAGCCGCACGGCGCCTGCCCATATGATGCATCTGCTGGCCACCGGTGCCGGTGGCGGCGTGCAATATGCGCGGGGCGAGGACGCGCTGGTGCTCGGCGCGGTACTGCCGCACGGATAAGCCGGAGGTTCAGGGGTGACCGAAAACGAATTTGTCGATCGCGAAGCACCCTCTCCCAACTGGAACGAGCGCAAGCTGCCCATCTCCATGGTGGTGCTCCATTACACAGGCATGCGCACCGGGGCCGAGGCTCTGGAGCGGATGTGCGATCCGGCGGCCGAAGTCAGCGCCCATTACATGATCGAGGAAGACGGCACCGTCTTCCGCCTCGTCGACGAGGAAAAGCGCGCCTGGCACGCCGGGCGCAGCATGTGGCGCGGGATCACCGATGTGAATTCGGCCAGTATCGGGATCGAACTGGTCAATCCCGGCCATGAATGGGGCTATCGTCCCTTCACCGAAGAACAGATGAGCGCGCTGATCCCGCTGCTGGCGGATATCAAGGTGCGGCACGATATTCCGCGCGCCAATATTGTGGGCCATTCCGATATCGCGCCTGCCCGCAAGGACGATCCGGGCGAGTTGTTCGACTGGGAAACGCTGGCCGGGCTGCATCTTGTGCTCAGGACGCCAAAGGTCAGCCTTGGATCGCCTTTCGAGAATGACGGGGCCTTCATGCTGGGGCTGGAACGCTTCGGTTATGACATTTCCGATGGCCGCGCGGCAGTGCGCGCCTTCCAGCGCCGCTGGCGCCCGCGCAGGATCGATGGAGAGATCGATGGAGAATTGGGCGCGATCCTGTTCGCTTTGCTTTTGGATCGTGACCGCGGCTTGACCAGATAGGCGTTCCATTTTCTGGATTGGCCATGCTATGCATGGCGGGCCAGGGGGCCGGGCAGCCGCGTCGTTCGACAAGCTCTGCATGAGCGGGTCGGATGCCGAGGAAAGTCCGGGCTCCACGAAACAAGGGTGGCGGGTAACGCCCGCCGGGCGAAGGGCTTCGGCCCCCAAGCTCAGGGAAAGTGCCACAGAGAGTATACCGCCGATGGAGGGAAACCTCACAGGCAAGGGTGAAAGGGTGCGGTAAAAGCGCACCGGGGTGCTGGTAACAGTGTCCGCATGGTAAACCCCACCCGGAGCAAAACCGAATAGGGGCAACGCGCCCCGGATTCGTCCGGGGCAGGCTGGTTTCGAGCCGAGTTGCCCGGGTTGGTTGCTCGAGCCGCGGAGCAATCCGTGGCCTAGATGAATGGCTGCCATCGGGGATACGGTCCGATAATCGGATACCGTCCGCGATACAGAACCCGGCTTACAGGCCCCCTGGCAATTACTTCAGGCCTAGCCAGTCCTTCGCGGCCCACAGGGGCAGGTATGGGCGTGCGAGCGCGCTGTTGAGGGCATAGGGCCACCAGCCGGGGCCGAAGGGCAGATAGAGGCGCACCGGCACGCCCAGCCTGCGGGCGATGGCCGTGGTGCGGCGGCGGGGCAGGCCGCGCAATTGTTCCAGCTCGCATGGCGTGCCCGCATTGCGCAGGGCCTTAAGCGCGGCCTCTGCCAGAGCCGGGTCATGCGTGGCGATGGCAACGGGTGCGGTGCGCCCGGCAAGGCTGCGGGCAAGGGCGAGGTAACTTGCGGCAATGTCGGGCACGTCGCCGGCCGGATCGGGCCATTCGCCTTTCACGATGCGGATGCGTGACGGCGTATCGCGCAGGCAGGCGGCGTCGGCTGGGCTGCGCTGCCAGCGGGCGGGCAGGGCAATGCCCATGCCGGGGAATGCGGCGGTGAGGCCTAGCGTCGCCTCCGCGTCCTTGGGGGCATGAGCATCGAGCAGCAGGCCGATCCCGGCGGCCTGTGCCGCTTCGGCGATTGCTCCGATCAATGCCGCATCGAAATTGAGCGGTGGGGCTTTCACCGAGAGATAGAAATCGCTGCCCCGCATGCCGGGTAGCAGGGCCAGCGCCCTGTTCGCCTCCGCGATGGCTTCGGGCGCGGCATCGTCTGCCTGAAAATAGCCGGCTGTTGCGGCCAGGCCGTTGCGCGCCAGGCTCGCGCAATGCCGGGTAATGGCGTTCGCGTCAGGCGCGGGCAGAAGGCGGCCGAGATTTCGGGGAAGGGCGTAACGGATGCTCCGTGCAATCCCCCAAGGGGAAAGGCTCATCCAAAGCCCCGCAGCAGCCGCCTGCGCATCAGGCCGAGCGCTTCGGCGGCCAATGCGCCAAGCCCCGCGATACTGAAAGGATAGGCGCGCACTTGCACCGTATCGCGATGGTCCCGGGTCCAGAAATCGGCGATCCACGATTCCACGCCGCCCATCAGCTCATAGGCTTCCAGCCCCTCGCGCGCGGCCCAGCCGAGCGTGTGGAGCATCAGCAGAGTGCCGGGCGAGCATTTGCAGTAAGCTTCGTCAAAGCCGATCTTGAACAGCCAGTACCGCCCGCCGCGCACCACGGCCATCTGCATCGCGGCGGCCTGCCCGTCGATACGCAGGAAGGCGATCCGGAATTCGCCGCTGGCGCAGGCCGCGCGGAAATAGGTGCGGAAGAAATCTTCCTTGATCCGGTCGGAAGCGATGGCCGTGCCTGTCTCGCGCTTCCAACTGCGCAGTTCGACCGCGACAGCCTCGTCGAACAGGGCGTCGAATTCCTCCGGCGAGGGGGCGAGTATCTGATAGGCCACCGTGCCCAGTTCATCCGCCTTGCGCGCGGCGCGGCGGAAATCGGACCGGCGGCCGGAATTGAAGCGGGCTTCGGGCGCCTGCCAGCTCTCGTCCAGCGCAATGGTAGGGCAGGGCACGGTCGGGCGGACCGAGATCACGCCCCGGCCCTTCATCGCCTGTTTCAGCGCCGGGAGCAGCAGGGAGCCAGCCGGAACCCGCTCGAACCAGAAGGGGCGCGGCTGGTGTGCCAGAACCTCCGCAAGGCGGCCAGCGGCGGCAGGGCTTTCATACAAGGCATCGATCGGTTCGAACACTTCGCGCGCACCGGCCATGCGCCAGGGTGTGAAACTGCCGGGCGCCCGACAAAGCGGAAGCAGAGCGCCGATGCCCTCGGTCCCGCCGGCAGTGAATATTTCGATCGACGTGCCCGCCAGCATAGTGACGGCGAGCGCCGCGACAAAGGCCTGCGTCTGCGTCGGCAAGGGCGAAGCGCCGTCCAGCCTCTGCCATGCGCGCAGCAGGGCGGGATCGTCCTGCGATCGGGCAAAGGGGATCGGGCCGGAGCCGCGTCCGGCAGAAGGCTGCGAAGGCTGTGCCGAACGGGCCACTTGCGCGTGCATCACGGGCTTTTCCTCATCCGAGGAGGCAATGCTTAATCCCGCGTCAGTAAATTTTCTCCCTACACCGCCACACCGGGCCTTACCCGCCAAAGCCGATGGCCTGCATCAGCCCGCTATCGGCGGGCAGAGGCTCACCCGGCTTGTAGCCGTTCGCTTCGAGAATAAAGGCCAGTGCCGCACGATATTCCGCATCGGAGAGCGATCCGGCCGCGCCCGGCGGCATGGTCTTCACCTTGGCATAAAGATCGCCCAGCGTCCGGCCCTTCCAGTTGGCGAGGAAGGCGGCGCCCTTCACCGGCGGCGCGCCGGGGGCGGGGTTGAAATCCGCCCCGTGGCAGGCCGCGCAGTGATCGGCATAAAGCGCCTTGCCCTGTGCCGCTTCCGCCGCGCCGAAGATGCCGTCCGCCACTGTGCGTTCGGCAGGCGGGCGGCCATTGTTCTGGGCCGGATCGTTGGCCGTATAGATACCGCCCGCCAAATTCACCGGCGCGCGATAGGGGCCTTTCGCGCCGATCCCGGCATCGGGCAGGGCAAAGACGAACAAGGTGTTCTGCGCGCCATGCTTCAGTTCGGGCGTGAAATTGTCATTCAGCCAGCGGCCGGTGGAAACGGCGACATATTGGTGCCCGCCCACTTCGAACGTCACCGGATAGCCGGTGACCGAGGAGCCTAGATTGATCTGCCACAGCACATCGCCGCTCTTCTGGTCCAGCGCGCTGAACCTTCCGCCCGCATCGCCCGCGAACAGCAGCCCGCCGCCCGTGGTGAGCAGCGACTGCATGCCTGCCCGGATGGACCAGCTCCATTCGCTTTTGCCCGTCACGGCGTTCACGGCGTGGATCACGCCGACATTGTCGCCCGCGCCGGGCGCGATGAACTGGCGCGAGGCAATGGAATAGCCGGGATTGCTCCAGTCCGGCTCCACCGCCGTCACATTGGCGCAGGTGTTCTGCATCGGCAGATAGAGCGTGGAAGTCAGCGGGCTGTAGGCGCCGGTCATGTAATTGGCCCCGCCCGATGCCGCCGGGCAGGACAGCACCGTCTTGCCCAGTTCGTCGGGGATCGCATCGGGGTTCAGCGTGACCTTGCCGGTCTTGCCGTCAATCGCCTGGACCACGTTCTGGAAGATCGTGGGCCGCGCCCACAGGAATTCGCCCGTCTGCCGGTCCAGCGTATAGACGATGCCCGTTTTGCCCGGCACGCCGGTCAGCACCTTGTAGGTCTTCTTCCGGTCGATCTTCGGGTTGATCCAGGCGACTTCCTTCGGATCGGGCGCCACCTGTTCGTCCACCAGCATGCGGGCGAAGGTGTGATCCAGATCCCAGTGATCGACGATGTGCTGGTAATGCCACACGATCTTGCCGGTGCGCACGTCCAGCGCCAGCGTGGAATTGTGGTAGAGGTAATCGTGATCGTTGCCTGACAGCAGGAACTTGGGCGCGGGCGTGGTGACCGAAGTGCCCATATAGAGCAGGCCCAGTTCCGGATCGAAGCTGGGCACCATCCATGCGCCCACCTGCATCCGCTTTTCCAGCGGCAGCCCGCCCCAGGTGGCATCGTTGGGATCGCTGCCGCGCGCGATGGTGCTGGTGCGCCACACTTCCTTGCCGGTCTTCGCATCATGGGCGGTAATCACGCAGGCATCCGGCCCGCCTTCCGGCTCGCAGGAACGGCCGGTGATGGCCAGACCATTGGCGATTATCGGGCCGGAAGATTGCTTGGCGCCATGCGTGTAATCGAGGATCTTCGTTTCCCACACCTGATCGCCTGTGCGGGCATCCAGTGCGTAGATGTAATCGTCCGCCCCATTGGCGATGATCAGATCGCCATAGATCGCAAGGTTGCGGTTCGTGTCCCACACGGGGAGGTATTTGCCGATGTCTTCCGGCATCTTGCGGCGGTGCTGCCACAGCAGCTCGCCCGATGCGGCATCGATTGCCTCGATCACGTCGCCGGGGGCGGGGAAATACATCACGCCATCATGGACCAGCGGCGTGCCTTCCTGCGATCCGTCATTGAGCGGCCGCGCCCAGACGAGGCGCAACTGGCTGACATTGGAACGGTCGATCCGGGCAAGCGGGCTGTAGCCCAGGCTGTCCAGCGTGCGGCGCCAGCTCAGCCAGTCCTTCGGATCGGGGTTCTGGATCATCGCATCGGTTACCGGCTCGAAAGCCGGTGCCGTGTCGTTCCCCGCCTGCGCGGCGACTGTGATCGCCAAGGCTGCCCCGATGGCCGCAAGTCCGGCCACGCCCATTCTTGTCATTCGCGCCCCTCTCCCAAGGATGCTGGATATGCCCGGCGGCTTTGCGCCGTCCGGGCCTTGCGCGGCTTATGTCCTGCCGACGCTCACATAAGTAAAGCCCGCCGCGCGGATTTCCGACGGTTCATAGACATTGCGCAGGTCCACCAGCACCGGGGCCTTGGCGATCTGCTTCACGCGGGCAAGGTCCAGTGCGCGGAAGGCATCCCATTCAGTGACGATCACGATGGCATCGGCGCCTTCGATCGCTTCATAGGGGCTGGCGGTCATTTCGACTTCGGTCATCAGCGGGGCGGCCAGTTCCATGCCTTCGGGATCATAGGCAGCCACATGCACGCCGGCATCGGTGAGCGCCTGCGCGATGGCGATGGACGGGCTGTCACGCATGTCGTCCGTATTGGGCTTGAAGGTCAGGCCCAGCATGGCCACGCGCTTGCCGCGGGCTTCCTTGCCCAGCGCTTCCAGCACCTTGCGGCCCATGGCGCGCTTGCGGCTGTCGTTCACCTTCACCACGGCTTCCACGATGCGGGTGGGGCTGTCGTAATCCTCGGCGGTCTTGAGCAGGGCCAGCGTGTCCTTGGGGAAGCACGACCCGCCATAGCCCGGCCCGGCATGCAGGAACTTGGCCCCGATGCGGTTATCCAGCCCGATGCCGCGCGACACGTCCTGCACGTCGGCGCCCACCTTCTCGCACAGATCGGCCATTTCGTTGATGAAGGTGATCTTGGTCGCCAGGAAAGCGTTGGCGGCATATTTGATCAGTTCCGCCGAACGGCGGCTGGTGAACAGGATCGGCGCCTTGTTCAGGAACAGCGGGCGATAGACTTCGCTCATCACCTGACGGCCGAATTCGTCCTCTGCGCCGATCACGATGCGGTCCGGCCGTTTGAAATCGCCGATGGCCGCGCCTTCGCGCAGGAATTCGGGGTTGGAAACCACGGCGAATTGCACACCGGTGCCGGATTCGCGAATGATGCGCTCCACCTCGTCGCCCGTCCCGACGGGGACAGTGGACTTGGTGACGATGGTGGCAGGCGTCTTCAGATTGGCGCCCACTTCGCGCGCCACTTCATAGACGAAGGTCAGGTCCGCATGGCCATCGCCCCGGCGCGACGGGGTGCCCACCGCGATGAAGATCGCGCTGGCGCCGTCCATGGCTTCGGCCAGATCGGTAGTGAAGGACAGGCGGCCCGCCTTCACATTGGTGCCGACCAGTTCAGCCAGGCCCGGCTCGTAAATCGGCATCACGCCGTTCAGCAGAGCGTCGATCTTGCCCTGATCCTTGTCGACACAGACCACGTCGTGGCCGAAATCGGCAAGGCAGGCGCCCGAGACGAGGCCGACATAGCCTGCCCCAACCATTGCAATCTTCATTCTGCTTCAGCCTTCCTGTCGAGCGTTACAACGCCCTTCTTCTTCTTGACCTTCGTCTCGATGAACCGTCGCCCGGTGCCTTCCAGCACGAGCGCGGTCAAGCGTCCCGTGTTGAAAGCGCCCGTATCGATGCCGATGCGATTGGGGCGGATCACGGCCCGTTCGGTGATCGTATGGCCGTGGACCACGATATGCGAATGCGGGTCCAGATGCGAAAGGAACGGCTCGCGAATCCAGCGCATGTCCTGTGCCTGCTGCTGCTTCAGCGCCACGCCCGGCGCGATGCCCGCGTGGACGAAGGCATAATCGCCGAACACGATCAGTTCTTCGAAAGAGCGGAGGAATTCGACATCCTCGGCCGGAATGTGGTCGGCCATCAATTGCTGCAGCGCGGCCATGTCCGCCTTGGTCCGCACCCGCGGCTGGATGCCGTAGCTCAGCAGCGTCTCGCGCCCGCCGAAGCGCAGGAAATGGCGCAGCACTTCCATGCGCTTGAAACTTTCGAGGAACATCTCCTCGTGATTGCCGGCCAGGATTCGCACGTCGCGCGTCTTCTGCCACTCACGCGCGCGCGCCAGCACGCCAGCGCTGTCCGGCCCGCGATCCACCAGATCGCCCAGCAGGATAACGGTGCTGCGCAGCGGGCGGCCATGCGCTGAATCGCGCTCGATCGCCTCGATCATCGCATTGAACAGATCCAGCCGGCCATGGATGTCGCCAATGGCATAAATGCGCCGCCCCACCGGGACTGACGGCTCCCTGCTCCCCATCGGGAGGGTGAAGAACTTGCGGAGGGATTCGATCATGGCGTTTCCGACGATCTAGAACTCCCGGCAGGGGCTGCAAGATGCGCTGCGCCCGAACGTCCGAATCGGGCGTCCGTGTGGAGCATGTGATGCTGAAAATCCACAGTAGTGCGAATTGTATGTGACACTTGGCAATAAGTCTTGTGCGCTGCAGCACCGCTGGGCAAGTTCATTGCGCAAATGGCAAGGCTGCACGCCAAATGATGCAGCCGCTGTTTACGCAGGTGGGACGAGGCTGACTAACCAAGTTATAAGGAACTTGCCATGCTTACGTCCGTTCGCAGCCTTCTGGCTGCTACCGTTCTCGCCGGTGCCGCGCTCGCCGCCACTCCCGCCATGGCGCAGGACGAAGAAACCCCGATCGTGACCGTTTCGGGCAACGTCGCTCTCGTCACCGACTATCGCTTCCGCGGCGTCGGCCTGTCGGGCGGCGATCCGGCCATCCAGGGCGGTATCACGCTGAACACCGCTCCGGGCTTCTATGTGGGCACCTGGGCTTCCTCGCTGGAAGATACCGCTTCCTACGGCGAAATGGAACTCGACGTGTTCGCTGGCTGGGCCGGTGACATCACCGACGGCGTCGGCATCGACGTTGGCGCGACCTACTACCTCTACCCGACCAACGACGTTGATCCGGCTGACGTTTTCGAACTCTATGCCAAGATCAAGCCTTCGGTCGGCCCGGTCGATCTCGCATTCGGCATCGCCTACGCTCCGAGCCAGGACTCGCTGGACTTCGGCGCTGGCCTGCCCGACGACAACATCTACCTGTCGGCTGATGCTTCGGTCGCCATCCCGTCGACCCCGCTGACCCTGACCGGTCACGTCGGTTACACCGATGGCGCCCTGACCTACACCGACAACAGCAAGGCATGGGACTACTCGATCGGCGCTTCGCTGACCGTGCTGGGCAATGTCTCGCTGGGCGTGAGCTATGTCGGCGTCGAAGCTGACGGCCTTGCCAAGGACGTCTCGGGCTTCACCGACGACACCGTGGTCGGCTCGCTGAGCGTCAGCTTCTAAGCTACGCTACTTCCGAGACGGAAAAGATTGGGGCCCGCGCCGGGATCGGCGCGGGCCCTTTTCTATGTCCCGAGGTGTGCTCCAGGCGCCCTTGTGGCGCCTGTCGGTGCCTTTGAGCGCGCCGTCAGCGCAGATAGAAATCCACGGTCGTCACGACGCGGACCTTCTTGAACGGCGTGTCAGAAACGCCCCAGCCTCCCTGGTCGCCATCACGGGCCTCGATCGAGAAATAGCCCTGAGTGGCGCTCTTGATCCCGCCCACGCCGGTGCCGCTGTCCTTGGCGAATTGTTCCGCAGCCGAACGGGCATCTTTCGTGGCTTCGGCCACCATTTCCGGCTTGATCGCGTTCAGCTTGGTGAAGGTGTAGGCCATGCCCGATCCTTCCTCCAGCATCACGCCCCGCCGAACGAGGTCGAACTGGCGCCGCACGGCATCCTGCGCCCGCTTGATGTCATGGCTGCGCAGGCTCATGCGTTGGCGCACCGTGAATTGCGGAATGCCGTTGTTGCTGTAGCTGGAAACGTTGACTGCAGTAGGTTCCAGCGCGTTCTGCGGGAAGCCCAGTTCCTTGAAAAAGGCCTTGATCTGCGACGTGTCGCGATCGACCTCTGCCTGCGCTTCGGCAAGGTTTCCGGCTGTGGAGGAATAGGAGATCGTCCAGGTGGCAAGGTCTGCCGTCACGTCGCGTTCCGCCAGCCCGCGGACCGTGACCGAGCGATCCGCCGCCTTGGCGCGGGTAAGGCCGTCGCCAAGCAGGTAGCCGCCTGCAATCATGCCGACAGCAAGGATTGTGGCGCTGCCCAACAAGAGGCGCGTATCGGCCCTGTGCCAGAAAGCGGTGGCGGGGGCGGGGGTTTCTTCTGTAATGTCGTCTCTCATGGCTGGCATCCTCCTCGAGTCCGGGGAGCGGACGCTGAACCGATGCCAATCTGCCGATGAACCGTGTTTGAATAGCGACGAATGGAGTTAA
Organism: Erythrobacter sp. SG61-1L; assembly: GCF_001305965.1. Taxonomy (NCBI): domain Bacteria; kingdom Pseudomonadati; phylum Pseudomonadota; class Alphaproteobacteria; order Sphingomonadales; family Erythrobacteraceae; genus Erythrobacter; species Erythrobacter sp. SG61-1L. The sequence continues at coordinate 3,417,903 of NZ_JXQC01000003.1, forward strand.
GCGTGGTCAAATACCTCCACAGCATGATCCGGGTAACCGATCCCGATGCGAGCGTGGATTTCTTCAAGCTGCTGGGGCTGGAAGAAACCCGCCGTATGGAAAATGAGAAGGGTCGCTTCACCCTGATCTTCCTGTCCGCACCGGGACAGGACGCCGAAGTCGAGTTGACCTACAACTGGCCGGCCGAAGGCGAAGAGGGCGAGAAGTATTCGGGCGGCCGCAATTTCGGCCACCTCGCCTATCAGGTGGATGACATCTACGCGACCTGCCAGCGCTTGATGGATGCGGGCATCACGATCAACCGTCCCCCGCGGGACGGGCACATGGCCTTCATCAAGACGCCGGACGGCATTTCGATCGAATTGCTGCAGGACGGCCATCTTGAACCGCAGGAGCCGTGGGCCAGCATGGAAAACACGGGCAGCTGGTAACAGCCGCCCGTTGCCGGGTTACGCGTCTTCTGCAGAGACTTTCGTGGTCATCCGCAGGATCGCGTAACCCAGCAAGGCCGAGACGAGAGATCCGGCCAGAATGCCGATTTTCGCTTCCTCGATCAGCAGGCGATTGGACGGGAATGCCAGTTCGGCGATGAACAGGCTCATGGTGAAGCCAATCCCGCACAGCACTGTCGTGCCCCAGATCTGCGGCCAGGTGGAATTGTCCGGCCGCTTGGCGATTCCCAGTTTGTCTGCCGCTACGATGCACAGGAAGATGCCGACCTGCTTGCCCAGCACGAGGCCGGCACCCACGGCCAGCGGCAGCGGAGCGAGCGCTTCCTTTAGGCCAATCCCGGCCAGCGCCACGCCGGCATTGGCAAAGCCGAACAGCGGCACCACCAGATAGGCATTCCAGCTGACCAGCGCGTGCTCCATCGTCTCGAGCATGTTCGAGCCGTTGTGATCGCGCATCGGGATGGTCAGCGCCGCGACAACGCCGGCAATCGTGGCGTGAATGCCCGAATTGAGCACACAGAACCACAGCACGATCGCGCCCAGAATATAGGGTGCAATGTGGTTTACCTTCAGGCGATTGAGGCCGTAAAGCGCTGCGAAGACCACCAGCGAGGCAATCAGCCAGGCGAATTTCAGATTGGCGGTATAGAACACCGCGATCACCAGCACCGCGCCAATATCGTCCACGATGGCGACGGTAAGCAGGAACAGGCGCAGGGATGCCGGCACCCGGCTGCCCAGCAGGCCGATCACGCCCATGGCGAAGGCAATGTCCGTCGCCGCAGGGATCGCCCAGCCATTCTGCAGGCGGACATCGCCGCCCGCGATCAGCATGTAGACGGCTGCCGGTGCGGCCATGCCCGCGATTGCTGCCATAACCGGCAGGCGGCGCTGGCGGGCATCGGCAAGATTGCCGGCCACGATCTCGCGCTTAACTTCCAGCCCGACCACGAAGAAGAATACCGCCATCAGGGCATCGTTGATCCACAGATGGACCGAGTTGAGCTTGGCGATCGGCGTCCAGGCCAGCGGTTCGTGGAAGAAATCGTGATAGAGATGCGAAAGCGGGGAGTTGGCGGCGATGATCGCCAGGGCCGCAATGGCAATCAGCAGGATGCCTTCGAAGGCATCGCTGACGAACAGGGCGCGCAAGGGGCGAACGGCCGAGCGGAGAAGGGAACGTTGCTGTTGCATCCCTCCTCCATTTCCGATGGGGCGGCCCGATGCAAGAAAATGCGGACAAATTTGGATGCTTCTCGCATTGCGGCACAAGCTTGGCCCCTCTAGCGTCGCAAGAACGGTAGTCGGGGGCCGCATTTTGTGATTCTGGGGGGTAGTTCGCTGCTGCAGTGGCTCGCGCTTGCCGAGCATGAGTTGCTGCTTTTCGCAGGATGTTTTTTTCTTCTTGGTGCGCTGGATGAAATCGGAATCGACGCCGCATGGCTATGGTTCCGGCTGACCGGTCGCGCCCGGACGGAGCGGATTGATCGCCAGCGTGAAACTGGCAGGCCGCTTGCCGGCCCGGTGGCCGTGCTGATTCCCACCTGGCGCGAGGCGGAAGTGATCGGGGCAACCATCTCCCATGCGCTGGCTGTATGGCCGCAGGAAGAACTGACGCTCTATGTCGGTTGCTATCGGAATGACCGGGCAACAGCAGAAGCCGTCACCAAGGCTGCTTCAGGTGATCCCAGGCTGCGGCTCGTGCTGCATGACCGGGACGGGCCGACGACCAAGGCGGATTGCCTCAACCGCCTGTATCGCGCCCTGTCCGACGATGAACGGCGGCGCGGAATGCAGTATCGCATGGCCTTGCTCCACGATGCAGAGGACATGGTCGATCCGGCCGCGCTTTCCCTGCTCGATCGGGAAATAGAGCATGCGGATTTCGTCCAGATCCCTGTTCGGCCTGAGCCGCAATTCGGCTCGCGCTGGATTGCCGGACATTATTGCGAGGAATTCGCCGAGGCCCATGGAAAGGCAATGGTGGTGCGCGATGCTCTGTCTGCCGGGCTTCCTGCCGCCGGGGTAGGCTGCGCCTTTTCACGTTCGATCCTGGATCGGCTCACGCAGATGCGGCCCGGACAGGGCGGCCCCTTCTCGGTCGACAGCCTGACGGAGGATTACGAGCTTGGGATCCGCATCAAGGTGCTGGGTGGCAAGGCCCGGTTCCTGAGGACGCGCGGCGATGACGGGCAGCTTGTCGCCACGCGCGCCTGTTTTCCGGCAAAATTGGTCCCTGCGGTGCGGCAGAAGACGCGTTGGGTCCACGGGATCGCCTTTCAGGGCTGGGACCGCCTGGGATGGAACTTCCACCCGGTGGAATTGTGGATGCGCATGCGTGACCGGCGCGGCCCGCTCACGGCCATTGTATTGGCTGCGGCCTATCTGCTGCTGGCAATCGCATGCGTGCTGTGGACAGCCGAATGGCTTGGCTATGGCCGCAACTGGATCGACGATCCGCTGCTGGAACTGCTCGTGCTGGTGAATTTTGCCAGCTTTGCCTGGCGCGCGGCAATGCGCTTTGCCTTTACTGCCCGCGAATATGGGGTCGGTGAAGGGCTGCGGGCCGTGGCGCGTATTCCTGTGGCCAATTTCATTGCGATCCTTGCGGGAAGGCGGGCGCTATTCGCTTATATCGCCGGTCTCGCGGGCGCCGCGCCGCGTTGGGACAAGACGGAACACCATGTCCATCCCGCGCAATTGAGCGGGAGGACGGCATGAATACCTATGGCCATACCCGCGGGCATCCGGTGATTGTGCTGGTGCTGGTAATCGGTGGCTGGATCGGTTTTCGCGGCGCCTTGTGGGATGCGCCTCGCCTGGAAGCTGCCCGTCCTGACACCTCGCAGCCATTCGGCTCATGGCCTGTTGCTCCGGGTGCGCAGTCCGCCATGGGTAGTTACTTCGTCGGACCACCGGCAGCCCTTGTCCAATCGACTGTTCAAGCGGCGCCATCGCCGCAGTTCGTCTATCTGGTGGCGCAGCCCGAGCCGGGACTGTTCGAACGGATTGCGTTGCAACTCGGCTTCGTTCGCCCTGAAGCGAACCTGTACGGGCAGGCGGGTGGCACGGTTTCAGCGGGTCCGGCACCGGTGTTTGCCTCCGGGCCGCAATCCATCGCCCCCTGGTCCTATGTGCTGACCGGCGGCACTGGCCTTGCAGAGCCTGCGCCCGCTTCTGCAGCACCGCAAGCCGCTCCGTTCCAGCCTCCAGTTCAGGCGGCGCAGGCCGCGCCCTTGCGCCGCTGGTCCGCAGACGGCTGGGCAATGTGGCGGCAGGACACCACTCCATCGCTTGCCTCCGGCAATGGCAGCTATGGCCAGAGCCAGGCGGGCATGGTGATGCGTTATCGCGTGATCCCTTCCAGCGGCCACAGGCCGGAACTTTATGGCAGGCTAAGTCAGGCCATGACGGGTGCGCAGGAAGTGGAAGGCGCACTGGGCGCTTCGGTTCGCCCTGTTCCGGGTTTGCCCGTTTCCCTTGCGGCGGAAGGGCGCATCACGCAGGTCAATGGGGGCACCTCCATCCGGCCGGCGGCCTTCGCCGTGGCGCAGATGCCCCGTGTGGGCCTGCCGCTGGGTGTGGAGGCAGATGCCTATGTGCAGGGCGGCTATGTCTGGGGCGATTATTCCAGCGCCTTTGTAGATGGTCAGGCCCGTGCGGAGCGGCCGGTAGTGAAGATCGGCCAATATGAGGTGAATGCCGGCGCGGGCATCTGGGGCGGCGCGCAGAAGGGCGCGGCGCGGCTCGACGTGGGGCCGACGGCCTCGGTCTATGTGCCGGTGGGCAAGCTTGGCTCGCGGGTTTCGGTTGACTGGCGATTCAGGGTGGCGGGCGATGCGGAACCGTCGGATGGGCCGGCCGTCACGGTCTCCACCGGGTTCTGAGCGTCTCTTCCACCTGATTTTGGCGGAATTTCGGGCGCCACGCCTTTAATCCGCCGCAACGCTGCGTTACGCGGGGACATGGATGTCTATCTCCCTATCGCGAACCTCGCGGTCAATGGTCTGGTGATCGTTGGCCTGGGGGCGCTGACGGGCATTCTCTCAGGTATTTTCGGGGTTGGCGGGGGCTTCCTGACTACCCCGCTGCTGATCTTTTACGGTGTGCCACCCACAGTCGCGGCAGCCAGTGCCGCCAGCCAGGTAACCGGCGCCAGCGTGTCGGGCGTGCTGGCTCACACGCGGCGGGGCGGGGTGGATTACCGGATCGGCGCGGTGCTTGTGGCGGGCGGGGCAATCGGCACCGGCATCGGGGCAGTACTGTTCCGCGTGCTGGAGGCAATCGGCCAGATCGATACGGTCATCAACATCCTCTATGTCGTATTGCTGGGTACGATCGGATCGCTGATGATGCGGGAGAGCATCCAGACTATCCGCGCAATGCGCAGCGGCAGTGCGCCGCCTGCGCGCAAGAGGCGCCACCATCCGCTGGTCGCCAGCCTGCCGCTGCGCTGGCGCTTCTACCGCTCCGGCCTCTACATCTCGCCGCTGGCACCGCTTATCCTTGGGATCGTGACCGGCATCATGACCATGCTGATGGGTGTGGGCGGCGGCTTCATCCTCGTGCCTGCTATGCTCTACATTCTGGGCATGAGCGCCAATGTCGTGGTCGGAACTTCGCTGTTCCAGATCCTGTTCGTCACCATGGTCACCACGATGATGCATGCGCTCACCACCAAGGCGGTGGACATGGTACTGGCCGGGCTGCTGCTGGTCGGATCGGTCACAGGCGCGCAACTGGGCGTGAAATTCGCGCAGAAGGCCAAGCCGGTCTATCTGCGTTTCGCGCTGGCCGCCATCGTGCTGGCCATTGCCCTGCGCATGGCTTTCGGCCTGGGGGTGAGGCCTGACGAGATATACACGGTGGTGCCGTTGTGACCGGCCGCCTCCCGTCCATTCTGTTGGCACTGGCTGCCTTCTTCGCACTTTCCGGCCAGCGAGACCCGATTCTGGTGCCGGAAGTCTCCCAGCACGAGATTCAGGTGCGGCAGGGCTTCACTGGCACCGAATTGCTGCTTTACGGCGCCATCCTCGATCCAAGCGGCATCCGCGCGGGCCGCGATTATGACATTGTGGTGGTGCTGAAGGGGCCGACCCAGTCGATCCGCCTGCGCGAGAAGCAGAAGATCGCGGGCATGTGGGTGAATGTGGACAGCAGCGATTTCCGTTCCGCGCCGTCCTTCTTCGCCGTGGCCAGTTCCCGCCCGATCCGGGAGATCGTGGATGAACGCACGGCCGCGATCTATGAACTTGGCCTGCCATGGCTGCAATTGTCTCCCATCGGCGCCATCGACCCGGAAGAGCAGGCGCGCTTTGCTTCCGGCCTTGTCGATCTGCGCCAGCGCGAAGGGCTGTACAATCAGGATGAGAAGGGCGTCAGCGTCAGCGAGCAGGTGCTCTATCAGGCGCGCATCGCCTTGCCCTCCAGCGTGCTGACCGGCACTTATACGGCGGAAACCTTTGCCATCACGCGCGGGCGCGTGGTCGCCTCTGCAGTGTCGCGGGTGGAAGTGCGCAAGCAGGGTTTCGAACGATTCATTGCGCAGTTCGCGGAGGATCAGCCCTTCTTCTACGGCATGATCGCCTGTGCGCTTTCCGTGCTGATGGGCTGGATCGCCGGGCGTCTGTTCGCTCTGGTCTGACGGGTCCGGAGGCAGCGGGCCAGCGCCATGCGGCCGAGCGTTCATTGACGCGATCTTAACGTCATTTTCCTATGCGGTGTGCTTGCAGAACAACTGAAACGCCACCGCGGGGGGCAAATGAACGATCTGGGCAAGCAATTCTTCCGACCCTTGCAGTCTGCCGAACTGCCGCAGGAAGCCGGGGCCGCCGCCGGCCATGCCGCACAGCCACCTGCCGCAGCTGCCGGCGCAGTGCAGACGCCAGCCCATGCGGCGCCGCAGCGCCCTGTTGCCCAACCCAGCGAGAATGCCAGTCAGCCGATCGGCGTGGTGCTGGAAATCGCCGGGTCCAGTTCTCAGATCGCCCTCGATCTGGAACGGCTGAATGAATGTGCTGCCGATGCCGACCCTTCCATCGCGCTTGCCGGGCAGGTGGGTAGCCAGATCAAGATCCGCGTTCCCGGCGGCTGGCTGCTGGCCAGTGTGCGCAATCAGCGGCAGGACCGGCGCGGCGGCACTGCCAGCATCGTCGCCAATATCGACTTTCTGGGCGAGGGCGAGGAAGAGCGGCTGACGGGCCGCATTCATGGCTTCCGCCGCGGCGTTACGCGCTATCCCATTCCGGGCGCGCTGATCTATCCTGCCTCCAATGCCGACCTTCGCCAGATCTATGCGTCCGATGGCCGCTCGGCGATTCAGGTCGGGACTGTCTATCCGACCACCGATATTCGCGCGGGCATCTACGTCGATGCCATGTTGGGCAAGCATTTCGCCCTTCTGGGTTCCACCGGTACCGGTAAGTCCACCAGCGCCGCGTTGATCCTGCACCGTATTTGCGAAGCTGCGCCGCAGGGCCATATCGTGATGATCGACCCGCACGGCGAATATTCGGCCGCTTTCCGCAGCACCGGCGTGATCTATGACGTGTCGAACCTGCAGATGCCCTATTGGCTGATGAACTTCGAGGAACATTGCGAAGTGTTCCTCAAGACGACCGGCAATGCCCTGCAGGAAGATGCGGACATTCTGGCCAAGTGTCTGCTCGAAGCGCGCAGCAAGAACCGCCTGGCCGAGAATATGGGCAAGATCACGGTGGATTCGCCGATCCCCTATCTCCTGTCTGACCTGACCAACATCCTGCAGAACGAGATGGGCAAGCTCGACAAGGCGAGTTCATCCGCGCCCTATATGCGCATCAAGACCAAGGTCGACGAGTTGAAGGCCGATCCGCGTTACCAGTTCATGTTCTCCGGCATGCTGGTGGGCGATACGATGTCGGAATTCATTTCCAAGATCTTCCGCATGCCTCCTTCCGGCCGACCGATCTCGATCATCGACGTATCGGGCGTGCCGTCGGACATTACCTCCACAGTGGTGGCCGTGCTCAGCCGGCTGGTGTTCGATTTCGCGATCTGGGGCCGTGAGGAAAAGCAGCGCCCGATCCTGCTCGTCTGCGAAGAAGCGCACCGTTATGTGCCGAACGAGAAGAACGCCGATGGCTCTTCGGTGGGCCGCATCCTTTCGCGTATCGCAAAGGAAGGCCGTAAATACGGTGTCTCGCTGGGCCTCATCACGCAGCGCCCCTCGGACCTTGCCGAAGGCGTGCTTTCCCAGTGCGGTACGATCCTGTCCATGCGCCTCAACAACGAACGCGACCAGAGCTTCGTTAAGGCGGCCATGCCTGAAGGTGCGCGCGGTTTCCTCGATTCCATTCCCGCCCTGCGCAACCGCGAATGCATCATCGTGGGCGAAGGTGTCTCGATCCCGATCCGCGTGTCGTTCGACAATCTGGAAGAGTCCAAGCGCCCCGCTTCGGAAGATCCGAGCTTTGTCGACCTGTGGCGCCAGTCCGGCGGCGAAGAGGACATGGTCCAGCGCGTGGTCCAGCGCTGGCGTTCACAGGGCAGGTAAGGGCGAGAGCAGGCAAAGGCGGCGCTCCTCCCCGCAAGAGGAGGGGCGCGCACCTGCTTACACGGAAGGCTTGAAACGGCCGGCAGGTTCGCTTTCGGCCTGTGCCTGTTCCATCGCCTCTTCCTCGCTCTCGGGCTTCGCGATCTCGCGCCACGAGGAATAGTGGTAGAACCACCAGCCCAGCACCAGCCCGGAAAACGCGGCCACGGGGAAGCTGTACCAGATGGCATCCGAACCCAGCCAGTCATAGGTCAGCCAGTAGAAGCCCAGACGCACCGGATAGAGCGCAATGGCGATGATGATCAGCGGCACCATCACCGCACCGCCGGCGCGCATGGTGGCGGAATAGACCATGGTCACGCCGAAGAAGATGAAGTTCCAGCTGGCCAGAAGCTGGATGTGGCGGCCCAGCGGAACGGCCGGGCTGTCCGGCCCAAGGAACAGGCCCAGCGCGGGCCGGTCGAACAGCAGCAGCAGCACGGTGAGCACGCCGGTCATGATGAAGTTCACCAGCACGCCCGCGCGGGTGACATGGTCCAGCCGATCCCACTTGCGGGCGCCGATGAACTGGGCGGCCATCGCGCTGACCGCGCCGCCAATCGCCATGGCGGGCATCTGGATATAGGTGAAAAGCTGCATGGCCGCGCCATAGGCAGCGGTCATCAGCAGGCCTTCGCGGTTCACCAGCCCGACCACGATGATGCCCGCCGCGCTCATCACCAGCATCTGGGCGCCCATCGGCAGGCCCTTGGTGATGATATAGCCCAGCTCCTCGCGCTGGGGGCGCAGATAGGCAAGTTCGGCTGCGCGCAGGCGCAGCGGCAGATCCTTGCCATAGACATAGCCGATCATCCCCAGGAAGGAGACGAGGCTGGCCAGCATGGTGGATAGGGCGGAACCGGCGATACCCAATGCGGGAATCGGGCCGAAGCCCGCGATCAGCAGCGGGTTGAACACCGCATCGATCGCCACAGTGACCAGCATGAAGATCAGCGGCGTACGTGCATCGCCCGTACCGCGCAGCCCCATGGTGAGGATGATGGAGACCATCATGAACGGCATGGAGAGGAAGATGATCCGCAGATAGGTGAGCGCCAGTTCATAGGCGCCTTCCGGCGTTTCCAGCACGGTCAGCAGGCCCGGAGCGATATACCAGCCGAGGATCGCGATACCGATCATCAGCAGGCTGCAGAAGCCCACTGCTGTGCCGAAAGTGCGCCGGGCGCCGTCCACATCGCGCGCACCGAAGCGCTGCCCGATCTTCACTGTGCCGGCCATGCCGAAGCCAAAGGCGGCGCTGGAGACGAGGAACATCACGATATTGGCATTGGCGGTTGCCGCCAGCGCTTCTTCGCCCAGCAGGCGTCCGACCCAGATCGAATTCACCGTGCCCGAGAGCGACTGGAGGATATTGGCCATCAGCGTGGGGATGCTGAACATGATCAGCGTGCGCAGGATCGGACCCTGCGTCAGGTCGCCGCGCATCATCGCGCCGGGGCCGCCTTTGGGCGGGCCGGGTTGCGCTGCGGTATCGCCCTGCGGGGCGGCTGATTCAGTTGGGCCGTTCATGTGCCCCTACTGTCTCCAAAAAGCTGGATGTGCAACCTTTTGGACAGAGTCAAAGACTCGTGAATGCAGACATCCGCCAGCCATGCCTCGCGCGCTTCCAGCGTCTGCTGATCGGTCCCTTCGCCCATCACCATGATGCGATCGCGCGGAATTGCGTGGAGTTCCGCCAGTGCCAGCACTTCGGCAACATCCTCAAGACTGGCCACCACGAATTTGAAGGTGGCCTTGGGCCTCGCCACCCAGTCCGCAAGACGTTCGGGGATAAGCGCCAGTTCAGCCGGATTGCCGCTGTGCGAAAGCTTGGGGCTGACATTGTACTGGGCTACGAATCGGTCGACCGCATCGGTCGGGCGGACCGTGCCGTTGGTTTCCACTTCCACGATCATGCCGGGCACCAGTTCCTCCAGCGCGGCCAGCATGCGGGCAAGGGCGGGGGCTTGCAGCAGCGGCTCGCCGCCGGTCACGACCAGCCGCTTCATCCCCGATGCGGCGATGCGCTCGGCGACATCCTCCTCGGACAGAGTCACCTGATTTTCCGCGCGTTCGAAGGTAATTCCGTCGCGGTGCGGGCGGTTATCGCCAGTGAAGCGCCATGTGTAGGCCGTGTCGCACCACACGCAGGCAAGGTTGCAGCGAGACAGGCGCACGAAGGCGCAGGGTTTGCCCATGGAAGGGCCTTCGCCCTGGATCGAGGCGAAGATCTCCGGCTCGCCGGGTGTGGTGGTGGCGAGGACCAGGGGCATCCTAAATCCTCCCCGAAACGGGGAGGGGGACCGGCCTCCGGCCGGTGGAGGGGCACGCGCGAGTGCGCGGAACCACTAAGATTGCATGGCTGGGCGACTGCCCCTCCACCATGCTTCGCATGGTCCCCCTCCCCGTTTCGGGGAGGATCAGGAGAGCCGGCCTCACCCCAACCGTTCCAGTGCTGCGGAAAGCCTCTCGGCCTCGGCAGCATGGTGCGCGTGGTCGGCGCGGGCCTTTTCGACCGCTTCGGGCTTTGCCTTTTCGACAAAGGCCGGGTTGGACAGGCGGCCCTGCAGCGATTTGGCTTCCTTCTGCGAAGCCTCCAGCGCCTTGGCGAGACGGGCCTTCTCGGCCTCGATGTCGATAATGCCTTCCAGCGGGATGACGAACACGTCGCCGCCCGCCACGATCTGCATGGCCGCCCCTGCCGGTGCCGCTTCGAAGCGGATGGCGGAGAGGCGAGCAAGGCGGTCGATGGCGGCTGCACTTGCCTCGATCACGCCCTTGCCCAGCGGGCTGGGCGTTTCGAGATAGGCTTCCAGCCGGGCGCCGGGCGCGATGCCCAACTCGTTCTTGGCAGTGCGAATGTTGGAGGTGAGGGCGATCAGCCACTCCACTTCCGCCTTTGCCGCCGGATCGATGGCCGCATTGGGTGCGGGCCATTTGGCAAGGATCAGTTCGTAAGGCCGATCCCCCTGCGCGTTCCACAGCTCTTCAGTGATGAAGGGCATGAAGGGGTGCAGCATCACCAGAATCTGGTCGAGCACCCAGCCTGCGACTGCCTTGGTTTCCGCGTCAAAGTTGCCTTTGATGAGTTCGATATACCAGTCGCAGAAAGTGTCCCACACGAAGTGGTAGATGGCATTGGCCGCCGCATCAAAGCGGAGTTCGGCCATCGCCTTGTCCAGCTCGGCCACGGTTTCCACGACTTCGCCGATGATCCACTTGTTCACTGCGCTGGTGGCAGCGGGTGCTTCGATGGAGGCGGAGGCGCCGATACCGTTCGCCTGGCAGAAGCGCGTGGCGTTCCACAGCTTGGTTGCGAAGTTGCGATAACCTTCGACCCGCTTCTCATCCATCTTGATGTCGCGGCCCTGGCTTTCCATCGCCGCCATGAAGAAGCGCAGCGCATCCGCGCCATATTTGTCGATCAGGCCCAGCGGATCGACCACATTGCCCTTGGACTTGGACATCTTTGCCCCATCAGGCGCGCGGACGAGGCCATGGAGATAGAGCCGCTTCCACGGCACTTCCTTCATGAAATGGATGCCCTGCATCGCCATGCGCGCATCCCAGAAGAACAGGATGTCGAAGCCGGAAATCAGCAGATCGTTGGGATAGTGCTTGGCCAGCAGCTCGGTATCGTCCGGCCAGCCCAGCGTGGCGAAGGGCCACAGGGCGCTGGAGAACCAGGTATCGAGCACGTCGGAATCGCGGGTCAACGGCTTGTTGCCAGCCTGCGCCTGCGCCTCTTCTTCCGTCTCGGCCACGAAGACATTGCCGTCCTCGTCATACCAAGCCGGAATCCGGTGGCCCCACCACAGCTGGCGGGAAACGCACCAGGGCTGGATGTTTTCCATCCAGTTGAAATAGGTCTTTTCCCAGCTCTTCGGGACAATCTCGATGGCGCCCGAACGCACTGCTTCCATCGCGGGCTGCGCCAGCGTTGCTGCATCGACATACCACTGGTCGGTCAGCCAGGGTTCGATCACCACGCCGCCACGGTCGCCGAAGGGCGTCTGGATGGTGCGCGGTTCGGCATCGTGCAGAACCTCGTTGCCTTCCTTGTCCTTCGTCACATGCGGGATGAGGAAGCCGAGTTCCTTCATCCGCTCGACCACCAGCGCGCGCGCGTCGAAGCGGTCCAGCCCGAGGAATTCATCCGGCACCAGCCCGTCCGCCGTCTGCACCACGCAGGCATTCTCATCGAGCATGTTGAGCATGTCGGCAGGGGCGATCCCGGCGCGCTTGCCCACTTCGAAGTCGTTGAAGTCATGCCCCGGCGTGATCTTCACCGCGCCGCTGCCCAGTTCCGGGTCGGCGTGTTCGTCGGCGACGATACGGAAGCGGCGGCCGGTGATCGGCTGGAGGATTTCCTTGCCGATGACCGACTTGTACCGCTCGTCCTCCGCATTCACGGCCACGGCCATATCGGCCAGCATCGTTTCCGGGCGCGTGGTGGCGACTTCGATATAGTCCTGTCCGTTGCTCAGCGTGACGCCGTCGGCCAGCGGATATTTGAAGTGCCAGAAGCCGCCCTTTACCTCGCGCGTTTCCACTTCGAGGTCGGAAATGGCGGTCTTCAGCTTGGGATCCCAGTTCACCAGGCGCTTGTCGCGGTAGATCAGGCCCTGATTATAGAGGTCCACGAACACCTTCAGCACCGCGCGGGTGAAGTGCGGGTCCATGGTGAACTGTTCGCGGCTCCAGTCCATCGAGCAGCCAAGGCGGCGCAGCTGGCCGGTGATGGCGCCGCCGCTCTCGGCCTTCCATTCCCACACCTTCTCGACGAATTGCTCGCGCGAATAGTTGGTGCGCTTGTCCTGCCGCGCCTCCATCTGGCGTTCGACGACCATCTGCGTGGCGATGCCGGCATGGTCCATGCCCACCACCCACAGCGCATCCTTGCCGCGCAGACGCTCGTACCGCACGACCACGTCCTGCAAGGTATTGTCCAGCGCGTGGCCGATATGCAGGCTGCCCGTCACATTGGGCGGCGGGTTTACGATAGTGAAGGGCTGCGCGTCGGGCCGTTCGGGCCGGAACAGCCCGTTCGCTTCCCAATGGGAATACCACTTCGCCTCGATGGAGGCGGGATCGAAAGTCTTGTCGAGAGTGTCGCTCATACTGGTCTGGGCCTTTGCCAGCCGCAATTGTGCGGTGCAATGCCCAATGATTTGACAGGCTGTCCCGATCCGACGCCTCGGCCTTGTCGCGGCCCCATTTTGCCCGCATAGCTCAACCCCATGAGGGAATGGGCGGATTTCACGGTCGAGACCGACGAAAAGGACGGCACCAGTCTGGTGCTGTCCGGCCCCTTGCTGATTTCTTCCATCGGTGTGCTCGACCGCAGGCTGCGCGAATGGCCCGGCCCGGTGGACCGGATCGACCTTTCGCAGGTCGGTGCGGTCGATACGGTGGGCGCCTGGATCGTCTGGCGCTTCGCGCGCGACAGCGGCGGGCAGATCACCGGCGCCAGCGAGGATGCGCGCCGCCTGATCGATGCCGTGCAAGGCTCTCAGAGCGAGGCGGAGATCGAGGCGCCGCGCCTGCCGCTGCTCACCCGCGTGCCCGCCGCAATCGGCACGCGCGTGTTCGACTGGGGCGTTGGCGTGATCCGCCTGCTGGGTTTCCTCGGCGCGATCCTTACCGCGCTCGGCTCGCTCGCCGTCAATCCCCGGCGGTTGCGCATTGCCTCCATCACTCGCCAGTTCGAACTGGTGGGCATTTCCGCCCTCGGCATCATCGGGTTGATGAGCTTCCTCATCGGCATCGTGATCGCGCAGCAGGGCGCGGTGCAGCTGCGCCAGTTCGGGGCGGAAATCTACACGGTGAACCTCACCGGCCGGCTCGCCGTGCGCGAACTGGGCGTGCTGATGACGGCGATCATGGTCGCGGGCCGTTCCGGCTCTGCCTTCGCGGCACAGATCGGCACGATGAAGCTGACCGAGGAAGTGGACGCGATGCGCACCATCGGCGTTTCTCCGATGGAGGCGCTGATCGTGCCGCGCCTGCTGGCGGCGGTGTTCATGATGCCGCTGCTGGGCTTCTTCTCCGCCGGTATCGCGATTGTCGGCGGTGCGGTGATTTCTGATGTCAGCCTTGGCATTCCCTTCTTCAGCTTCCTCAGCCGCATTCAGGAAGTGGTGCCGCTGCGCGATGTGTGGGTGTGTCTGGTCAAGGCACCGGTCTTCGGGATGATCGTGGCCCTGGCGGGTTGCTATCAGGGCATGCAGGTGCAGGGCAATTCCGAGGAAGTGGGCCTGCGCACTACCAAGGCCGTGGTGCAGGGCATCTTTATGGTGATCGTGCTTGATGCGTTCTTTGCCGTCTTCTTCACCGAAGTGGGTTGGGGATGAGCGAGGAAAAGATCGTCACCGCTGTGGAGCGTCAGGCAAGGCGCTTCGACCCGGAGCCGTTCCGGGGCGACTATCCCGTGGTGGTGGAAGGGCTGGTCAACCGGTTTGACGGGCACACCGTGCACGAAGGGCTGGACCTCAAGGTCCGGCGCGGGGAAGTGCTGGGGGTGGTCGGCGGATCGGGCACGGGCAAATCCGTGCTGATGCGCTCCATCATCGGGCTGCAGGTGCCGCAGGAAGGGCATATCGAAGTTCTGGGCCACACGGTGACCGACCTGTGGGAAGGCAGCCAGATCGACATTCGCTCCCGCTGGGGGGTGCTGTTTCAGGGCGGCGCACTGTTTTCCACGCTGACCGTGGGCGAAAATGTCGAAGTGCCCCTGCGCGAATTCTATCCCGAGCTGGAGCCGGAGCTTCGGCACGAAATCGCCCGCTACAAGGTGCGCCTTTCCGGCCTGCCGGGCGAGGCGGCGAGCAAGTTTCCGTCCGAGCTTTCCGGCGGCATGCGCAAGCGCGCCGGCCTTGCCCGCGCGCTTGCGCTCGATCCGGAACTGCTGTTCCTTGACGAGCCGACCGCCGGGCTTGACCCGGTGGGCGCCGCCGCATTCGACCGGCTGACCCGCGAACTGGCGGATGTGCTGGACCTTACCGTGTTCCTCATCACGCACGATCTGGATACGCTGTACGAAATCTGCGACCGGGTGGCCGTGCTGGCGGACAAGAAAGTGATCGCGGTGGGCACGATCCCGGAACTGCTGGCGCTCGACCATCCGTGGATTCAGGAATATTTCAACGGCCCGCGCGGGCGGGCGGCAAAGGCCAGCCAGGATCGGGCGGACCTTGCGGGGATCGCTGCCCGGGAGCAGGGCGGCCGGGAACGGACTGACCAAAAACAGTCCGGGGCCATGGACAAGCCTGCGGGCAGAGGGGCATAGACGGCCGATGGAAACGCGCGCGAACCATGTCTGGGTGGGTGCTGTCACCCTGTTCCTGCTGGCGGCGCTGGCGGCCTTCATCATGTGGATCGCCGGGCTGAGCGGTGTGCAGAAGAAGGAATATGACATCTTCTTCAAGCAATCGGTGGATGGCCTTGCCAAAGGCTCCAACGTCACCTTCTCCGGCGTGCCGGTGGGCGAGATTTCGGAAATCGAGCTGTGGCCGAAGAACCCGGAATATGTCCGTGTGCGCGTGCGGGTGGGCAAGGATGTGCCGATCCTGCTCGGCACCGTGGCTACGGTGCAGTCCAGCTTTACCGGTTCTTCCAAGATCCAGCTCGATGGCGCGCGCGACGGGGCGCCTGAGATTACCTGCGAGAACACCAGCTGCCTTGAAGGCAAGCCCACCATTGCCGCCAAGCCCGGCGGCCTTGGCGAAATCCTTTCCAACGCGCCACTGCTGCTGGAACGCCTCGCGACGCTGACTGACCGGCTGACCCAGTTGATGTCGGATGACAATCAGGCATCCATCGCCGGCATTCTCAAGAATACCGAGAGGCTGACCGATCATGTGGCCGATGCCTCGCCCCAGATCGAGGCGACGCTGACCGAATTGCAGGCCACCTTGCGGCAGGCGAACAAGAGCCTCGCCGCGTTCGAGGGCACGATGGGCACTGCCGATGGCCTGCTGAAGAAGGATGGCGAGGCGCTGGCCAACCAGCTGCGCGACACGCTGAAATCCGCGAAGCTGGCGGCGGAATCGCTCGATGAAACGCTGAAGAGCGCGCAGCCCGCCACGCGCCAGCTTTCCGAAAATACCTTGCCCGCAGCCGAGGCGACCCTGCGTGACCTGCGCGAGGCGAGCCAGGCCCTGCGCAAGATCACCGAGAAGATCGACAATCAGGGCGCGGGCGCGCTGATCAAGGGCAATGACCTGCCGGACTACAAGCCATGAAGAGTTTGGCCATGAGGGATTTCGCGATGAAGGGTACGCACAAGGCCGGGCTTGCGGCCATCGCAATGGCGCTGACCCTGTCCGGCTGTGTCAGCCTGGGCAAGGAACCCCCGCCGACCCTGTTCACCCTCACGCCCACCGCGCTTGCCCCGGCAGGCCTTTCGGCCAGCGGCACCTCCGCGCAGGCACTGGCAGTGATCGAACCGGATGCGCCCCAGCGGCTCGACGTGGCACGCGTGCCGGTGCAGGTGGATGCGGCAACCGTCGCCTATCTGAAAGATGCGGTATGGGTTGAAAAGCCCGCCCGCCTGTTTGGCCGCCTGCTGGCCGAAACGATCCGTTCGAAGCAGACCCGGCTGGTGGTGGAAGGCAGCGACACGGCCTATGCCGCAGCCACCAAGCTTTCCGGCCACCTTCTGGAAATGGGCTACGATGCCGGTTCCAGTTCGGTAGTGGTGCGTTTCGATGCAGTGTTGCGCCAGCCAGACGGCCAGATCCTCACCCGCCGCTTCGAAGCGAAGGTCAGCGGCGTGGCGCCCGACGCCGCAAGCGTCGCCCCGGCGCTGAACGAGGCGGCAAACACGGTCGCCGCCGAAGTGGCGGAGTGGATCGGGTAAGGGGCAAGCGCCAGACGGCTCTTCCCGGTCAACTCACTCTGCCCTTCCTGAGATTGTCGAAGGACGCGCCTTGCCGATTGGCCAGGCGCGCCCTCGTCCGGCCGTTCAGAGCTTCTTCTCGGCCTCCAGCTTCTCGTGGAGGAAGCAGTAATTGGCGTCCGGGTCGTTCGGCACCACGGCGGCCTGTGCGGCGCAGCTTGCCGGGGGCGTCAGCGGGAATTCTTCCAGCGGGTCTTTCGCCAGATTGAAGAATTCGCAGCTTTCCACGCCTTCGCGGTCTTTGCACAGCACCTTGTAGGTCGCGTTGCGCACGCCGATCTGGTGCTCGTTCTTGCTGAGCGGGATGACCGTTTCGCCCACGATATAGCCAAGGTTCGGATCGCGGATCGCGGCCTTGTGATCGAACAATACGGGCGAGAGCGATATGGCATCCAGCGCTACCGTGCCGCTGCCATCCTTGTTGGGCACGCGCTCGGGCGTCTCGGCCCCGGCGAAATCGTGAATGGTGGCAAACAGGTCAACCACGTGGGTCACCGCATCGCTGCTGCCCGGCTGGATGCCCGGCCCGACAATGGCCAGAGGAATGCGCATCCCGCTTTCATAGGCAGTGCCCTTCGCCCGGCCATCGCGCGTGATATACATGTTGTCGATGAAATTGGTGCCGGGCTGGCCGTACATCGGGGTGCCATTGTCACCCAGCACGATGATATAGGTATTGGGGTCCATCTTCCCGACAGCATCGAGCAGCTTGCCCACCACTGTGTCGATCGAATTGGTCATCGCCCGGTTGAGGGCGCCTGCTTTGCAATCGCCGATCTTCGTCGTGCCGAACTGGCCGCCGCAGGCCGCCATCTCGTCGCGAGAGATCTGGTCCAGCGTATCCGCATTGGGAACCATGGTGGGGTTGGGGAACCGGCCTGCTGTGATGTGGGAGAGGTTGAAGGCCAGCCATGCAAACCACGGCTTGTCCGGATGGGCCTGTTCCTGCCCGGCGATCCAGTCGATCGTGTCGGCCACTTTCACGACCGGGGCGTAAGTGGTGGGCGCAATGCCGGGCAGGGATTTTACAGGCGGTTTGGTTTGCACCCATTCGCTGTCAGGCGTGCTGCCGTCCTGCACCTGATAATCGTAATCCCAGTAATCGTAGATTGCGCCGTTGAGATTGCCCTTGAACAGGTCAAATCCGGCCTCGCGCGGCTTCATGCCCGGATATTCGTTCAGCCCGGCCATGTGCCACTTGCCGAAGATCGCGGTGGCATAGCCAGCCTGCTTCAGGTCCATCCCCAGCGAGCGATGGTTCTGCGAAAGCCAGTTGGTATAATCGCGCATCCCGGTCTTGGCGGCGTTCAGGCCGGTCAGCATCGAGGCGCGGGTGGGTGAACAGAAAGGCTGCGCCCAGGCATTGGTGAAGATCACGCCCCTCTGCGACAGCGCGTCTATCACCGGTGTGGAAGCCGGGCCGCCCTTGATCCGGGCATAGTCGGGATGGTTCAGGCCCTGCGGCCCATATTGCTGCACCAGCCCGTCGATCAGGCCGGGATACATGTTCGACATGGTGTCGATGCCCACATCGTCGAGAATCACGAGCAGGATGTTGGGCTTGCCGGTGCTCTCGGCCTCTTCGGCGGATGCCTGCGGCGCAAGGGCGCAGCTTGCCATGGCCAGAATGCTGGCAGCGGCGAATTTCCGGAATCGCGATGCGACACGCTTTGTCATTGTCTCTCTCCCCCGGCCCGGTTGTTTCGCTGGTGCGAAGTGCGGGCTCGTCCGGGGCGAGGGAATTCGGCAGCGCGCGTGCGATTGCAACGCAGCACCCACTTATGAGGGATATAGGCGGATGCTTATAAGTGCGGTGGTCAGCCCATCCGGGCCAGCCGGGCAAAGTCCAGCGCGGCAGCGAATTCGCCAAGGCGTTTCGCCCGCTTTTCTTCCGCTGTCCATTCCCAGCCCCATTGTTCCGCCTGCCAGTCTTCCTCGGCATTGGCGATGGCCCACAGGGCTTCCGCATTCGCCCCATCGTCCAGCGCCGCAAGTGCGACGGCGAGAGAGGCGGAGAGAGACGCCATGGTCTTCAGCGCGGCCAGCGCAAAGGGATCGAGCGTTTCAAGATGAGCGTTGAGCGCGGCCAGTGTTTCGGCAGGCTGGGGCCGGTGCATGATGCCGCTCACGCGCTCAAAGCGCACCTTGTGGCGCTCCTCTAGCGCTTTCAGTACCGGTTCCCACAGCTGCTGCTGGCGGGGGAAAAGCGGTTCGTCCGGATCGGCCCGGTAACAGAGCGTATCCGTTTCGGCATAGCGCAGGATGGACGGGATTTCCGCCGCCGGATCGGGTGAAACCACGTCGATCGCATAGTCGGCCAAATCGCGATAGCGGAAGGCAGCAGCGTCGATTTCCTCGCCCTGATCCGCCCATTCCTGTGCCATCGCCTCGGCCAGCGCGCGGCTGGGCACGATCTGTGCGGCGCCCCTCTGGGACTTGATTCCGCGCCCGTCCAGCGTCACCCGCCAGCCACCTTCGACCGGTTCCACCGCGACATTCTTGTAGAAGCGCTTCATTTCGGCGTCCGCCATTTGCGAGCCAGAATCTGGGGCACCAGATAGACATCGATCAGGCCCACCACGATCAGCGCGTAGCCGGCTTCCTTGGGCCATTCGATGATCTGGCGTACCACCAGCGCGCCAGCCAGAACCATGGCAACGCCGACCAGGCGGACAATGGAAATGGTCGCCCAGCGATCCCGCGCCCGCTTGTCATCGCTCATCGCAGCAAGTCCCGCAATTCGGCGGCATTGGCGGCCACGGCCTCGGCCCCGGCGTCCATCAGTTCCTCAACGGCGTGATAGCCCCAGGCCACACCGATGGGTCTTGCGCCCGCGGCCTTTGCCATTTCGATATCATAGGCCGTGTCGCCGATCATTACCGTGGCCGAAGGCGCGGCAAAGGCATCGGCCATGGCCTGTTCCAGCATGGCGGGGTACGGCTTGGAGGGGTGCCGGTCCGCCGTTTGCAGTGTGGCGAACAGGTCAAGCAATCCGTGATTGGCAAGGCAGCCCTTCAGCCCGCGATCCGACTTGCCGGTCGCAACGCCCAGCACCCAGCCGCAGCGGTGCAGATCGTCCAGCAATTCGCGAATACCGTCATAAAGCGGCTCGGCCACCTGCCCGCTGGTACGCGCGGCGAAGAAGGCGGCGCGATAGGCCTCGACCAGATGGGTGTGCTGCTCCGCCTCGGCATCGGGCGCGAGGTTGCGGATGGCGACTGGCAGGCTCAGCCCCACGATCCGGCGGACGGAGGAGTTGGGCGGGGCGGGCAGGCCCACCGTCTCGAAGGCTGTGCGCATGGCGTTGCACACGGCCGCCTGCCCATCGACCAGAGTTCCATCGCAATCGAACACGGCAAGGCGAATGCTCACTTCCGGGTCCTCGGCCCCGGCTTTCCGGCAGGCTTCGCACCGGGTTTTGCGCCCGGTCGACGGGCGGGCTTGGCTCCAGGTTTTCCGCCAGCCTTCGCCCCGGCTGCGGGCTTGCCCCGGCGCGGTGTTTCTTCGCCTGATGGACCACGCTTGCGCCGTTCGCCGCGCCGTTCCTTGCGGTATTGCTTGGCATGGGCCTTGGCCGCTTGCTTCTTCTCGGTGCGAGAGGGCGGGGGCGCGCTTTCTTCCGGCAGGGCATCGCTCATCGAAATGTCGAAGCCCAGCTGTTCCATGCTGGTGGCGAAATGGCTGGGCAGTTCAGCCGTCGCGTCCAGCTTGCCGCCATCGGGATGGTCGATAATCAGGCGCCGGGCATGCAGGTGCATCTTGCGGCTGATGCTGCCGGTCAGGAAGGCTTCCGGGCCGCCATATTTGCCGTCGCCCACGATGGGATGGCCGATGGCGGCCATGTGGACGCGCAGCTGGTGCGTGCGGCCCGTCAGCGGTTGCAGCTCCACCCAGGCGGCGCGCTTGGCCGCGCGGTCGATCACACGGTAACGGGTGCGCGCAGGCTGGCCGTTTTCCTCGTCCACATGCATCTTTTCGCCGCCGGTGCCCGGCTGCTTGGCGATGGGCGCGTCGATCGTGCCTTCCAGCACATCGGGCACGCCCACGATCAATGCCCAATAGACCTTTTTGGCGGAACGGCCGGAAAAGCGTTTGGAAAAGAACGCGGCGCTGCCCGGCGTGCGGGCCACCAGCAGCACGCCGCTGGTATCCTTGTCGAGCCGGTGGACAAGGCGCGGACGGGCTTCGTCGCCGCGCACGAAGGCGTCCAGCAAGCCGTCCACATGGTCTTTCATCTTGGTGCCGCCCTGCGTGGCGAGACCCGGTGGCTTGTTGAGTACGATGGCAGAGCGATCCTGCGTGATTACCATCGCTTCTGCGCGTGAGACGTCTTCCTCGCTCAGTTCTCGGCGCGGGCGCGGTTCCTTGGCGGAACTGTCGCCGCCTGGCGGCACGCGCAGCACCTGCCCGACCTCCAGCCGGTCTTCCGGCTTGGCCCGCTTGCCGTCCACGCGAATCTGCCCGGTGCGCGCCCAGCGCGATACGGTGGCAAAACCCACTTGCGGCAGATGGCGCTTGAACCAGCGGTCCAGCCGGATGCCGTCATCGTCGGTGCCGACGGTGAACTGGCGTACTTCCTCTGCCGGCTTCATCCTGCCACCCGCATGGCGATAAGGCCTATATAAAGGCCCGTCAGCCCCGCCAGCATCGAAACGGCTACATAGGTCAGGGCCAGCGTGGGCTGGCCGCGTTCGATCAGCAGCATCATCTCCAGGCTGAAGCTGGAAAAGGTGGTGAACCCGCCCAGCAGGCCCACGCCGATCAGCAGGCGCCAGAAATCGCCGCCGGTGCCATGGCGGGCAAGGAAGCCGGCCAGCACACCCATGGCGACGCTGCCCAGCACGTTGCAGGTCAGGGTGGCCCAGGGAAAGGCGGTGACGGTGGCGGGGCCGAGAGCGTGGGTCATCAGCCGTCCGAGCTGATAGCGCAACGCCGCGCCTGCACCGCCGCCAAGGGCGACATAGGCGGTTGCGGCAAGGGGGGAAGTGGCAGTCATGAGCGGTGCCTTAGACGTGCGGCGCCGAAGTTGGAAGGCAGGCCGCGCCAATTTGCTGGCTCAAATGCTTGCCTTTGGGGGCGGTTTTCGCTAGGGGCGCCCGCTATCGAGCCGTTCCTCCACGGAATCGGCCCAATTTTCGTTGATTCGTCAGGGCTGGTCCCCGCCGCTTCGCGGGGCGCCCCGGCAGTTGCTGTGAGGTGTTTGAATTTATGCAGATCATCGTTCGCGATAACAATGTCGACCAGGCCCTTCGTGCGCTCAAGAAGAAGCTGCAGCGCGAAGGCGTGTATCGCGAAATGAAGCTGCGTCGTCACTTCGAGAAGCCGAGCGAAAAGCGTGCCCGTGAAAAGGCCGCTGCCGTCCGCCGCGCCCGCAAGCTGGAGCGCAAGCGGATGGAACGCGACGGATCGAAGTAAGCGTTCAAGATCGCTTGAACCCACAGCATTGTTGAGCCAAGAGGGCGCGGCTTCAAATCCGCGCCCTTTTGCTTTTCAGGAAACGCCCATGGCCGAAGTTACCCGCGTCCCGCTCCAGCCCCTGAAGAAGGGTTCCCTTGCCAAGCTCTGGCTGGGGGTCGTGGTTGTGATTCTCCTCGGTGCCGGGCTTGCCTGGCTCACTGTGCCCAAGGGCGTTTCCGTCAAGGAAATTACGGCCGGGGTCGGCGCGGCGCCGGGTGAAACCGACGTGGTCGTTGTGAACTATGTCGGCAAGCTGGATGATGGCACGGTGTTCGATCAGGGTCAGGGCGTGCCGATCCCGCTGGGTCAGGGCACCATTGCCGGATTTGGCGAAGGCCTGACCAAGATGAAGAAGGGCGGCAAGTACACGCTGCATATTCCTTCGGAAAAGGCCTACGGTCCGGCTGAACAGAAGAACCCGATGACGGGAGAGGTCGTGATTCCCGCCAATGCGGACCTGACCTTCGAGATCGAACTGATCGATTTCATGTCCGAAGCGGACTTCCAGCGCCGGATGCAGATCCAGCAGATGATGCAGATGCAGCAGCAGGGCGGCGCGCCCGGTGGTGCGCCTGCCGGTCCGCAGGGTGCCCCTATCCCTGAATAAGCGCCGATCCCCGAATAGGGGCTGGCGTTTAAGCTGAGCCGGGGCGCTTGCCGCTGCCTCGGTGTTGGGGGATGTTCCTCTCATGGGAGAGGAACGAATCGATATGTCCGGATCGCATGCCCGCGATTGGCCTTTGCGGCCGTGGTTGCTGGCGGGGTTGCTGGGCCTTGCCGGCCTGCTGATCCACTTCACTACCGATGGCCATGATGACAGTGCGCCACACATGGCGGCTGCGGCTTTCCTGTTTTTCGGCCCGATCGCCGCCGCCTTCTCGCTTGAGCGGGAAAGGTGGAAGGAGGTTGCGACATTCGCCTTGATAGCAGGGCTTGTCATGGCCGGGCTGGCCTGGCGGGCGGTCAGCGCAGGCGATCATGCCTCGGATGAACAATACGGTTTCGGTGCCGGAGTAATCGCCAGCTTGCTGGCGCTGCCGCTGTTTCAAGCGGGCTTCCATCGCACCCGCTTTGCCACGCCCTATCGTGATACACATTTCTTCGTCTGGACCGATGCAGTCAGCGCGGCGGGGGCATTGGCATTTACGGGTCTGTCCTTCCTTCTGCTGTTCGTGCTTTCGGAACTGTTCCGCCTGATCCGGATCGAGCTGCTGCATGATCTGCTGGACAAGGGCTGGTTCGGCTGGAGCGTGGCCGGCATCGCCTTTGGTGCGGCACTGGGCACCTTGCGCAATTCGCTGAAAGTGCTGGGCGCGCTGCAATCCGTGGTGCTGCTGGTTCTCTCGCTGCTGGCGGTGCCGCTGGCTGTGGCGCTGACGATCTTCCTGATCGCGGTCGCTTTCTCCGGCCTCGACGTATTGTGGGAAGCAACGCGTAGCGCGACGCCGGTGCTGCTGGCCTGTGCGGCGGGATGCTTCATCCTGGCCAACGCCATTGTCCGCGAAGACGATACGGACATGACGCGCAATGTGGTGATGCGTGTCACTGCCTTCGTACTTGCCGTGGGCATATTGCCGCTCACCCTGCTGGCAGTGATCTCCATGGGCACGCGCGTGGTCCAATATGGCCTGTCGCCGGAGCGGCTGTGGGGCCTCACGGCCATTGCCGTGGCCTGCGCCTATGGTGTGGCGATCTGGGTTGCCGCGATCAGGGGGAAGGTTTGGGGCTGGCGCCCCTATCTGCGCCGGGCGAATCTGCATCTGGCGGTGGGGGTGAGCCTTTATGCGCTGCTGCTGGCCCTGCCGATTCTCGATTTCGCGGGCATTTCCGCTGCCAACCAGCTTTCGCGCCTGGAACGCGGCAAGGTGAGCGCGGAAGATTTCGATTACGATGCGCTCAAATGGGAATTCGGCGATGCTGGAAAGCGCGCCTTGGCAAAGCTGGCGAAGAGCAAGGATGCCGAAGTGGCCAGGCTGGCGCAGGAAGCGCAGGCTCGCAAGGAGCGGCGCTGGTCCTGGATGGAATCGCCAGTGAAGCGGGATCGACGCTTGGCCAATTTGCGTGGGTTGGGTGCGGAACCGCAGGTAAAGGCCGCGTTTGAGCAGTTCCTCAAGCAGGATAGCTGGCGCTGCAACACCCCCTGCACGGTGCTTGATCTCGGGGCCTATTCCATTGGGGATCGCCATTTCGCGCTGATCGAGGGAAGCGAGGTCCAGCATCTGCGGTTGCAGGCTGACGGTTCGCTTTTGCCGGAAGCCGCTGTCCCGCGGCCGCCGGTGCCGGCCTTGAACGATGTTGCGGCCGAAGCTCAAGGCCGAGTGCCCCAGGTCGAGGTTCGCCCGTTCAGCGGCCGCCGCATCTATGTGGATGGCAAGCCGGTGGGAGAAGCGTTCGAATAGTCGCCTTTGCGGCATCCCCGTGCTTGAAGGCGCGCCGCAGGCAAGCTAACGCGCGGCCATGTCAGTCGATAAAGCAACCGTGGCGAAGATCGCCTCGCTCGCGCGCCTCCGGATGAGCGATGAAGAGCTCGACCGGATGGTGCCGGAGTTCAACAATATCCTCGCTTGGGTGGAGCAACTCGGCGAAGTGGACGTGACGGGCATCGAACCGATGACCGCCGTGATCCCCAACAGCCTGCGCCTGCGCGATGACGTGGTAGATGCCGATCCGCTGACCGGCGGCGGCAAGCGCGATGCGGTTCTGGCCAATGCTCCCGCTGCCGAACACGGCTTCTTCGGCGTGCCCAAGGTGATCGAATAATGACTGACGTAACCGAACTCGGCGTCGCCGCCATCCGCGAAGGCGTGGCCAAGGGCGATTTTTCCGCACGCGAAGTGGCAGAAGCGTTCAACGCCAATATCGCCGCCGCGCAGGACGCGCTCAACGCCTTCATCGTCGCCACGCCTGAAAAGGCGCTGGAAGCGGCGGACAAGGTCGATGCGGATCGCGCTGCGGGCAAGGCGCTCGGCAAGATGGCCGGCGTGCCCATCGGCATGAAGGATCTGTTCGCCACGCAGGGCGTGCAGACCACGGCGGCCAGCCACATTCTGGAAGGCTTCAGCCCGGAATATGAAAGCACCGTGTCCCGCAAGCTGTGGGAAGCGGGCGCAGGCATGCTGGGCAAGCTGAACCTTGACCAGTTCGCCATGGGTTCGTCGAACGAGACGAGCTATTTCGGCAATGTGATTTCGCCCTGGCGCAAGCAGGGCAGCAATGCCGCGCTCGCCCCGGGCGGTTCCTCGGGCGGTTCCAGCGCGGCGGTGTCCGCGCGTCTCGCGCCTGCGGCTACCGGCACGGACACCGGCGGCTCTATCCGTCAGCCCGCCGCTTTCACTGGCATTTCGGGCATCAAGCCAACCTATGGCCGTTGCAGCCGCTGGGGCATCGTGGCCTTTGCCAGTTCGCTCGATCAGGCAGGCCCGATGGCCCGCGACGTGCGTGACTGCGCGATCATGCTGGAAGCCATGGCGGGTTTCGACCCAAAGGACGCGACCAGCCTCGATCTGCCGGTACCCGAATGGGAAGCCGGGCTGAATGCCGATCTCAAGGGCAAGAAGGTAGGCATTCCGCGCGAATACCGCATGGACGGGATGGACGCCGAAGTCGCCAAGAGCTGGGACCAGGGCATCGCCTGGCTGAAGGATGCGGGGGCCGAGATCGTCGACATCTCCCTGCCGCACACCAAATATGCCCTGCCGACCTATTACATCATAGCCCCGGCAGAAGCCTCGTCCAACCTCGCCCGTTATGACGGCGTGCGGTATGGTCTGCGCGATCTGCCCGATGGTGCCGGCCTGCAGGACATGTATGCAGCAACCCGCGCCGCCGGTTTCGGCGACGAGGTGAAGCGCCGCATCCTGATCGGCACCTATGTGCTCAGCGCCGGTTTCTATGACGCCTATTACACACAGGCGCAGAAGGTCCGCACGCTGATCAGCCATGATTTCAAGAACGCCTTCACCGAATGTGACGTGATCCTGGCGCCGACCACGCCCACCGCCAGCTTCCCGCTGGGTGACAAGCTGGACGATCCGCTGGCCATGTATCTGAATGACGTGTTCTCGGTTCCTGCCTCGCTGGCGGGCCTGCCGGCCATGTCGGTTCCGGCTGGGCTGAACAGTGAAGGCCTGCCGCTGGGCCTCCAGCTGATCGGCAAGGCCTTTGACGAACAGGGTGTGCTGAATGCAGGGCTAGCCATCGAACAACGGGCTGGCTTCGCGGCCAAGCCGGAGAAGTGGTGGTGAGCTTTGCGGCTGACGTCATCTCGGTGACAGTTTCTGTCATCGAAGGCGTCGGCGATGCATGGCTGAAATTGAGCAAGCGGCGGCCAAAGCGATATGCGCCCAGGCCGGAAAGCGAACAGGACGAAAGTCCAGAACTTCCCCGGCTGACGAAGCGGAAGTAGCGGGACTAAGACGGAAAAACCTATGAGCGAATATCGCATCCAGGGCGCAACGGGCGAATGGGAGGTCGTGATCGGCCTCGAAGTCCATGCGCAGGTCACCAGCAATTCCAAGCTGTTCTCGGGCGCGGCCACGGCTTTCGGCGCGGAGCCGAACAGTCAGGTGTCGCTGGTCGATGCGGCCATGCCCGGCATGCTGCCCGTGCCCAACCGCGAATGTATCCGCCAGGCCGTTCGCACCGGCATGGCGATCAACGCCCAGATCAACAAATGGAGCCGGTTCGACCGCAAGAACTACTTCTACGCCGATCTTCCGCAGGGCTATCAGATCAGCCAGCTCTATCATCCGCTGGTGGGTGAAGGCAGCCTTGAAGTGATCCTCGACGAGAAGGATCCGGAAGGCAGCACCAAGACCATCGGGATCGAACGCATCCATGTGGAACAGGACGCAGGCAAGCTGATGCACGATCAGCACCCCACCATGTCCTATGTCGATTTGAACCGCTCGGGCGTGGCGCTGATGGAAATCGTCAGCCGCCCGGATATGCGCAGCCCGGCCGAAGCGGGGGCATATCTCGCCAAGCTGCGCTCGATCCTGCGCTATGTCGGCTCGTGCGACGGCAATATGGATCAGGGCTCGATGCGCGCGGACGTGAACGTTTCGGTGCGCAAGCCCGGCGAGCCGTTCGGCACGCGCACGGAAACCAAGAACGTCAATTCGGTCCGCTTCGTGATGGCGGTTGTCGAAAGCGAAGCGCGTCGTCAGGTCGATCTGATCGAGAGCGGCGGCACGGTGGTGCAGGAAACCCGGCTCTATGATCCGGACAAGAACACCACCCGGTCCATGCGCAGCAAGGAAGATGCGCATGATTACCGCTACTTCCCCGATCCGGATTTGTTGCCGCTGGAGCTGGACGATGCATTCCTGGAGGAATGCCGCGCCTCTCTGCCCGAACTGCCGGATGCCAAGCGGCACCGTTATGAATCCGGGCTGGGGCTGTCTGCCTATGCTGCGGGTGTCCTGACCGCTGACGTGGAAACGGCGCGTTGGTTCGAAGCGCTCGTCGCCGCGGCCGCCGCCAAGGCTGGCAAGCCGGAAGCGGACCTTGCCAAGCAGGCTTCGAACTGGCTCATTTCCGAACTGTTCGGCGCGCTCAACAAGCTGGGCAAGAGCCTGGGCGACAGTCCGGTTTCGCCCGATGCCGGGGCCGAACTGCTGGCGCTGATCGCGGACGGCACAATCTCTGGCTCGATTGCCAAGCAGGTTCTGGAGAAGATGCTGGAAACGGGCGACGGCGCAGCCGCGATCGTGGAGCGCGAAGGCCTCAAGCAGGAAAGCGACACTGGAGCCATCGAGGCAGCGGTGGACGGCGTTCTGGCCGCCAATGGCGACAAGGTGGAACAGTATAAGGGCGGCAAGGAAGCCCTGTTCGGCTTCTTCGTGGGCCAGACGATGAAGGCCATGCAGGGCAAGGCCAACCCGCAGGTGGTGAACGAACTGCTGAAGAAGAAGCTGGGGTGAGTAGCCCCGCGGGGAGCGGGCGATGCCGCTGAGCATCGTCCTCGTCCAGCCGGAGATTCCCGGAAATACCGGCGCGGTGGGGCGCACCTGCGTGGCGCTCGGCGCCGAACTGGTGCTGATCCACCCGCTGGGTTTCGAGATTTCCGATACGCGCGTGAAGCGCTCCGGCCTAGATTACTGGCCCCATGTGCGGCTGGCCGAGTTTCCCAGCTGGGATGCCTTTCTGGCCGAACGACAGCCGCGTGCGGAGCAGATGTTCCTGTTTGAGGAACATGGCTCAAGCTCGTTCTACGATGCGGACTATCCCGAGGATGCCATTCTGGTGTTCGGGAAGGAAACCACGGGCATCCCCGAAGCGATCTGGCGCGCCTTCCCCGGCCGCCAATTCCACCTGCCCATGCGCTCTGACAAGATCCGCTCGCTCAACCTTGCGAATACGGTTGCGGCGGCGGCCTATCAGGCGATGCGGGGGTATTTCAGAAGCTGAGATCCGCTGTTGGGGACAAGAGGCAGGATCGTTTCGGCGAAGCGATCCTGCCTGCCTGTGTGCTTAGGCCCCTTTCTTGGACTTCTTTGCCGCGGCAAGTTTGGTCCGGGCATTGTTCGCATATTCGGTGAAGTTCAGCTTGTATTTGGTGACAAGCTCATCAAGCGCGGCCACTGCATCCTCGCCCTCTTTGGGCGGGAACAAACTGAGGCCGTTGCCGCCCCAGGCCTTGTATTCAGTGTCGATCTTCTGATCTGATCCGAAGTCGCGGAACATGAACAGGGTACGCAGAGACCTGCCATAGATCATGGCTTTCTGGTAGAACACATCTGCCACTATCAGCTCCGAGTAGCATGACGCTTGGGAGTCTGAGCGGCGCGTCTTTACCTTGTTCATGGTCTTGCGTTCCAGCGGCTGGGCGTGCAGCACCACCGTCGTGCCAGGCGTCAGGGAAAGCTCCTTGCGCAAATCGATCTGGAGGAGCGCGTCAAGCTGGCTTGGGCTGTCGAGTGCGCTCGAGATCAACGTCTTGTTGTTCGCATCGGTGCCGCTGTGCAGCATGGCATCGATCAGGCCGCCGCCAAGCAATCCCGTCGTAATCGAGGTCATCCGTTCCGCCGGCCAAAGATGCAATTCGCAGCCGTCCGCCGGGGCAGAGGTGGGAGCCAGGCCAAATTCGCTGGTGAGTTGCCCTACAGCAGCTTCATTCGCGGCGCGCAATTCAGCGGCAGCTGCGTCCGCGGCTGCCTGTTCTTCAGGCGTCAACACCTTCTCTTTGGCCAGCGCGGGTACGGCAGACAGGCTTATGGCAACGGCAATCATGCCGCTGATGGATTTCAGTTTCATTGGAAATACCCCCTTATTGTCCATTTCAATTATCACGCATTTTTCTTTTGGGCGGTGGGTTCAACGCCTTGCCGAACTCACCAAGCGCTTCTGAATACTGATCGGCCAGTTCTCTGAAGCTGGCTTCCTGTTCCGCTTCTTCCTTCGGTGGAAACAGTTTGAGGCGACGCTGCGAATAGGCGCCGAAGCTGCGCGTCGGGGTATCCGAACCATCGAACTGGCGAAAACGGAACAGTGCCTTCAGAAAGCGACCATCAACGAAATCCTGCTGAAAGAAGATGTCGTCAGTCACCAGTTCGGCATAACAGGGTGGGGCATCCGGCACATGCGGCCCCTTCGCCTTGCGAATTTGGGCACTGGTCAGAACATCGTCATGGACGATGAGTTTGTAGCCTTTGAGAGACAGGATTTCTGCCAAGGGGCTGGCGCGCAACCTTGCCGCCTGTTCGGCAGTCGATAATGGGTCGGGTGGCAGTTTGCGATAGCCGTCACGGCCCTGGACGGCGCCGTCTGTAATCCCGCCATGGAACCAGCCATGGTAAGTCGAGCGAAGGCTGTTTGCTGGCCATGCATGCAGCTCGCAAACTGTCGTTTGCGGAGCGTCGGCACTTTGGCTCGTCGCCGTTTCGCCATTGTCCTCGGCAGTGGCCGGGATGGCTGTGCAGGCAAGCAGTATGACGGGCAGCATCAGGAGATGTGCATTGTATCGCGGCTGCATGATCAGTTCTTCTTCCGGGGGCTGCTGAGAAAACCGGCAAATTTTTCGATGTTTTGAATCAACGCGCCGGGCAATTCGGCATCGCTTGCCGGAATGTCTGCCTTCTCCCCATCGCGGAAATTGTGCAGCTTCGTTTCGACCCAGGTTGAAAGATGGCGGACGGGAAGGTCGCTATCGGGGCTGAACTGGCGGAAATGAATGTAGCTCTTGAGAGATTGTCCGCGTGCAGTCACCCGGGAGAACACGACATCGCTGAGGACGAGGTCGGCGTAACAGGCTGGTACGTCATTGAGGTAGGGTGTCTTGATCTTGCGCTGGGTATGGTCGTCAAGCGCCTCATCATGAATGATGACTTGGAAATTCGGCAAATCCATCAAGCTGGTGAGCGGCAGTTGCCTGAACAGTTCGGCTTGTTGCGCGGATGCGAGGGGAGCGGGACGGATGCCGGTCTGGGGCGGGATGAGGCTGGCGTCTCCTGTCCCTTTGTCAATGTTATGTGTTCCTGAAAATGCGATCCACGTTCTTGCGCTCGCCTCCGGTAGAGTTCCGCCTCCTGCAAAATTATCCCATAATTTCAGATTATTGACGGAAAGCCTTGGGGCGGGCCAAACATGGAGTTGGCAAGGGGCGGAATTCGTCGAATCTTCTGCGATAGGGGGTGCGACGTCTTCGCTATTCGCGGCAGAAGGCGATTGCGCAGCAATGGCCACCGCTACGGCCAATGCCACCGCCTTGCGGTTTCCAATATTCACGCGACCCCCCGTTTGGACTCGTGACTAACGGAAGCTGATTAAAAGCAAAAAAGACTGGCGCAAATTCAGATTGCACCAGTCCCGAGCAATCTACGAAGTCACCCCTTGCGGGAGCCCGTCATCGGCATGGCGCCGAAGGCACCGGCATTGACGGTACCGGTCAGCGTGTCGCCGTCGATCGTGGCGGTGGCTTCGAGGGTGAGCGGCATGGGCACGGTCATGTCCATCTTCCAGGTCAGCGTGTTGCCGTCGATCTTGCCTTCCTTCACTTCCAGCGAGCCGAGCGGACCGGCGTTGAGGCCGGTGAAGGTGGCGCCGTCATCGGAAGGGACGACAGTGAAAGTGCTGGTCTGGTCGCCCATCGGGGTCTTGGTCAGGCATTCATAGGTACCGGCAACGGACATGGTGTTCTCCTCTCAAAAGGGGCAAGCGGCGGGGCTTACTCCGCCTCACTTACATTGCTGTCAGTATCGGCATATTCAACCGGCATGTCCAGTCCCGCAAGCTGCTGGTCGATCACCTTGCGGTCCCCCACCACAATGATCGCCAGATCGGCAGGCTGGAGATATTGCCGGGCCGCCGCGTCGATCGCCTCCTTGGTCACGGAGCGATAGATTTCCGGCAGCTTCACCTGATAATTGTCGGGACGGCCATAGAGGCGGTTCGAAAGCAGCGCGCCCAGAACCTGCCCGTTGGTCTGGTAACGGTTGGGCATGCCGCGGATATTACCATCGGTCACGCGCTGGAATTCGGTGTCCTCCACCGGGCGGGCGACGGGGAAAGCTGCCATGTTATCGAGGATCAGCCTGATCGAATCCGCCGTCTTGTCCGACTGGACCTGCGTGTAGACCAGCAGTGCCTCCGGACCCTGATTGCGCATGATCTGGCTACCCACGCCATAGCTCCAGCCCTTGTCCTCGCGCAGGTCGAGATTGAGGCGGGAAAGGAAGCCGTCGCCGATCACCTCATTGGCAAGGTCCAGCGCTTCCTGCCCCTGCTGCTTGCCGGTGAGCGGCAGAACGCGGCCGAAGACCAGCACGGACTGCGGCGAATTGGGCCGGTCGATCACTACCAGGCGGCGCTTGGGCGCAGGGGTGGCTGCGGCCAGATCCTTGCGCGGCGGCATGGAGCGGACGCCCGGCCAGTGGCCGAACGTGGCATTGAGCTGGGGCAGCAGCTTGTCCATCGTGATGTCGCCCACCACGGTGATGCTGGCAAGATCGGGCCGCAGCCAGCGGCGATGCTCGGCAGAGATTGCCTCGGGCGTCAGGGCGGAAATCACGCTCTCGTCACCCAGCCCGCCGACCGTGCCATAGGGATGGGAGGGGCCGTAGAGGATCGGCCGCAGTGCGCGGGTGGCAAGGCCGAAGGGCGATGCCTTTTCCTGTGCGATGTCGGCCAGCCGCTGGTCCTTCACGCGGGCGACGTCCTCCGCCTTGAAGGCCGGATTGCGCACCATGTCCGCCATGAGTTCCAGCGAGGGCGTGAGATTGGCGGTGAGCGCCGTGAGTGAGACGGAGCTGGTATCGAGGTCCGACCCGGTGCCGATGGAGGCGCCCAGCCGTTCCTGTTCCTCCGCGATCTGCACCGCGCTGCGGGTGGTGGTGCCTTCTTCCAGCAGGTCCATCATCAGTGACTGGGTGCCGGCCGCTTCAGTGCCGTCGGCGGCAAAGCCGGCATCGAATGAGAGCTGGACGGAAACTTTGGGAATGGCTGTGCGGCGAGCAAGGGCAACGGTGATGCCATTATCCAGCTTTGCTCGTTCGATGCCGGGGAAGGTAAGCTCTCCCACGTCGGCCACGGGCGGATAATCGCGCGGGGCACTGCGCTGCACATCGGGCACGGGGCGCTTGGCATCGGGCAGGGGCGCAGGCGTAGTGCCTTCATCACCCCAGCCGCCCATCGTGCCGCCATCATCTGTGCGCTCGCCCGGCACCACGGCCAGACGGTAGGAGGGGCGAGTGAGCCAGCGCTGCATGGACTGCTGCACATCGGCAGGTGTCAGGGCGGCCATGCGCTGCAGCTCATGCTTGTAGTTCGCCGGATCGCCTGCGTAGAGCAGCCCCTCCGCCAGGGTCGCGCCCTTGCCGGAAAATCCGCCGACCACTTCCAGTGCGCCGATCTGGGCAGAGACGGTCTGGGTGGCGGCACGCTGCAATTCATCGGCTGTGGGGCCATTGGCCACCAGATCGGCGATGATCTCGTCCAACCGCTTTTCCGCCTGTGCCCGGTCCACGCCGGGCTTCACGTCCATTTCCACCTGCAGGAAGCTCAGCTGTTCGAATTGCTGGGCACCGGCGGAAACGCGCACGGCCAGCTGCTCGTCGCGCACCAGCGCATTGTCGAGGCGGGAACTGGCAAGTCCGCCCAGCACATGCATGCCGATGGCCAAAGGCACGGCATCCGGGCTGGTCAGGGCAGGGCCAGTCCATGCGCGATAGATGCGCGTCACTGGCACCTGATCGGTCATCTCGCGGGTGACGGGTGAGGCAAGGGTGACGGGTTCGGCCGCGATCTTGGCAATGTCCGGCCCGCGCGGAATGTCGCCGAACCATTTTTCCACCTTGGGCCGCGCGGTGGCGGCATCGATGTCGCCCGACAGGACCAGCACGACATTGTTCGGCCCGTAATTGTCAGTGAACCACTTGCGCACATCGGTGATGCTGGCCGCATCGAGGTCCGCCATCGAACCGATGGTGGAATGGCGATAGGGGTGGCCAACGGGCAGCAGCCCTTCGTTGAGCGCATAATCGACCAGACCATAGGGCTGGTTATCGCCCTGCCGCTTCTCGTTCTGGACGACGCCGCGCTGCTTATCGAGCTTGTCCTGCGTCACCGCGCCCAGCAGGTGCCCCATGCGGTCGCTTTCCATGAACAGGGCCAGGTCCAGCGCGCCGGTGGGTACGGTTTCGATATAGTTCGTCCGGTCGAACCAGGTGGAACCATTGGTGGAGGTGGAGCCGGCGGCTTCCAGCGGAATGTCGAAATTCTCGACGTTCTCCGATCCGCCGAACATCAGATGTTCGAACAGATGGGCAAAGCCGGTGCGACCGCGCGGTTCGTGCTTCGATCCCACGCGGTAATAGATCGTCACACCTACGACCGGCGCCTTGCGGTCTGTATGGACGATGGTGGTCAGCCCGTTGGGCAGAGTGAAGCTCTCATAGGGAATGTCCACTTGCTGGACGAGCCCGGCCAGCGGCGCGGGCTGAACTGCGGGCGCGCTCTTGAGCGAGGCCTGCGTGGATGCTCCGCTGCAGGAGGCAAGCGCCAGCGAGGCCGTGAGCGTGAGGAAGACGGGGGCGAATTTGCGGCGCATGGTCAGTCCCTTGATATGCGGCGGGTTCCGGCCCTTGCTCCGCAGGGCAGGGGAATAGGAACCTTCGAAACTATCCCGCAGGCCTAACGCCTGCTCAGCCGCTCGTCACTTCATATCGACGAACGGCATGTTTCAGCGCATCGGCGCGTTCGAACCACACGGGCTTGCGCTGCCTTGCCACGAACAGGGCGGACTGGTCCGTATAATGCGGGCTGTCCGGCCGGGTTGTGGCACTGCCGAAAGGCATGACGGAAGTGGAGCGGACCTTGCCGTCCTTGCCCCATTCCACGAACATGATGAAACTGTCGCCATGCTTCACCGATGCCCGGCCATCGGGCGCAAGGTCGAAATTGGTGGCCGCGCGCAAAGTGTCGCTGCCGCCGTCGTACGGCAGGTCGGTTTCGCCTTGCCGCAGCCGCAGGAACTCGCCCAGCGGCGGGTCCAGGCGGCCGAAATGCTCCATCAGGTGATGGGCAGCAAATGCCAGATGCGCGCGCGGATCGGGCAGGGGCGTGTTGTTGTAATCCGAACGGCTCGCTTCGTTCAGGATCAGCCCGGCCAGCGCATCGGCGCGGCCCTTGCCGTCAGAATTGTAATCCCATTCGCCCAGCAGTTTCTGTGCCTTTGCCAGCAGCGGATCGCCTGAGACGTCCAGCGCTGCGATCCCGTCCAGCATCTGGGCGACATAGCCTGCGCGTTCCCAGCCGGTATCGTATTTGATCCGCTCCAGCACCAGCAGGCCTATCGGCCCCTGTATCTGTGCGAACAGTTTCTGTGCGCGGCGGGCGCGGTTGGTCATGGTCAGTTCCACGCCATATTCCGGGGGCACACTGGAAGGCGAAAGGTCGCTCTGCCCGGCAGCGGCGAAGGGCGTGTTGTTGGCGTTCCAGAGAAAGCCCGATGCCGGGTTGAGGTAGAAGGGGATCTTTTCGAACGGCACTATGCTGCGCCAGACCAGGTCCGACCGGTCCCCCGGCAGGACCCGCCGCCAGTCCGGCCCGGCGATCCGTTCGGGCAAGGCAGCATTGTAATGATAGGCGATATTGCCCGCCGCATCGGCATAGATGAAATTGGTGGACGGCACAGCCTGCATGGCCAGCGCCGCCCGCCATTCGGCATAATTGCGGGCCTTGTTCAGGCGGAAATATTCCTCCAGCTGGCCGATCCCGCCCATCCCGCCATAACGGATGGCAAAGGCGCCCTTGGGGCCTTTCACCACCGGCCCATGCTCGCTGCTCCACACGGTGCGGCGGATGGGCAGGGTGATCGGGCCGAGCTTGACTGGCAGGACGATGTCCCGGCGTTCCAGATCGTGCCACTTGCCATCCAGCCGGTATTTCGTGCCGCTGGGATCGAGCACCAGCCGATAGGCATCGATGATGTCCGGGCGGTTGACCGTGTTGGTCCAGCCGAGCGTCTCGTTATGGCCCAGCAGGGGGAAGGGCGCGCCGGGGAAGGTGGCCCCGGCATAGTGCCAGCCCTCATCGCTCTCCACCACCAGCTCATACCAGGCGACCGGCCCGCGCCATGGCTGGTGAGTATTGGAAACGAGCCGCGTGGCGCCGTCGCCGCTGCGGGAAGGGGCGATGGCGAAGGCGTTGGAGCCATTGTCGTCCGATCCTTCCCCCAGTGGGGTCAGCGGCGGATTGCCGGGCTTTCCGGTGTCGAACACCGGGCCGAAATCCACTGCCGGGTCTTCCCCTTCGGCCAGCGGGGCGATCACCCGGTCCAGCCCGAAGAAGAAGGGCTGGCGCAGGGCAAAGCCGGTGGCGATGTCCAGCCCGTCCACCGGGAAGAGATTGCCCAGCTTCACTTCGCCGGGGTGGGCCTTGGCATAGGTATTGAGGCCGGTGGCATAGGCATCCAGCAGGGCGTGAATATCGGCAGGCAGCTTGCCATATTCCCGCTCCGCCGTGCCGCGTGCGTCGATCAGGTGATAGGCGAAGTCCACTGCCGCCCCGTCCTTGCCGATCACCGCGCCATAGCGGCCGCGCGTCATCGCGATCACATCCTGCAGGGTGGAAAAATCGTCTTCCGCATGGGCCATGGCGATGCCGAAGGCGACATCGGCGTCCCGCTTGCCGTGGATATGCGGCACGCCCCATTCGTCGCGCAGGATTTCGGCGCGATAGGTCACGCCGGTTGGCGCTTTCGCAGGGCTGGCGGCGAAGGGTTCCCATGTGGCGAGGCCGATGAAGGCAAGGGCGATGAGCGCAAGCACGCCCCAGCCGATCCGCGCGATCCACCGCTTCATCCCCGTTCTCCCCTGACCGGGCGCGGCCTTTGCGGCTGCGCATTTTCGTTTGAAACTTTCCTACACGGCCCGGCCCGGTCTAGACAATCGCGATAAGTCGCGCCTGCCTTTCAGCACCTGTCACGCTGATTTGACGCGTATCAGTGAGGGCCGGGAATTTTTACGCGATGGGTCCGTAACATGTGTAACACCTCACCATATGCGGCTGGCACACGGGCTGACAAAAATCCGGGACGAGGGCTTGTGTTGCCAAAGTGCAACACCATATCTAGGCGGAAAGGTATTGAGGGCACCCCATGAATCTCGAAAAATTCACCGATCGCGCCAAGGGTTTCCTGCAGAGCGCACAGACCGTTGCCATCCGCATGAGCCATCAGCGGATCGCCCCCGAACATCTGCTGAAGGCCTTGCTGGAAGATAGCGAGGGTATGGCCGCGCAGCTTATCCAGCGCGCGGGCGGCAACGCGCACATCGCCACTGCCGAAGTGGACAAGGCGCTGGCCAAGATCGCTTCCGTTTCCGGCAGCGGCGCGCAGTCAACGCCGGGCCTCGACAATGATACGGTCCGTATTCTCGATCAAGCGGAACAGCTTGCATCGAAGGCGGGCGACAGCTTCGTGCCGGTGCAGCGCATCGTTCAGGCGATGGCGCTGGCCACCACTACGGCCGCCGGGCAGGCACTGAAGGCCGCGAATGTCGATGCCAAGGCGCTGGAAGCGGCGATCCAGGAAGTGACCGGCGGCCGCGCCGCGCATTCCGCGGGCGCCGAAGAAAGCTATGACGCGATGAAGAAATATGCCCGCGACCTGACCGAGGCCGCGCGCGCCGGCAAGCTTGATCCGGTGATTGGCCGTGACGAGGAAATCCGCCGCACGGTGCAGATCCTTGCGCGCCGCACCAAGAACAACCCCGTGCTGATCGGCGATCCCGGCGTCGGCAAGACGGCCATCGTCGAAGGCCTTGCCCTGCGCATCGCCAATGGCGACGTGCCGGACAGCCTGAAGGACCGCAAGCTGATGGCGCTCGACATGGGCGCGCTGATCGCGGGCGCGAAATATCGCGGCGAGTTCGAGGAACGGCTCAAGGCCGTGCTGGACGAAGTGAAGGGCGCCGAAGGCGAGATCATCCTGTTCATCGACGAGATGCACACGTTGATCGGCGCGGGCGCCTCCGAAGGCTCGATGGACGCAGGCAATCTGCTCAAGCCCGCCCTTGCGCGCGGCGAGTTGCACTGCATCGGCGCGACCACGCTCGACGAGTACCAGAAGTATGTCGAGAAGGACGCTGCCCTGCAGCGCCGTTTCCAGCCGGTCTATGTCGGGGAACCGACCGTGGAGGATACGATCAGCATCCTGCGCGGGCTGAAGGAAAAGTATGAGCTGCATCACGGCGTGCGCATCACCGATGGCGCGATCGTGGCTTCGGCGACGCTTTCCAACCGCTACATCACCAATCGCTTCCTGCCCGACAAGGCGATCGACCTGATGGACGAGGCCGCCAGCCGCATCCGCATGGAAGTGGAGAGCAAGCCTGAGGAAATCGAGAAGCTGGATCGCAAGATCATTCAGCTCAAGATCGAGGAAATGGCCCTCTCCAAGGAGACGGACACCGCTTCCAAGGATCGGCTGGATGCCCTGCGTGAAGAACTGGCCAATCTCGAACAGCAGTCGAGCGAACTGACCACGCGCTGGCAGAACGAGCGCGACAAGATCGCTGCCGAAGGCAAGATCAAGGAAGAGCTGGACTCTGCCCGGCTGGAACTGGAACAGGCTCAGCGTCAGGGCGATCTCGCCAAGGCGGGCGAGCTTTCCTACGGCCGGATTCCCGAGCTGGAAAAGAAGCTGGCCGAAGCCCAGTCCCAGTCGCAGAACGCCCTGCTGCGCGAGGAAGTGACTGAGGACGACATCGCTGCCGTAGTCAGCAAGTGGACCGGCGTGCCGGTCGACAAGATGATGGAAGGCGAGCGCGAGAAGCTGCTCCAGATGGAGCAGGTGATCGGCAAGCGGGTCATCGGCCAGCAGGCTGCGGTAGAGGCGGTGTCCAAGGCTGTGCGCCGTGCGCGTGCAGGCCTTCAGGATCCGAACCGTCCGCTGGGCAGCTTCCTGTTCCTTGGCCCCACGGGCGTCGGCAAGACCGAACTGACCAAGGCCCTGGCGGAGTTCCTGTTCGACGACGATAGCGCGATGGTTCGCATCGACATGTCGGAGTTCATGGAGAAGCACGCGGTGGCCCGCCTGATCGGCGCTCCTCCGGGCTATGTCGGCTATGAGGAAGGTGGCGTGCTGACCGAAGCGGTGCGGCGCCGGCCCTATCAGGTCGTGCTGTTCGACGAGGTCGAGAAGGCGCATCCGGACGTGTTCAACGTGCTGCTGCAGGTGCTGGACGATGGCCGCCTGACCGATGGACAGGGCCGCGTGGTGGACTTCTCCAACACGCTGATCATCCTCACCAGTAATCTGGGAAGCCAGTATCTGGCGAACATGGCTGACGGGCAGGACGTTTCGGCAGTCGAACCGCAGGTGATGGAAGTGGTGCGGGCGCATTTCCGCCCCGAATTCCTCAACCGTCTGGATGAGATCATTCTGTTCCACCGCCTGAGCCAGGCGAATATGGAACCGATCGTCGATATCCAGGTAGGCCGGGTGCAGAAGCTGCTGAAGGACCGCAAGATCACGCTCGACCTCACCGAGGCG
Source organism: Erythrobacter sp. SG61-1L (assembly GCF_001305965.1). Taxonomy (NCBI): domain Bacteria; kingdom Pseudomonadati; phylum Pseudomonadota; class Alphaproteobacteria; order Sphingomonadales; family Erythrobacteraceae; genus Erythrobacter; species Erythrobacter sp. SG61-1L. Next base: position 3,457,277 of record NZ_JXQC01000003.1, read on the forward strand.
GCGCGGCGCTGGCTGGGCCGGGTAGGCTACGATCCGGTCTACGGCGCAAGGCCGCTCAAGCGGGCAGTGCAGCGTTATCTGCAGGATCCGCTGGCGGAGAAGCTGCTGGCCGGGGAAATCCCCGACGGTTCGACTGTCAATGTGGACGAAGGCGACGGCGCGCTGAGCATCGCCGTGAGCTGATACTGGACGGCCCCCGCTCGAGTGAGCTGGGGGCCGTTTGCGTTCAGGCGTATCCCAGCAATTCGCGCAGGCCCGGGGCGGCAAAGTCCACCAGTTTGCGGTGCTTCTCGCCAAGTACCTTGGGCACGGCACTGCCGGCATTGGACAGGTTCTCACTCGCGGTGGAGCTTTGCTTGCGGTCGGCCCCTATCCGCACGCGCTCGCGCCAGTCATCGGGCACACTGGCAAGGCCGCAAGCTTCGAACAGGCCCATGAAGAAGCTTTCCGCGCCGGCGCCGTCCAGGTCTTTCAGCGCGGCGATAATGTCTTCATAGCGGACAATCGGGCAGCCTGCGCCCATCCAGCTGACGGCATTATGCATATACATGTCGCGCAGGCTCATGCTCTTCTTCTGGACCCCGAAGATCATCAGGGTAATCAGCGCATCGACTGACAGGCGCTGGCTCTTCACCAGCATGGAATTGTCGCCGAATTCGTCTGAAAGGAAGAAGCGGGCTCGCGCCAGAACCCAGCTATAGGGATCGCGGACCAGCACGATCGTGCGCGCGGAAGAGGTCTCGACTGCCGAAACGTCAGAAAAGAGCAGGTGGCCCCAGCTCAGCATTCGGCGCTCCGGCTCGAACGCCATGAGGTGCTGCTGGAGGTTGCCCCACTGGATGAACTGCGTCTTGTATTGATCTTCCACCGGAACGAACATCCGCATGATGTTGCGCAGCAGGTGAGTGCCTGATTTGGGCACGCTGTTGAGGAAGAGCGGGCCGGGCAGGCGGGCCTGTTCGAACTTCCGGTTCTCTTCGTCGAGAGTGTCAGGTTTCAGGCGGATACGAACCATGCTGGCTTCCCCGTTTGGCAGAACTGCCGGATTGGCGAAGCAGGACAGTGAAGGTCAACAAAAAAGGCGGCCCGAAGGCCGCCTTTCAAGTTCCGGATTGCAGCAGCAATCAGAAGATGTCGCCGAGCTTCGCCTTCACGCCGATATAGGCATAGCGGCCATAGGCAGAGACCGGGTAGCTGAGCGAGAAGTCCGGCTTCGCGTTGAACAGGTTGTTGATACCGCCATAGACGGTGAACTTGTCTGCGAAGTCGGCCGAGACGCGGATGTCGTGCTCGACGCGGGACTTGTAGAAGAAGTACTTCGGATCGCTGATGTCGGGGTTACCCGCGAGCTGCTCGGTCGTGTACCGGCGGGTCTTGTCCCACCAGGTGAGCGAGTAGCTGGCAGTCACGTTGCCGATTTCCCAGTTGAGATCCCAGGCAGCAGTCCAGCGCGGCTTGTAGGCCTCGCCCAGATCGCTGTCGAGGTCGGCCCCGATCGATGCGAAGTAGTTCAGCTTGTCGAGATAGCCGATCGTCAGGTTCGAATAGAGTGTGCCGAGGCCATCGCCCACCGGGAGCGAGTAGTTCACCTGAGCGTCGAAACCTGCGGTTTCGAACTTGGCAACATTCTGCGGACCAGAGCGCCAGCCGACGACGAAGCCCGAGTCGGGATCGCGATCGATGTTGGTGCAGAACTGGTTGTCCAGCGAGGGCTGGTCAACGCACAGCTCGGCCAGATCCTGGGCCGTGGCGGTGTTGATCGCGTTCTCGATCTTGATGTTGTACCAGTCGAAGCTGACGGCCAGACGCGGAATGAACGAGGGCCGCAGCACAACGCCGGCAGTCCAGGTCTTGGCGGTTTCGGCCTTCAGATTGGGGTTGCCACCCGAGAAGCCGAGAATGCTGGTGTTCGCTTCGGCATCGGTGGCCGGGCTGAACGCAGCAATCTCGTCGGGGGTGAGGCCCAGGCCGCTGAGCAGCGCCTGACAGTTCGCAGCGCGATACTGCGTGCCTTCGGCGACGTTGGTGGGATCGCACGGATCGTCGATGAACAGGTAGCCGCCAGCCTGGGCGCCATACAGTTCGCCGATGTTCGGTGCGCGGACCGATTCCGAATAGGTGCCGCGGAAGCGGATATCCGGGATCGGAGCGTAGACGCCGTCGAACTTCCACGCCGTGGTGCTGCCGATGCTCGAATAATCGGACAGACGAACTGCTGCACCGAAGGAGAGCGTTTCAGCCATCGGAGCGCCGTCGAAAATCGGAACGTTCAATTCGCCGAAGATTTCCGAAACGTCGAACTTGCCGCTCGAGTCAGCAAACTGCGCGCTGTCCGCATACCACCCATTGTGGTAGTATTCGTCATAGGTCGCTTCGCTGGTTTCCTTGCGATATTCAGCGCCGATGGCGAAGCCGATCGGACCGCCCGGCAGTTCGAAGAACTTGCCGAAGTCGCCGCTGATCGAAGCCGAAACGACGTTCTGAGTAACCTTGGAGCTGGAGAGCGAATCGCGGGTCGCCCAGTCGATGGCGGCCTGCGAAGCGACGCCATAGCCCAGGAGATTGAGCGGAACACAGCCGCTGCCGGCGCCCGGAGTGAAGGTTTCGGGCGCAGCGCCGTAGTTCCACTCGGTAGGGTCGACGATGCCGCTGCCGTCGATGTCGATGCGGCAGACGGCCTTGCCGGTGCCATCGTCGACAGCGTCGATCGCAGCATAATAGCGGTCGGCGATACGGGCGTGGGTGTTGGTCACGTCCGCCGAGGTTTCGCCGTAGACGTACGAGATTTCGTACCGGGCGTGATCGGAGATCTCGCCTTCGAAACCGATAACGCCGCGCCAGGTTTCACGATCGTTATATTCGCCGCGCTGACCGAAATCGAAATTGTCGCGGCTGACCAGAGCGTCGCCCTGAACCAGATCGCCGAAGCGGTCGTTCAGGAAGTAGTTGTCGCCCTGCAGCAGGGTGTAGAAGTCGAAGCTCGGCTGGCTGATCGAGTAAGCCTTCGCCTTCATGTACTTGCCTTCCGCGAAGAAGCGCAGAGCAGGCGAAACCTCGTAGCTGAGCAGCACGTTGCCAACGTGGCGCTCGGTCTGCGGCACGATGTCGCCGTAATAGCCGGCGCGCGGCGTGTTATCGCCGCCGATCGCAAGGCCGCCGGAAGACGGGAGGATCAGGCCGCGGTCATAGACCTTGCCGCTGCCGGTGTAGTCCGGAATGCCGTCGAAATCGAGGTCGACCGCGCCGTCGACAGAGCTGTCGGACCAACCGGTGTTGGCGATCGGAATACGATCGGGCACGTTCGGATCGTCAGGGAAGTCGTTGGGATCGCGGATGATGCCGTAGAAGCGGCTGTTGTCGCCAAGGTAGCTGCGCGCACGGGTATCGACGCGTTCCTGGCGAGCATATTCATACGCCACGGCGATATTGCCGCGATCGTCGGCAAAGTTCTTGCCGGCGGTGACGGAGACGAGGGTCTGGTTGCCGTCGCCTTCGGTGGTCCAGCCGGTCTGAGCGCGAATGTTCAGGCCTTCGAAGTCACGCTTGAGGACGAAGTTGACCACGCCCGACACGCCGTCGGCACCGTAAACGGCCGAAGCGCCGCCGGTGAGAACGTCGACGCGTTCGATCAGATCCTGCGGGATCGAGCTGATGTCGACCGCAGCCGATTCGGGAACGCCGGCGACGTGACGCTTGCCGTTGACGAGGACGAGCGTGCGGTTCGCGCCGAGGTTACGCAGGTCAAGCAGGTTGACGCCGGTATAGCCCAGGCCAACGCCGGTGTTCGAGCCGGCGCTGTCGGCCGAGCCGACCGAGCCGAGCAGGGCAGGGTTGCGGATCAGGGTGTCGACGACGTTGACGTCGCCCGAACGCTCGATCTGTTCAGCCGTGACGGCGACGACCGGGTTGGGTTCGTTCAGCTGGCTGCGGGCAATACGCGAACCGGTCACGATGATGACGGCATCCGTATCTTCGGCCGAGTCGACAGTAGCGACGGAATCGTCGTCCTGTGCCAGAACCGGCTGTGCCACCAGCATGATGGACAACGCGAGAGGTGCGGCAGCACCCTTCAGGCGGGATTGGATTTTCACTGATACAGTCCCCATTGCAGGCCCTGCTCATGGCAGGGCGCTTTGATGTGAACGTTGTCCGGACATCCCCTTTGCAGCGTGCCCGGACGACGAAATAGCGTGTGTGCTACCTACCACCTGCGTGAAGCCCGGATTGGTTTCAATTCAAATTACTTTGCGTTGCGGCATTCATTGCCCGAATGTTGCAATCGCACAACAGTTGCAATCGAGACGAAATATTTGCCGACTTAGCTCCCGGCTTGACCGGGCAGGACGACCTGCTTAGCCGGTCGCTTAATTTTCCGCCGATTCCGGCGCGAGGGAGGCTAGCTTGAAGATCGACAACACCGTTTCCGCCGTCATTACTGGTGGCGCTTCCGGCCTGGGCGAGGCGACCGCTCGTGCGCTGGCCGCGCGTGGGGCCAAGGTTGCGCTTTTCGACCTGCAGCAGGAAAAGGGCGAATCTGTCGCCGCCGAAATCGGCGGCATCTTTTGCCAGGTGGATGTCACTTCCGACGAGTCCGTCGATGCCGGTTTCGCCAAGGCTCGTGCAGCCCATGGGCAGGAACGGATTTTGGTGAATTGCGCCGGTATCGGCACCATCGGCAAGACGACTCGGCGCGACCGCGAAACGGGTGCGATCTCGCACTTTCCGATAGCCGCCTTTGCCAAGACGCTGGAAGTGAACACGGTCGGCACCTTCCGCTGCATCGCCAAGGCTGCTGCGGGCATGATGACGCTGGAGCCGCTGGTGGACAATGAGCGCGGGGCTATCGTCAACACTGCATCTGTTGCTGCCGTCGATGGCCAGATGGGGCAGGCTGCCTATTCTGCTTCCAAGGGCGGCATCGTGGGCATGACGCTGCCCATCGCGCGTGACCTGATGAGCGAGGGCATCCGCGTAAACACGATCCTGCCGGGCATCTTCCGTACACCGCTGCTGGCAGGCCTGCCGGAAGCAGCGCAGGAATCGCTTGCCGCTCAGGTGCCGTTCCCGAAGCGGCTCGGCCATCCTGAAGAATATGCTGCGCTGGTGATGACCATGATCGAGATCGGCTATTTCAACGGCGAGCATGTCCGTCTCGACGGTGCGATCCGAATGCAGCCGAAGTAAGGCGCAAGGCCGGGGGGCAAGGACATGGCGGCAGCACCGGACACTACGTCTGAAGCGCGGGAGCAATTGCTTGCTACCGCGTCTGCCATCATGCGCGAGACCGATACGGTCGACATTTCGCTGGCCCAGCTCAGTCGTCGCTCGGGGCTCAACTCGGCGCTGGTGAAATATTATTTCGGCAACAAGGCGGGGCTGATGAAATCCCTGCTGGACCGGGATATGACCAGCATTCTGGCCTCGGTCGATGCCTTGCTGGCGTCGGAACACGATCCGGAGACGAAGCTGCGCCGCCACATTTCCGCGGTGGTGGACCGTTTTTACGATGTCCCCTACATCCAGCGTCTGCTGATGCGGCTTATCCGCGAAAGCGAAGCAGTGGAGGCACAGCGGATCGCGAACACCTATCTTAGCCCGATCTATTCCGCGTACGATCAACTGATCGGTGAAGGCGTGGAAGCCGGGGTGTTTCGCGAGGTTGACCCACAACTCTTCTATTTCAGCGTGACCGGCTCGGTTGACCGGTTTTTCGCAGCGCGGCTGTTCATGCGTTATTGCTTCGGAGAAGATGCCTTGTCCGAGGAATTGCGCGACCGCTACCGCGCGCATCTGATAGATTTCATCATGGCAGGATTGCTGAGGAACGGATGACTGCAAGCTGGCATATCGGCGTGATCGGCGGAACCGGTCTCTATGATGCAGAGGTTGTGGAGGAAGCTCAGCAGATCACGGTGCGCAGCAGCTTCGGCGAACCGTCCGGCCCGGTAACTACCGGGCGCATTGGCGATGTGCGCTTCACCTTTCTGGCCCGCCACGGTGCCGGGCACCGCATGTCTCCGGGAACGGTGAATTACCGCGCCAATATCGATGTTCTGAAGCGTTGCGGCGTGACCGACATCCTGTCCATCTCGGCCATCGGTTCGCTGCGCGAGGAATTCGCACCGGGCGGGTTCGTGGTGGTCGACCAGATGATCGACCGCACTCTGGGCCGGGACCGGAGCTTCTTCGGGGAAGGGCTGGTCGCCCATGTCAGCCTCGCCGATCCCACTTGCCCTCGCCTTTCCGGCTTTGTCGGCGATGCAGCGGAAAAGGCCGGGGCGATCGTGCATCGCGGCGGCTGTTATGCGGCAATCGAGGGGCCGCAGTTTTCGACTAGAGCGGAAAGCCACATGTACCGCGCTTGGGGCGCGGATGTGATCGGCATGACGGCCCTGCCGGAAGCCCGCCTCGCGCGGGAGGCGGAATTGCCTTACGCCCTGCTGGCAATGGTCACCGATTACGATTGCTGGCGGGAAAGCGGCGAAGCGGTGGACGTTGAAGAAGTGCTGCGGGTGATGCACGACAATGCGGGAAAGGCGCGTGCTGCCCTGACTGCGCTGGCAGGCCTGTTGCCCAAGGAACGCAGCTCCAGCCCGATCGACACGGCGCTCGAAGGCGCGATCGTCACTTCCCCGGAAAAGCGGGATCAGGCACTTGTCGCCCGGCTGGACGCCGTGGCCGGTCGCGTGCTTGGCCGGGCAGTGCCGGCACAAAAACGATAAATACTGACGCCGGGGCAGCCAGTTCGTGCCATTTTGGACGGCGTTACCGTTCGATACTTGCATTTTGCAATGCAAAATCGTTACAGCAAAAACCATATGGACGTTAAATCGCCCCTCTCCGATTTTTTGCCCTACATGCTTTCGGTCACGTCGAATGCCGTAAGCGGGCGCATTGCGCTCGAATATCGGAGCCGCTTCGGCCTCAAGGTGCCGGAGTGGCGAGTAATGGCGGTGCTGGGCGATGCCGGTGCGCTGACTCAGCGCGAGCTGACGGCGATGACCCTGATGGACAAGGTCGCCGTCAACCGCGCCTGCAAGGAACTGGAGGAACGTGGCCTCGTATGGCGCCAGCCCAATACCAAGGACGGGCGTTCGCACCTGCTTGAACTCACCGAAGAAGGTCGGCGGATGTATGGTGAGATCATGCCGCTCGCACTGGAGATGGAACGGCGGCTGCTATCCAGATTCACTGCCGAGGAGATTGCAGGCTTCAAGGGACTGCTTGTGCGTCTCAAACAGGAGGTGCGCGATCTGCACGCTGAAGGTATCGACAGCGGCAATTACGACTGAGGCGCCGGGTTGACATCACCCCAGGGCAAGCGGTCGCAAGGCTTCCCAAAGCAGCGAAAGGCCCTTTCCGGCTGGCGGAAAGGGCCTTTGCTCTGTCAGTGGTCCGGCTGGATCAGCCGCCGCCAGGCCGGTTGGCGAAGGTGTCGCCGATGGCACAGGCCGCTGGGCCGAGGATCACGATGAACAACACCGGCAGAATGAACAGGATCAGCGGAACCGTCATGATCGCGGGCAATCTCGCTGCCTTCTCTTCCGCTCGCATCATGCGCTCATTGCGGAACTCGGCGGACAGGACGCGCAGCGAGGATGCCAGCGGCGTACCGTAGCGCTCCGTCTGGATCATGGTGGTCACCACGCCGCGGATGGAGTCCAGATCGACGCGATAGGCGAGATTCTCGAATGCCATCCTTCGTTCGGTAAGGAAGGACAGTTCGATGGACGCGAGCATGAACTCGTCGCCCAGTTCGGGATAGGCGCGGCCCAGTTCCTTGGCCACGCGGGCGAAGGCGGCGTCCACGGTCAGGCCGGCCTCGGCGCAGATGACCAGAAGGTCCAGCGCATCGGGCAGACCCTTGCGCATGGCCTGGGAGCGCTTGGTGATCTTGTTCTTGAGGAACAGGTCAGGCGCCTTGTAGCCGGCGATGATCGCGGCCGCGAAGGCCATGAAGCGCTTGAAGCTGCTCCATTCCGGGAAGGTGTTGCTCCAGTAAACGAGAATCACCGCAATCACACCCAGTACGATGGGCAGGACCATGCGGGCAAAGATCACCGCGACGGCCCATTCCTTGTTGCGGTAACCGGCCTGCGCCAGCTTCTGCTGGATCTGCTTGACCTGACTGTCCTGAAGAACCTTCATTCCCGTCAGGGCGTCCTTCATGCGGTCGGTCGTCTCGGTCTTGCGGACCAGGCTCTGGCGCTTCTTGGCAGTGGCGGTGACGATGCCGGCCTTCAGTTCCTCGCGCCGGGCGTTGAGCGTCTTCACGCGGCGAACCATCGGATCGCGCACGGTAACGGCGGCATAGACGGCCATCATTGCGGCCAGTGCGGCGACGCCCGCCAGAATGGAGCCGACGGCAAGGACGTCGACGCCGAGGAGCGTGGGGCCGGGAGGTGTGCCGATCATGTTGCTGTTCCTCCCGATCAGATTTCGAAGCTGACCATCTTGGCCATGATGAACGCGCCGATGCCCATCCAGACGAAGCCGCCAATGCCTGCGACCATCAGTCGCTCATCGACGAAGAAGTCGTTCAGATAGTCCGGGTTGACCCAGTAGATCATGCCGAAGACCAGGAAGGGCAGGGCGCCGACGATATAGGCCGAGGCCTTGGATTCAGAGCTCATCGCCCTGATTTTCAGCTTCATCTGCGCACGCTTCCTGAGAACGTCGGACAGGTTGGAGAGTGTCTCGGCAAGGTTGCCGCCCGTCTCGCGCTGGATCGCAAGGGTGATGCAGAAGAACTGGAATTCAGGAGTTCCGAGGCGGTCGGCCGTGACCTGAAGCGCTTCTTCCATCGAGCGACCGACCTTGATTCGGTCTACGATCGCGCGGAATTCCTCACCTACCGGGCCGGGGATTTCGCTTGCGACAACCGACAAGGTCTCCGTCACCGGAAGGCCGGAGCGCAGGCCGCGCACCAGCAGTTCGAGCGCGTCCGGGAACTTGGTATTGAACGAGTTGGTGCGCTTCTTGATGAAGTAGTTCACTGCCATATGCGGCACGCTGGCTCCGATCAGCACGCCCACGGCCAGCGAGAGCAGCAGCGCGCCCGACTTGAGATAGACAATTACCGCCAGAGCCAGCGCAAGGCCGATCGAGGCGTAGACATATTGCGTGACCGACCAGTTCTTGCCGCTACGATGCAGGCGCAGTGCAAGGGCCTCGATACGCGAGCTGGAGCCGGCGATGCGATGCATCTTGGGCTTGCGCGCGGCGATTGCCTTCTTGAGCTGGGATTCGACCTTGTCGACCGTGCTTTCCGAATGACGATAGCGCACTGACTGGAGGCGCCGGGCGCTCTCCTTCGCAGCCGAGGGGCCGGCAAAGGCAGCGTAGATCAACCCCAGAACGCTGGTGATGGCGAACACGAACAGCCCGATCTGGAGAATGTTCATTGCCTGGTTCTGCCTTCCTTGCCTGCTTCAACCGGTGTGGCCGGGGCACGTAATGCCGCCCGCCACCCGAATTCCTTATTCGACCGCTTCGGCGGCCTTCTTGCTGCCCTTCTTGGCCATCAGCGACTTGATGTCGAACTTGCCCAGCAGCGAGGTCTTGGCGCTCGCTTCGTGGTGCAGCACGGCTTCTTCGCCGCCCATGCCGATAACAGCGTTGGCGACATCGCGGATCACGCCTGCCGCCTTGCTGGAACGGTTGGCATCGACGAAGGTCTGGCCGAGCTTGGCGGCATTGACTGCCGCACGCTGATCATCGGGGATCGTGAAATCGATCTTGCGTTCGATCGAAGCCTCGAAATCCGCCTTGGAAATCTCGACCAGACCCTGCTGAACCTTGTTGGCCACAACGACCGGAGTGGCGTGCGGAGCGTTCGACTTGAGCCAGGAGAGGATGCGGATCGCATCGCGCGCGGAAGCCAGCGTCAGCTCGGTCGCCAATACGACGACATTCACATCCGCGAGCAGATGCGGGAAGTTGATCAGCATGTTGCGGGGCAGGTCGATCACCGTCATCTCGAAAGCGTGACGGAATTCCTCTTCCAGCTGCACGAAGGCGGAGCCGTCGGTGATCAGCGGAGAGTTGATCGGCGCTTCTGCCGACAGGATCGAGAGGTTGTCGTTCGCGCGGATCATGGCGCGTTCGATGAACAGGCCGTCGATACGGCTGGGATTGTCGATCGCGTCGGTCAGGCCGCGGCCTGGTTCCAGATCGAGCGTCAGCGCGCCGGTGCCGAAATGGACGTCGAGATCCAGCAGGGCGGTAGGCATCTTGTGCTCTGTCGAAAACAGCCATGCCAGCGAAGTGACCAGCGTGGATGCGCCGACGCCGCCGCGTGTGCCAACAACCGCGGTCGAGATGTGGCGCTTGGCCGCATTGGCATCGCTTGATTTCGGCGCGGAGAAGACCGCCTGGGCCTGAACCAGTGCATCGCGCACCTGCCCGGACGAAAGCGGCTTGAGCAGATAGTCATGGATGCCGCTGGCCAGAAGATCGCGATACAGGCGCACGTCGTTGACCTGGCCGATGGCGATCACCACCGTGCCCGGTTCGCAAACTTCCGCCAGCGCGTTGATGTCGTTCAGCGGATCGCCGCTTTCCGACAGGTCGACCATCAGGATGTTCGGGCTTGCCGTGACCGAGAGCGACTGGACTGCGTTGCGCAGGCCGCCCTTGGCGCATTTTTCAGGCTGCCAGCCCATTTCGATGACGACCGGGCGCAGCACGTCCAGCGCGGTTTCATCGCATACGAAGGCGGCGAAGGGATCACGTCCATTGGGCGTTCCCGCTTTCCACGGCGCGTTCATGCTCAGTTACCTCCGCTGGCGGCGTTGCTGGTGCTGGTCGTGTTCAGGCCGCCGGTTCCGGTCGGCTTCTGATCGCGATAGCTGGCAATCGCCTTGTTCGACGTCATGATCACTGTCTCGCCGGTGCCCTTGGCACCGTGGATCAGATGTTCGGGATCGGCGACCATGGCGGAAAGGTTGCTGTTTACCGAGCAGCCGAAGCCGTCATTCGTGCCGTTATTGTAATTCGACGCCGCTCGGCCGCCCCAGTCGGGGCAACCCGGCACCGAAGCCTTGGACCGGGTGACGACGATCCTTGCCGTGCCCGGAATTACCGAGCCTTCGGTTACCGGCGCGCCATCGCTGACCAGAATGCCGTAGCGTGCGGCGATCTCGGCAATCTTTTCCCGCGTGGCGGTGCTGGCCATGGGGTCGTCGATCGAGACGCGGTCGCCATAGCCGAGTTCCATAGCCTTGAACCAGTCGTTCAGCCGTTGCTGTTCGCTGATGGCAAGGCCGCCGGGGCTGGCAGTGACGTCGAAGGTGTAGTTCGATCGTTCGACCACCGGCTGCTTGACCGAGTCGAGCGAGCGGTTGGTCGGTTCGCTGGCGCAGGCCGTGAGCGAAAGCCCCAGAGTGAGTGCCAGTGCCGTCGCGACGGATTTGGTCATGCGGATGCGCATCGTTTTCACCTTTCTCACTTGAGGCTGAAGCCGGGAGCGACATCGGCTTCGGCGCGGCGTTCTGCCTGGCCGTTGCGCGGGCGATCCTTGGCGTCGTAATCTTCGAGGCCGAGCTTGGGAGCGCTGGCGCCTTCGCCGATTGCGCTTGGCTTCGGGCGGTCGCCGCCGGTCACACCGTCATTTTCCAGATTGCCGAGCAATTGCTGGATAGCAGTGGGCGCCCGGAAGCCGTCGGTCGGCAGCTTGATGTCGTTCGCATCGACCGGGTTCACCAGATACGGCGTGACCACGATCACCAGTTCGGTCTGACCCTTCTGGAATTCGGTCGACTTGAACAGATTGCCCAGGATCGGCACGTCGCCAAGGCCGGGGGCCTTGTCGATTGCGTTCTGCGAATTGTTGCTCAGCAGGCCTGCGATCATGAAGCTCTGGCCGGAGCCGAGTTCCACGGTCGTTTCCGCGCGGCGCACGGTCAGGGCAGGGACGGTGAAGTTGTTCATTGTCACCGCGCCCTGGCTCGAAAGCTCCGACACTTCGGGGCGCACGCGGATCGAGATCCGGCCATTGGCCAATACGGTGGGCGTATAAGCCAGGCTGACGCCGTATTTCTTGTATTCGACCGAAGTCGTGCCCAGGCCCTGGCTCATCAGGATCGGGAACTCGCCGCCGGCAAGGAAGTCTGCCGTTTCGCCCGAAAGCGCGGTGAGGTTGGGCTGCGAAAGGGTCGTCACCAGACCGTCGCGCTCGGCAAGGTCAAGCGCGCCGAGCAGGTCGAGGCCCAGAAGCTTGCCGGCACCGGACAGGGTCGTGCCGTTGGCAATCGTTTCGATCGACGTGCCGTCAACTTCGACATATTTGCCGGGATTGTTGACGTCCGGAATGGTAACTTTCACGCTGCTGCCGGCGCCGAGTGCAGAGCCACCCGGGTTCGTGTTCGGGCGGAAGGTATTGGCGAAGCCGTCGCGGCCTGATCCGAGGCCGAACTGGAAGCCGCTGGAGCTGTCGATCGAAGTCAGGTTCGCGCCCAGCGAACGGACCAGCGAACGGCTGACTTCGGCAAACTTCACCTGCAGGTTCACCTGCAGCGGCGTGGCCGTCTTCAGGCGGCTGACCACGTTCGAATTCTCGCCGACGAAGGCCTTCACGAGGCGTTCCGCTTCTGCAGCATCTTCAGGAGCGGCGACAGTGCCGGTCAGCAGCACGGTGTTGCTGCCCATGGTGGCGACCGACACCTTCGCGTCGGGCATGGCCAGCGACAGCATCTGGTCGATACTGTCGATGTTGGATCCCACGCGGATGTTGGCCGCCCACACCACATCGCCCGAAGCGTTGCTGGCATAAACCGTCGTCTCACCGCCGGAGAGGCCGAAGACGTAGAGCTGGCGCTGCGACTTCACCTGAACATCCGCGATTGCCTCGTTAGCAACGAAGATGTCGGTCATGTTGCCTGGAACGCTGACCAGCTGGCCACGGCCCACGGAAAGCACGATGTCGGTGGAAGGCCGCAACACGGACTGGGCGTGGGCCACGCCGGAAGGCGCAGTGGCCATCGGGATGGCGGCAACGGCCGCAGTCAGCATGGTGGCGATAAGGCGGCGGTTCATGGTTTTGCCCCTCGATTGAATTCGCTCGCTTGGTGCGGTGGTCATGGCGTTACTTGCCGACCGGAACCGCGACGGTGGTTTTGCCCCGGGTCACGTTGACGATCGGTCCGGTCCGGACCGGCGCTGCCGGAGTGTTGCCGCGCGTGCCGGTATTGCCGTTATAAGCCATGGCAGCGGGCGGCGGAGTTGCATCGGCGCGCGGGATGGAGGTGCGCTGGAAGCGGGAGACGTCGCCGCCGGTGACGAAGCTGCTGCCACCGTCACGCGGGCGGCTCATCGCCGTGCGCAGGATCTTTTCCTCGTCAGACTTGGATGCGCCTTCCGGCACATTCACATCTCCGGAGGCAATGGCGCGCTCGAGATCGGACTGATTGTCGGCAATCGAGCGCAGCGACAGGCTGAGAGTGCCGATCGTCTGGGCAACGGCGACCTTTTCGGCGATTTTCGGCGTGACTTCGAGCGTCACGGTACGGAAGTCGCGGACCACCGTCTTGCCGTCGGGCGTGTGGGTGGTTTCGGTCGACTGGTCGGTCGCCAGCACGCGGATGTTGCGCAGGATCGTCTCGGCGGCCTTGAGCGGAGCACCGCGACCGCCCGAGTCGCCGGCGTTGACAGTCTGCGTCAGCACCAGGTCGACACGGTCGCCCGGGAACACGAAGCCGCCCACGCCGGTCTTGGCAGACACGGGAACGGTTACGGCACGCATGCCCGCGCCAAGCGCTGCGGCAAGGAAGCCGCGATCGCCGGGGGCGACGAGCGAACCCTGGGTAACCGGCTCACCGGCTGTGATCGGGTGGCGAACGACAGTACCCAGAAGGATGTTCATGTCGGATTTGCCGTCGATGAAATAGGCGTCCTGCACCATTTCCTTCGGCCACAGCTGATAGGCGACCGCATCGGCGGTGATGATGGTACCGACCGGCAGTGCACGCTGTGCCACCAGCACCTTCGGGCCTTCAGGCTCCTGCGGCGCGGCTGCGGCCTGAGGAGCGGAGGAACCCGCGAACATGCTACGCGCTGCAATGGCCGTGCCGATCGCGATGATCAGCGCCCCCAGCAGCAGTACCAGTTTCTTCCTGTCCATGGTGCGTCAAGCCCCCTCAATGACCGTAGGGAATTCAGAACCCCGATGTTCGGCCAGAATGGTTAAAATCCCGTTCACCCCAAATTCCCGCCTGCAGCGTGGGCTGCTGGCAGGTAATTCGCGGCAAGTACCCACAATCCCCCGATTGCGATTGCGACCCCGTAAGGCACCGCCAGGCGGTCGCGCTGGCGGCGGGCGACGTGCCAGGCGCCGAACACGATGGTGAGCACACCGCCCACCAGTGCCATCACGATCAGCAGGGTCAGAAACTGCGTCGGCGGGATCCACAGGGCCAGCGCAGTAAGCAGCTTCACGTCGCCGCCACCCATCGCGCGCAGCGCGAACAGAACGGCAAGGACGGCGAAACAGGCCACTGCAACGCCAAGCTGGATCGCCACGCCCGGCCACAGCGCAAGCCCGCTGGCCCACCAGAAAAGCGGCGCGCCAAGAGCGATGGCAGCGTTCAGCCAGTTCGCGATCTGTCGCGAACGGATATCGGTGAAGGCTGCCACAAGCAGTGCAATTGCCAAGGCTGCAAGCAATCCGTACTGGATCGAAGCGTCGTCCATATAGGCCCCCTGATGGTCTCAGAAGGCACGGGTACTCTTAAGGGCTTACTAAAAAGTAACCACGGGCAGGAGGCTCACATTAGCCAACCAATCCAAGCGCAGAGCTGTTCTTTCGACCGCCGGGCCATTCCGGCGGCCGCAGTGGAGGGTTTCTGGCATGCCGAAGATGGCTGGCCGGTTCGCCGGATCGATTGGCCCCTGCCAGATGTTGGTGCCAGGGGTTCGATCCTGTTCCTGCCAGGGCGGGGGGACTGCTACGAGAAATACCTCGAAACGCTGGACCACTGGTCGAAGCAGGGCTGGCGGGTCACGGCATCGGACTGGCGCGGGCAGGCAGGGTCCGGGCGGCTGGGAATGGACGCGGTAACGGGCCATGTGCCCGATTTCGCCGTCTGGGTGGCGGATCTGGCGTGGTTCTGGCGCCGTTGGGTGGCCGAGACGCCCGGCCCGCACGTGATCGCAGGCCATTCGATGGGCGGCCATCTGGTGCTGCGTGCACTGGCGGAAAAGGCCATCGAGCCGGATGGAGCAATTTTGTCGGCGCCGATGCTGGGGTTCCATTCCTGGGGTCTGCCAAGCTGGCTGATGCACTCCATCGCCGGTCTGATGACCCATCTGGGCGACCGTCGCCGCCCGGCCTGGAAATGGAGCGAGAAGCCCGGCGAAGTCCCGGAGGGCCGTGACATGCTGCTGACTCATGATCCCGAACGCTACGGCGATGAATTATGGTGGCGCCAGCACCGGCCGGAACTGGTCATGGGGCCGGGTAGCTGGGGCTGGGTGGAACGCGCGTATGCCTCGGTGCGGGGCCTGGAAAAGCCCGGTGTGCTGGAGGCAGTGGAATCGCCGGTTTTCGTCGTGGCCACCGATCATGACAAGCTGGTGGCCTATTCCGCGATTGAGAGAGCGGTCCGCCGACTGCCACGGGGGGAATTGTTCCTGTTCGGCGAGGAAGCGCACCATGAAGTGTTGCGCGAAGTCGACGCCATCAGAAATCTTGCGATAGAGGCGATTGACGGATTCCTCTCGCTTGTCGCATCGCGGGGGACGAAGAGGTCCTCTTGAACGATACATACGACATTGCGGTAATCGGCGCGGGAATCGCCGGGGCGAGCCTTGCGGCCGAACTCGGACCCCATGCTCGCGTAATCATGCTGGAAGCGGAAGACGCACCGGGCCGCCATGCGACCGGGCGTTCCGCCGCGTTCTGGGCCGAGACCTATGGCGGTCCATTGGTTCAGCCGCTGACCACCGCTTCAGGCCAATGGCTGGAGGAACGCGGCTTCCTGTCGGATCGCGGATCGCTCAACATCGCCAAGGCCGGGCAGGAACCGGAACTCGAGGCGTTCATCGCCGATTTCGAGCAGGCAGGCGTCAGGGTGGAACGACTGGGACGTGAGGAGATCGAGCAGATCGTCCCGGGCCTCAAGCCCGATTGGATTTACGGTGTTGACGAACCGGACTGCCGCGACATCGATGTCGCCGGAGTCCATGGTTGGTATCTTGCCGAAGCAAGGAAGGCCGGGGTGGAGCTGCGCTGCCGCGCTGGCCTGACCGAAGCTGGCTACGACCGGGACCGTGGCTGGACCCTGCGCACTTCCGACGGTGCGACGATCCACTGCAAGGTGCTGGCCAATGCTGCCGGGGCATGGGCGGACCCGGTGGCGCAGATTGCCGGAATCCACCCGCTGGGCATTCAGCCTTTGCGACGCACCGTGGTGCAATTGCGCACTGCTCCCGCCGCACAGGACGATCTGCCGCTGGTAGTGGATCTTGGCGGCAGCTTCTATTTCAAGCCGGAGAGCGGGCGCCTGTGGCTTAGCCCGCATGACGAAACGCCCAGCGTCCCTTGCGATGCCGCGCCCGAGGAACTGGACGTGGCCATCGCCATTGACCGGTTCGAACAGGTTGTGGACTGGACAGTGGAACGGGTGGAGCACAAATGGGCCGGCCTGAGGAGCTTCGCGCCCGACCGGCTGCCGGTCTATGGCTTCGATCCGGCTAATCCGGCCTTCTTCTGGTTTGCCGGGCAGGGTGGTTTCGGCATCCAGACGGCGCCTGCCGCCGCCCGGCTTGCAGCCCAGATCCTGCTGAACCTGCCAGCCGACGATTTGACTGTATCGCTGGATCGCGAGCGTTATCTGGCCAGTCGCTTCGCTTAAGGACTTGCGGTTCAGCCGCCGGAAAGGGCAACTTCGCGAACTGTTCGAAACCGAGCAACGAAGGGAGTTGGCCCCATGGCGCACAAGTTCGAGATTTATAAGGACAAGGCAGGCGAGTTCCGCGTCCGCTTCAAATATAATTCCGAAGTGATGTTCTCGACCGAAGGCTATTCCAGCAAGGCGAGCGCGCAGAACGCCATCGATTCGATCAAGAAGAACGGGCCGGACGCTCCCGTCGAGGACAATAGCTGACTTACCCGATCCGGCGGGGCCTCAACGCCCCGCCACACTCGCGGCCGCGTCGCTGGCCAGCTTGTCCACCCGTTCGTTTTCGGGGTGGCCATTATGGCCCTTCACCCAGATCCAGTCGATCTTGTGCGGGGCGGCAGCCTCGATCAGATCGTGCCATAATTCGGCATTGCGCACTGGCTTCTTGCTCGCATTGACCCAGCCCTTGCGCTTCCAGCCGTGCACCCACTTGGTGATGCCGTCGATCACATATTTGCTGTCGGAATGAAGCTGCACCTCGCAAGGGCGCGTCAGTGCCTTCAGTGCACTGATCACTGCCATCATTTCCATGCGATTATTCGTGGTGTGCGCTTCTGAGCCGGAAAGTTCCTTCTCATGCGGGCCCATGCGCAGCAGCGCGCCCCAGCCACCCGGGCCGGGATTGCCCTTGCATGCGCCATCGGTGAAAATTTCTACCTTCGTCACACTCCGTTCCTCAAGGCAGATGGTCCGGGTGAGGATGGGCGGCAAAAGCAGCGGCCCCGCGATCCGCATAGAAGGCAAGCCGCCGGGCGAATGCCAGCGGATCCTTGCGGGTTACCAGCGCATCGGCGGGCGTGTGCAGCCAGTCTTCGGCGCGCGTCAGCAGGAAGCGCAGAGAGGCCCCGCGTGCCAGCACGTCCAGCGCGGCGCGTTCATCGTGCGACAGGGGCCGGATGCTTTCATAGCCTTCCATCAGCGCAGTGCCGATTTCCGGCCGGAACCCGCGCCCTTCGGCATCGAAGCACCATGCAGCATGGGTCACTGCCAGATCATAGGCTGTGATGTCACAGCAGGCGAAATAGAAGTCGATCAGCCCGCTGACCTGATGTCCCATCATCAGGACATTGTCGGGGAACAGATCGGCGTGGATTACCGAGCGCGGCAGGCCCTTGGGCCAGTTCTCGCGCAGATATTCCAGTTCCTCGCTCACTGTTGCGGCCAATGCCGGGTCGATCTGGGTCAGCCCTTCCGTGCCGCAGACGCCAGCCAGATTTTCCCAGCCGGCCAGGCTGAGATCGTTCGCGCGCTCCATCGCGAAATCGGCTGAGGCCAGGTGAACGCGGGCAAGGGCACGGCCTACTGAGTAAGCCTGCTCTGCCTCGGGATGGTCGATGGAAACGCCCGGCAGGAACTCGATCAGCGCCACTGCCTTGCCGTCCAGCATGCGGAAGGCGGCGCCTTCACGGTCATGGATCGTGCGCGGCACGGGGCAGTCATGTTCCGCCAGATGATCCAGCAGGCCAAGGAAGAAAGGCAGGTCCGCCAGTTCGATCCGCCGTTCATACATGGTGAGGATGAAGCGCGCGCCATATCCTTCCCTGCCTGTCGTCTCGATCAGCCAGTTGGAATTGGAAACGCCTTCCGCGATGCCTTTGGCCGAAACCAGTTCACCAACGTCATAATGCGCGATGAGCGCAGCGAGATCCTCTGCGCCGAGATGCGTGTAGACTGCCACTTGCCTGTCCCCCTTCGCGCGGCCTAGTCCGCCAGCTGGCGCGGCAGCTTGAAGATCATCTTCTCTTCCGCAGTCACGAGCGTGTGCTCTTCCACCTCGCGCCACTGCGACAGCGTGTCGACCACTTCACGCACCAGCTTCTCAGGGGCGGAGGCGCCTGCAGTGAGGCCCAGCGTGGCCACACCCTTCAGCCAGTCGGGATCGATTTCGCTCGCGCGCTGGATCAGGCGAGCGGGCGTGCCGAAGCGTTCGGCCACTTCCACCAGACGCAGGGAGTTTGAGCTGTTGGGTGCACCGATCACCAGCACCAGATCGCATTGCGGCGCAATCGCCTTTACCGCGGCCTGCCGGTTGGACGTCGCGTAACAGATGTCTTCCGCCTTGGGCCCGACAATCTGGGGATAGCGCGCCTTGAGGGCATCAATGATCTCTGCCGTGTCGTCCACCGAGAGCGTCGTTTGGGTCAGGAAAGCCAGAGAAGTCTTTTCCGGCAGGTCGAGGGCTGCAACGTCTTCCACGGTTTCGACCAGCGTCATCGCCCCTTCGGGTACCTGGCCAAAAGTGCCGATCACCTCGGGATGGCCCTTGTGGCCCACAAAGACGATATGCCGCCCGGCTTCCATCTGGCGTTCGGCCTGGCGGTGTACCTTGCTCACCAGCGGGCAGGTGGCGTCCAGCCAGTTCAGCCCGCGTTCCGTCGCGGCTTCCGGTACGGATTTGGGCACGCCATGCGCGCTGAATACCACCGGCACGCCATCGGGCACTTCGTCCAGCTCTTCCACGAAAACCGCGCCCTTGGCCTTCAGCCCTTCTACGACAAAGCGGTTATGGACGATCTCGTGCCGGACATAGACCGGGGCGCCATAACGGGTGAGCGCGCGCTCCACGATCTCGATCGCGCGGTCCACGCCGGCGCAGAAACCGCGCGGCGCTGCAATAAGCAGGATCAGGGGCATAAGCGTTTCCGGACGGTGTGGTTTTGGAAAGGGAGCGTTCATCTGGGTCGCTCTAGCGGTTGTCGCTGCGCGGCGAAAGGGCTAGGGCTGCGCCGACAGCTTCGCCTTGAGGACTTTTCATGATCGCTCGCCATCGCCGGATTTCCAAGATTGCGACCCTGGCCGCATGCGCAGCCGCGCTTGCGGGGTGCCACGCCAAGGGCCAGCTCGTGATCGACGAAGGCGTGGGCGTTACCGCGCTGCGCGGTGTTTGTCCTGCAGTCGGCATTCCTGATTACACGGGGGATATCACCCTGTTCAACGGCGCAGCACGTACGGCTGATGCGATCGACGTGGTTGCGGTGATGACCAATGTACGCAGCAATTGCGACGATTCGGGCGACCGGGTCTACGCCACTGCCTCGTTCGACGTGCTGGCACGCCGCTCGAACACGAATGGCGCGCGTACGGTGCAGATTCCCTATTTCTCCACGGTACTGCGCGGCGGCAGTGCCGTTGTCTCCAAGCGAGTGGGAACGGTGACGATCCAGTTCGCCGATGGGCAGGAACGCGCGCAGGCGAGCGGCGTGGCCGGCGCCTATATCGACCGCGCGGAAGCAACCCTGCCGCAGGACATCGTCGATAAGATCGGCCGCAAGCGCCGGGCTGGCGAGGAAGACGCGGCGATTGATCCGCTCACCCTGCCGGAAGTGCGCGATGCACTTGCCCGCGCGAATTTCGAACTGCTGGTCGGTTTCCAGCTTTCCGAAGCGCAGCTGGCCTATAACGCCACCCGATGAACCGGCTCTCCCCTGGCGGGAGAGCCTGACGGGCCGCATGGCCCCGCGCACGCGCCGGCCGCCAAATGGCGGCTGGGCGCTTTTCCCCATTCAGTAAACAGGCTAACGGCCAGAACCATGTCCGCAACCAAGACGATCCATGCCGCCTTCGCGGCCCATCTCGCAGATGTCCTCGACGCGCTCGAACAGGAAGGTGCGTTGCCAGCAGGGCTGCCGCGCTCCAGCGTGACGGTGGAGCCGCCGCGCGATCCTTCTCATGGCGATCTGGCGACCAATGCCGCGATGGTGCTGGCCAAGCCCGCTGGAACCAATCCGCGTGCACTGGCGGGCGGGATTACGGCAAAGCTGGAAGCGCTGCCGGAAGTGACCTCCACCGAAATCGCCGGGCCGGGCTTTATCAACATGCGCGTATCCGATGCGGCGTGGCGCGGCGAACTGGCCGCGATTGCCGCGCTGGGCGCGGATTATGGCCGTTCGAGCGTGGGCGGAAGCCGGATGGTGAATGTCGAATATGTCTCGGCCAATCCCACCGGCCCGATGCATATGGGCCATTGCCGCGGCGCGGTGGTGGGCGATGCGCTGGCCAGCCTGCTGGAATTCGCGGGCTATCGCGTGACGCGCGAATATTACGTCAACGATGCGGGCGGCCAGGTCGATGTGCTCGCCCGCTCGGTCTACCTGCGGTATCGCGAGGCACTGGGCGAGGACATTGGCGAGATTCCGGCCGGCCTCTATCCGGGCGATTACCTCAAGCCGGTTGGCGCCGCGCTGGCGCAGGAACTGGGCGACGCCTATCTCGGCAAGCCGGAAGAGGAATGGCTGGTGCTGTTCCGCACCCGCGCCGTGGCCGCAATGATGGAGATGATCCGCGCGGACCTGTCGCTGCTGGGCATCCATCACGATCTCTTCTCTTCCGAGGCGGAACTGCAGGCCGCAGGCAAGCCCGAAGCGGCCGAGAAGTGGCTGCGCGAACACGATCTGGTCTATGACGGTGTGCTTGAAGCACCCAAGGGCAAGACTCTGGAAGACTGGGAGCCGGTGGAACTGCCGCTGTTCCGTTCGACCAAATTCGGCGACGATCAGGACCGCCCGATCCGCAAGAGCGACGGCAAGTGGACCTATTTCGGTGCGGATCTGGCCTACCATCTGCAGAAGGCCCAGAGCGCTGACGAGTTGATCGACATCTGGGGTGCGGACCATGCCGGCACGGTGAAGCGGATCAAGGCCGCAGTCGCTGCGCTGTCCGAAGGGCAGGGCAAGCCGATCCCCTTCGATGTGAAGCTGGTCCAGATGGTCCAGCTGCTGCGCGATGGCGAGCCGGCCAAGATGTCCAAGCGGTCGGGCAATTTCGTCACCATCGCCGACATGGTCGATGAAGTGGGCAAGGACGTGGTCCGCTTCACCATGCTGACCCGCAAGCCCGAAGCGCAGATGGATTTCGACTTTGCCAAGGTGGTGGAAGCTTCGAAGGACAATCCGGTCTTCTATGTGCAGTATGCCCATGCGCGCATCCATTCGACCCTGCGCAAGGCAGCAGCCGAGGGGCTTGCGCCGTCCGACGCGCATCTCGATCTGCTGGGCGAGGAAGAACTGGCGCTGGTGAAGCATGCCGCGCAGTTCCCCCGCATGGTGGAAGCGGCTGCGGTTGCTCGCGAGCCGCACCGGATTGCCTTCTTCCTCTACGATCTGGCAGCAGCGTTCCATGCTTACTGGAATCTGGGCAATGACGATCCGTCCAAGCGCTTCATTCTTTCCGATCAACCCGAACTGACCGGGGCAAGGCTTTTCCTCGGCCTGCAAATCGGGCAGGTTGTGAAGAACGGCCTCAATCTGCTGGGTGTCGAGGCTGTCGAGGAGCTGTAAGACATGGCGATCGGCGATCAGTACGGCGATGAAAGCGATCCTTTCGGAGATGCCGGCGCGGCACCGGCACCTGCCGGCCGGCTGGCGCTGGACGATGGTGACGACCAGCTGCCCTGGCTGGAAAGCGACGACGATTACGAGGATGAAGGCGTCGATACGGCGCGGATCGCCGCTCTTGCCGTGATCGGCCTTCTTGGCGTCGCTCTGCTCGTTGGGGCGATCTGGTGGTTTACCCGCGAACGGTCTGACCCTGCGCTTATGGCTGATGGCAGCACGATCGAGGCGCCGGAAGGCCCCTATAAGAGCAAGCCGGAAGATCCGGGCGGCAAGACCTTTGCCGGCACTGGCGATACCAGCTTTGCGGTAGCCGAAGGCAAGACGCGTGAGGCCAAGTTGGCCGAAGAGGATTTGCCGCGCCCCAGCATCGACACCAAGGCCGCATCGCCAGTGTCCACTGCTGAAGCCAAAGGCGGTGTCGGGGTGCAGGTCGGCGCCTATTCCACCCGCGAAAGCGCGGAACAGGGCTGGCAGAAGCTGGCAGGCAAATATGAGGCGCTGAGCGGTGTGAGCCACCGTGTGGTTGAAGGGCAGGCCGACATTGGCAAAGTCTATCGCCTGCAGGCCGTGGCGGGCGATCTGGCCGGGGCCAACGCGCTGTGCAATAGCCTCAAGGCTTCGGGCGGCGCCTGTCAGGTGAAGCCGTAAGGCTGTTTCCTGCGCCGGCTCGGCTCAAGGTGAATTTCCACATCCGCGCGCGCGCCATGCTTGCGGAAATGACGCATAGCTGCGAGCCTTCCTGTCCATGACGCCAGCGATCTTTGGCCTTTCCGGACTACAGCTGACCGCTGACGAGCGGGCGTTTTTCCGTGACTGCGATCCTGCAGGCTACATCCTGTTTGGCCGCAATGTGGAAAGCCGCGATCAGCTCTGCGCGCTGACCGATGAATTGCGCGCGATCCAGGGGCGGGACCGGCTGTTCATCTGCATCGATCAGGAAGGCGGGCGGGTCGCGCGGATGAAGCCGCCGCAGTGGCTCGCTTTTCCACCGGGCGAAGTTTTCGATCGGCTTTACGATCTGGCCCCCGCCAGCGCGATCGAAGCGGCGCGATCCAATGCGCAGGCACTGGGCATGGATCTCGCCGAAGTGGGCATCACGGTCGATTGCCATCCTTCGCTCGATGTGCGCCAGCCCGGCGCGCATGACGTAATCGGAGACCGCGCGCTGGGTAGCGAGCCGATGCGCGTTGCCGCCTTGGGCAAGGCCATATTGCAGGGGCTTATCCGCGCCGGAGTGGCAGGCTGCATCAAGCATATGCCAGGCCATGGCCGCGCCATGGCGGATAGCCACAAGGCCCTGCCAGTAGTGGATGCGAGCGAGGAAGAGCTGGAGATCGATCTCGCCCCCTTCCGCGCCCTTGCAGATACGCCGGTGGGGATGACGGCCCATATCCGTTATCGCGCGTGGGACGATGAGAATGCAGGGACGCTTTCCCCCTTCGTGGTTGGCGAGATCATCCGCAAGCGGATCGGCTTCGATGGGCTGCTGCTGACTGACGATCTGGACATGGAGGCGCTGACCGGGACAGTGCCGGAACGTGCCGCGCGGGCGCTCGCCGCGGGCTGTGACATCGCCTTGAATTGCTGGGCGAAAATGGACGACATGGTGGGCATTGCCAGTGCCTTGCCCGCCATGGGCGAGGTTGCGGCCAGAAGGCTTGACCGTGCGCTCAACGCCACCGAAGGGGGGCAGAACGGCACCGATCAGGCCACATTACTGGCCAAGAGGGACGCACTGCTGGCCCTTGTCGGGCAGCCGGCATGAGCGAACAGGAAACTTCCCTGGACGCTGACATCCCGCCGCTGCCGCAGGACGATGCATGGGAGTTTCCAGCCGGTCAGGGGGCAACGAGCGAGGAAGAGGCGCTCTACCTCGAACTCGATGGTTGGGAAGGGCCGCTCGACCTGCTGCTCGATCTTGCGCGGCGCCAGAAGGTCGATCTCAAGAGCATCTCGATCCTCTCGCTCGTCGACCAATATATCGCCTATATCGAGCGGGCCGAGGCATTGAAGCTGGAACTGGCGGCCGATTATCTCGTGATGGCCGCATGGCTGGCCTATCTCAAATCCGCCCTGCTGCTGCCGAAGGACGAGCAGGAAGATCCCAGCCCTGAAGAACTGGCCCTGCGCCTGCAATTGCGCCTGCAAAGGCTGGGCGCGATGCGCGAGGCTGCGGCGCGGCTGATGGGGCGTGACCGGATCGGGCGCGATGTGTTCCTGCGCGGCGCGCCGGAAGGGCTGCGGGTGGACCGCAAGAATTTGTGGCAGTGCGACTGGTTCGATCTGATCCAGGCCTATGGCCAGGTGAAGGCCCGCACCCAGCCGGCAGTGCACATGGTGCGCGACCGGATGGTGATGACGCTGGATTCCGCGCTGGACCGGGTCTCTGCCATGCTTGGCGTCACGCTGGACTGGATGGAACTGCGCGAATTCCTGCCCGGCGGGCCGGACAAGAAGTTGCAACGCTCCGCCCTTGCCTCCAGCTTCGTCGCCGCGCTGGAACTCGCCCGGCTGGGCAAGGCGGAAATTCGGCAGGAGGAGATTTTCGGCCCCATGCATCTCAGGCGGATCAAGGCATGAGCGAGGAACAGGTGCCCGAAGCCGGCACCCGGCCCGAAGCGGACGATCTGGTGCGTGCGGTGGAGGCCACCCTGTTCGCCGCGGAAGAAGCCTTGAGCGCGGATGCGATTTCCACCCATCTCGGCGGGGCGGATGTGCGCGCGGCGCTGAAGGAACTGGAAGCGCATTATGCCCAGCGCGGCATTCGGCTGGTGGAGCGGGGCAAGCGCTGGCAGTTCCAGACCGCGCCCGATCTGGCCCATCTGCTGCGGCGCGAGCGGGAACATGCCCGCCGCCTGTCGCGCGCGGCCACCGAAGTGCTGGCGATCGTGGCCTATCACGAACCCGTCAGCCGCGCGGAGATCGAGGCGATCCGCGGTGTGCAGACCAGCGGCGGAACGCTGGACGTGCTGATGGAAGCGGGCTGGGTGCGCGTGGCCGGGCGCCGCGAAGTGCCGGGCCGCCCGGTGATCTATGCCACCACGCCGGAATTCCTCAGCCACTTTTCGCTCGAATCGCGGCGCGACCTGCCGGGCATCGACGAATTGCGCGCAGCGGGCCTGCTTGATCCGGTTGATGACGCTTATGATGCGCTTATGACAGGCGGGGACGCTGGAGAGGCCGCACAAGAGGCTGAATCGGCCTCGGAAACCGATCTTGCGGACGCGGATGATGCCGCGATGCTGGATAAGCCCGGCGAACTGGGCTAAGGGTCCGCCCCGTAAGTATCGGAGTTGCCAATAATGAATATCGGGCCGGTTCAGATCCTGATAATCGCGATCGTAATCCTCGTGCTGTTCGGCCGTGGCCGGATTTCCGAGATGATGGGCGATTTCGGCAAGGGCGTGAAAAGCTTCCGCAAGGGCCTGAATGACGACGATGCGCCCGCGGTTCCGCCTGCCAGGATCGATGCACCCAAGCAGGGGGCGGCAGATAATGCGGAGACGAAGTCTCCCGATAATACCACCTCCAACTGAATGAGGACGGGGGTTCGCCCCCGCTGGCATCATGTTCGACATCGGCGCGCAAGAGCTGCTGGTCATCGTGGTCGTGGCGGTACTCGTCATCGGCCCAAAGGATTTGCCTGCAGCTTTGCGCACGGCCGGTCGCTGGATCGGCAAGGTGCGCCGCGTTTCCAACCATTTCCGCGCCGGCATGGAAACCATGATCCGCGAGGCGGAGCTGGAGGAAATGGAGAAGAAGTGGCAGGAACAGAACCGCCGGGTGATGGAACAGCACCCCGATGCGGAACAGCCCAATGCCGCCAATGGCGGAGGTGCCGAGATGGTGCCGCTGCCGCCTGCCGTGGACCCGGCTGCCTCTGACAATTCCGCTTCGGATGCCTCCGCCGAAACCGCACCGCCAGCCTCTGCCGAAGCGCGCGTGGCCGATGTGCCTGCTGGCGAGACTGCTCCTCCTGCCGCGCCCTCTGCCCCGGCCGATCCGGAGAAGACCTGAGCCATGGTGTTCAAGATCCGTGAAATCGACGATTCGCAGGCCCCGCTGCTCGATCATTTGATCGAGTTGCGCGCGCGGCTGGTGCGCTGCGTCGCCGCGCTGCTGGTGGCCTTCGGCGTGTGCCTCTATTTCGCGCGGGACATTTTCGGGTTCCTCGTGCTCCCGCTGACCAATGCCTTCCCTGCGGGGCAGGGCAGGCTGGTCTATACGAAGCTGTACGAAGCCTTCTTCGTGGAGATCAAGGTGGCGCTGTTCGCTGCCTTCTTCATCAGCTTTCCTGTGATCGCCAATCAGCTCTGGGCCTTTGTCGCGCCGGGCCTCTATGCGAAGGAAAAGAAGGCGTTCCTGCCCTTCCTCTTCGCCACGCCGGTGCTGTTCGCGGCCGGTGCCTCGCTGGCCTATTTCGTGGTCATGCCAACTGCCTTCAAATGGTTCCTCGGCTTCGAGGGGACGGCGGGCGGCCTCACGCAGGAAGCATTGCCTGCGATGGGCGATTATCTCGATCTGGTGATGCGCTTCATCCTGGCCTTCGGCATCAGCTTCCTGCTGCCGGTGCTGCTGTTGCTGCTCAATACGGCCGGCCTCGTCACGCGCGAGCAACTGGTGGGTGCGCGCCGTTATGTGGTGGTGGTGATCTTCATCGTTGCTGCCGTGATTACGCCGCCCGATGTGGTCTCCCAGCTCCTGCTCGCGGCGCCACTGCTGGTGCTGTTCGAAGGGTCGCTGGTGCTGATGTACTTCTCCGAACGCAAGCGGGCGAAGGAGAAAGCGGAAGAAGAGGCACAGGCTGCTGCCGAGGCGGCAGCGGAAGCCGCTGCGGCCGCATCCGCTGCAGAACCCGCAGCCACCGAACCCGCGAAGGAAGGCTGACAGCCTTACCTCTCCGTCCCTTACCTCTCCGTCCCTTAGCTCGCCGTCATTGTGGGCGCAGCGAGGCAATCCAGTGCTGCTCGCAGTGACGAAAGGAGCGGTGGCACTTTCGGCGCCGTGCCGTCCGGATCAGGCCGTCACCGTCCTTCGGCAGGCGGAGTGGCTTCGGTGGTTTCACCCAGATCGAAGCTCTTCATCGCCTCGTCCTGCTTGATCTCAAGTGGAACGGCGGTTGCGGCATCGAATACCTGCGCACCGTTGATCCACACCTGCAGCACTTTCGTGTTCCGCAAATCCTGCGTGCTGGCCAGGAACGGGTCCTGATCCACCACCAGAAAGTCCGCCCGCTCGCCTTCGGTCAACTGGCCGAAATGCCCATCGGCAAATCCGGCATAGGCTGCGCCTGCCGTATAGGCCGCCAGTGCCTGTTCGCGGCTGATGACTTGCTGGGGCTGCCACCCGCCGAAGGGCTGGCCGTCCTTGTCCTCGCGCGTGATGGCCACGGCCATGCCTTCGAAGGGGCGGGGCAGTTCCACCGGCGCGTCTGACCCGAAGGCCAGCGGCACCTTGGCGTCCAGCATGGAACGCCAGGCATAGGCGCCCGCCAGCCGGTCCGGCCCCAGCCGCGCTTCGGCCATCAGCCGGTCGCTCGTCTGGTGGGTGGGCTGCATGGAGGCGATGGCGCCTTCTTCGGCAAAGCGCGCGAAGTCTGCCGGGTCAACCACCTGCGCATGTTCGATGCGCCAGCGCCGGTCGCCCTTGTAGGTGTCCGCCATTTCGCTGATCGCGCTCAGCGCCTCGGCATTGGCCGCATCGCCAATGGCGTGGATGGCCACCTGAAACTTGTCGAGCGCGGCGCGGCTCATGATGTTGCGCAGCTGGGTGGGATTGAGCAATTGCAGGCCGCTATTGCCCGGATCGTCGGTATAGGGGGCCTTCAGCCAAGCCCCGCGCGAACCCAGCGCGCCATCGAGAAACAGCTTGATACCGTTCAGCCGCAGCCGGTCATCATAGAGCCACGGCGTGGGGCCGGGGCCGCCGATCAGCGCCATGTCTTCCACACTGCCGGCATAGGCCATGATGCGGATGCGCAATTGCCCACTGTCGCCCGCGCGGCGGTAGGACTGCCAGTCATCGATGGATATGCCCATGTCGGCCACGGCGGTTACGCCCTGCCGGATCAGCATGTCCTGCGCGGTGAGGAAGGCCAGGTCGCGGTCTTCCGGGCGCGGCTTCGGAACTTTGGAATCCACCAGCTTCTGGGCATTGTCCACCAGCACGCCCGCCGGGTTGCGGGTGGCGCCAGTGCGCAGGATGCGGCCGCCATCGGGATCGGCCGTCTTGGCGGTGATGCCCGCCATCTGCAGTGCCTTGCTGTTGGCCCAGCCTGCATGGCCATCCACCCGGCTCAGCCAGACGGGGCGGTCGGCCACGGCAGCATCGAGTTCGGCAGCGGTGGGGAAGCGGCCGAGGCCCCATTTCTCCTGATTCCAGCCCGTGCCGATGATCCATGCCCGGTTGGGGAAGCGCGCGGCATAGGCGGCGATCTTCGCCTGCGCGTCGGCCAGCGATGTGGTTTCGGAAAGGTCCAGCGTCAGCGCCTGAAAGCCCAGGTCCATCAGGTGGAGATGGGCGTCGATCATGCCGGGTACGACCGTCTTGCCCTGCCCATCGACATGATACTGATAGGGCGTCATCGGCTGTTCGCCGCGCTTCAGGATCTGGCGGATGATGCCGTCGTCGCGGATCATCATCCCGCCGAACTGCGTCACCGTGCCGTCGCGCGACACGGAAACGCCATTGATATTATTGACCAGCGTGTCGGCCGCGGCAGGCGATGCCGCAAGGACACAAGCCGCCAGCGCGGCCGCCACGCGAGCGATCATTTCTTGCCGCCTTCCGGCAGGCAACGGACCAGCGCGCTGGTGTCCTGACGCCCGCCGCCCATGGTTTGCACCTTGGCATAATAACCGTCGATCACGCTGGTGACCGGCAGCTCTACGCCCAGATTTTCCGCTTCGGCCATGGCGATGGCCAGATCCTTGCGCATCCAGTCCACCGCGAAGCCGAAATCGAATTCGCCAGCCGCCATGGTCTTCCAGCGATTGACCATCTGCCAGCTCTGCGCCGCGCCGCCCGATACGGCTTCCAGCACCTTGTCCATGTCGAGTTCGGCGGCCTGTGCGAAACGCACCGCTTCGGACACGCCTTGCAGCACGCCGGCGATGCAGATCTGGTTGACCATCTTGGTCACCTGCCCGGCGCCGGGGCCGCCGACATGCACGATGCGCGCGGCATAGGCTTCCATCACCGGAGTGGCTGCCGTCACAGCCTCGTCCGTGCCGCCGCACATGATGGAAAGCTTGCCGCTTTCCGCGCCCGCCTGCCCGCCGGAAACGGGGGCGTCCACAGCCAGAATGCCGCGCGCGTCAGCTTCTGCCGCGATGCGGCGCGCGATGTCGGCGGAAACGGTGGTATGGTCGATATAGAGCGATCCGGGCGCCATGGCCGCCAGCGCGCCTTCATCGCCCAGCACGACCTGCGCCAGATCGGCATCGTTGCCCACGCAGGTGATTACAACGTCCTGCCCGGCCGCAGCCTCGGCCGGAGTGGCGGCAACGCGCACCGAAAGGCCTTCTTGCGCCAGCAGCGCCTGCCGGGCTTCCGCGCGGGCCAGAGTGCGGTTGTAGATTGTGACATCATATCCGGCGCGGGCGAGGTGGCCGGCCATCGGCCCGCCCATAACGCCAAGGCCAAGGAACGCGATCTTTGTCTTCTCGGTCATCGGTGTGTCCTGTGCAGCTTGTTGGGTCGCAATGCAAATGCCCACTCTGCCTAGGTGGCGCGGATGCGATTGTCTGTTTCCCAAATGCACGGTTTTCCGTTACGGGCCGCACACTATGACCGAGACTACTGCACTGGATAAGCAAGCAAGCGCCACCGCGCTGCTGACGATCGACGATGTTCGGGCCGCTGCACAGCGGATCGAAGGCGCGGTCGTGCGTACCCCCACCACGCACAGCAAAACCCTTTCGCAGATTACCGGCGCCAATATCTGGCTGAAGTTCGAAAACCTGCAATTCACTGCCGCCTACAAGGAACGCGGCGCCTTGAACAAGCTGCTGCTGCTTACCGAGGAACAGCGCAATCGCGGTGTGATCGCGGCGTCTGCCGGCAACCATTCGCAGGGCCTTTCCTATCACGGCACCCGCCTGGGCGTACCCGTAACCATCGTGATGCCGCGCACCACGCCGATGGTGAAAGTGATCCAGACCGAACAGGTCGGCGGCAAAGTCGTGCTCGAAGGCGAGAATTACGACGAAGCCTATGAATATGCCCGCAACCTGGAAAAGCAGCTGGGCCTGACTTTCGTCCACCCGTTCGACGATCCTGACGTGGCGGCCGGGCAGGGAACGGTTGCACTGGAAATGCTGGCCGACGCGCCTCAGATCGACACGCTGGTGGTGCCCATCGGCGGCGGCGGCCTGCTGTCCGGCATGGGCACGGTGGCCAAGGCGCTCAATCCGGACATCAAGCTGTTCGGCGTCCAGCCCCAGCTTTACCCGTCGATGTATTCCAAGCTCAACGGCAAGGATCTGCCCAGCGGCGGGGATACTCTGGCTGAAGGCATCGCGGTGAAAGTGCCGGGCAGCTTCACGTCCAGCGTGCTGAAAGACCTGATCGACGAGATCGTGCTGGTCGACGAGGAAATGCTGGAGCGGGCGCTGGCGCTGCTGCTGCAGATCGAAAAGACGGTGGTGGAAGGGGCCGGCGCTGCCGGGCTTGCCGCCGTGCTGGCTCATCCGGAAAAGTTCAAGGGCCGCAATGTCGGGCTGGTGCTATCGGGCGGCAATATCGATACGCGCCTGCTGGCCAATGTGCTGCTGCGCGATCTTGCCCGTTCGGGCCGCCTCGCCCGCCTGCGCATCTTCCTGCAGGACCGGCCGGGATCGCTCTACAAGGTGATGCACGAATTCGATGCGCACCATGTGAATATCCTGGAAATCTACCACCAGCGGATCTTCACAAATCTGCCCGCCAAGGGGCTGGTGACGGACATCGAATGCGAAGCGCGCGACCGCGAGCAGCTCGTGTCGCTGATCGATGCTCTGACCGCCAAGGGCTATCAGGTTAGCGAAGTCGAACTCAACTGACCGATTTCGGGCCGCACAGCCGCAACCCCTGCCGCATGGGGGTGTGGCTGTGCAAAAAATCCCCTGTGTTAAGCATGAATCGTGGTTAAGGTTGTTTTAATGGTCGAGTCTCCGGGGCATAGTCTGCGGGAACTCGCCCATTGGCCAAACTTAGCTTGGAAGGCTGCGCAGCCCCGTGACCGCACCGGTACGCTTCCCCCGCTTCTTCGTGACCAGCCCGGCGCCGTGTCCCTATCTGCCGGGCAGGACGGAACGGAAGGTGTTTACGGAGCTGAAGGGGCCGAATGCCGACGGGTTGAACGAAGCGCTGGGCCGCATCGGTTTCCGCCGCAGCCAGACGGTGGCCTATCGCCCCAGTTGCAGCAATTGCCGGGCCTGTGTTTCGGTTCGCGTGGCCGCGACTGAATTCAGGGCATCGAGCACCCAGAAGCGCAATCTGAAGCGCAATGCCGACCTGATCGCCATCGAATGCCGCCCCTGGGCCACGAACGAACAATTTGAATTGCTGCGCCGCTATCTGGGCGCGCGCCATCCCGGTGGCGGCATGGCCGCGATGGACGAGGTTGACTTCGCCGACATGGTGGAACACACGCCGGTCACCAGCGTCATCGTCGAATATCGCGAGCGGCGCGAGGATGGAGAGCCGGGCCGCCTGGTGGGCGCCTGCCTCACCGACCGGCAGACCGACGGCTATTCGATGATCTACAGCTTCTACGAGCCGGAAGAATGCGGCCGTTCGGGGCTGGGCAATTACATCATCCTGGACCACATCCGCCGTGCGGCGGAAACCGGCTTGCCGTTTGTCTATCTCGGCTATTGGGTCGAGGGTTCCGAGCGGATGCAGTACAAGGTTCGCTATCGGCCGCTTGAACAGCTTACCCCCGATGGCTGGGAACGGATGGATGCGGATCAGCAGGAACGGCTGATTGCCGCCACGGCGGCCTCCAGCCATCAACGCCGCGCCATTCCGCTGGGTGGCAGCGGCAAGGACGGCACGCCCGGCGGGCAGGAACAATATGTCCTGAACGAGGATGAACTGGCTCAAGCCGCCGCCGCCGCACTCGGTCAGGACGCGTAGAGAAGTGCTTCCGCTTCCCGGCGACGGGTCAGCCCTTTCAGCACTTTGCCGCCTGCGCGGTTCCACCGGGCAAATTCCCGTGCAGCGCCGCTGAAATCGCCTGCCGCATGTCTGCGCGTCAGCGTCGCCCGGCCGATTGCGCCGGTGTTGTAGTGGAAGCTGACCAGCGCATCGAATTGCGGTTGCGATGTGGGCGCATCGCCCAGCGCGCGGTCGACGGCATCGGCATAAAGGGCAAGGTCCGCTTCAAGGCGCGCGTCGCATTGCCGCCGGGTCCACACCGTGTCCGGCCCAATGCCGCGGCCGGTTGCGCCCCAGCCGATTGTCCATGGCGGGCCGCCTGTACCGGGATCGGGATAGGCTTCGAACAACCCGTCCGCGCGCTGGCGCGCACAGCCTTCAAAGCTCTGGATCAGGGCAATGCCATTGGGGCCAATCCTGCGGGGGCGGGCAAGGGGTTCCATGATGTCCTCCATTGAGTTGGACGGAACATGTAGGGAACACATTGCCCTGTAGGAAAATGGTTTCTGGCGGCAGGCGAAAGAAAAGGCCCGAAGGTTTCCCTCCGGGCCTTTCGCTTTTCGGGCCTTGCGGCTCGGATCGGGCTTAGCGGCCCGAACCAGGGCCGTAAGTGATCTCGACGCGGCGGTTCTGCAATTCGCGCACGCCGTCTGCCGTCGGCACGCGGGGATTGCCTTCGCCGAAGGCGTGGGTGGAAATTGCGCCACCCGGAATGCCGTGGCCGACCAGATAGCTGCGCACGGCCTGGTTGCGGCGTTCCGACAGGCCGACATTGTAGGCATCGCTACCCGAGCGGTCGGCATAGCCGGCCAGCATGATCGGCACGTTGGTGCAGGCGCCATAGGCCATCACTGCCGTATCCAGCACCATTGCCGCCTCGGGCGTGATCGTCGACTGATCCCAGTCGAAGAACACGATGTAGGGGCCCTTCTGGCACACCGGCGGCGGCGTCTCCCGCTTCCAGCGCACCTCCATCCCGCGCGCCGATGCAACTCGGGATCGGCGGTTCGGACGGGCCGAAATTGACCGTGATGCCGCCCATCAGCGAATGGGTGCGCAAATTGCCGTGCAGATCGTCTTCATAGGCGTCGACGAAGTTCAGATCCTGAACCTGCAGCATGCGATATTTGATGCCCAGATCGATGTTCTTCGAAACGCGGAAGCGCATGCCCGTGAGCAACTGCCAAGCGAAACCGCTGGCCTGATCGTCGAGATAGGGAAGCGTATCGTCCACATCGAGATTGACCGAGGCATAGCCCACGCCGCCGCCGGCAAAGGCGGAAACCTGGCCATCGCCCAGTTCGAGCAGGGCATTGACCATGCCCGTCAGTACATTGACGTTGCCGTCCGCGCCGAAGTCCCCGGCGGAAGTTTCGTCGGCGTCCATGTCCTTGTAGGCAACTTCGCCTTCGACACGGATCACGCCGAAATCATAGCCGACAAAGCCGCCCAGATCGAAGCCGGCGGCATAATCGCCATCGACTACGTCCTGATCGCCCGAGAAGACTACGTCGTTCGGAATTACGATGCCGGCATCGACGCCAGCATACATCTGCCCGTCGCGGGCAAGCGCCGGTGTTGCGGTGGCGACGGCGATCAAAGCCGCGCCGAGACCGAGTGATTTCTTGACCATTGTTCGTCACTCCCCCTGCAGGATTCTGCCCAAATGCCAGCAAAAGGGTTAATTCGCAATCGGCTAGGTTGCGACTGCGAAATTCGCTCCTACATGCCCGCGATGCAGACTTCCCCTGAAATCGCGTGTTTCCCCCGTGGAAGTGACGCTTTGAGGACACGGTCCGCAACCTTTGCACAGCCGGAAGGCACGGCCCCTGTTGCACATGCGAACAGAATCGGCTTTTGCCATCCTCGTGCCCGAATTGGCTGCAAATAGCGGCTCGTCAAACCCGTTCAGAAAAGCTGCGCCGCCGCGAAGCGTAGTGTCCGAGGCAAGGTAGAAAGCAAATATGGCACGTGACGACAAACCTTTGCTGATCTGCGACCTCACTCAAAGCTATTCGCCCAATGGCGGCGGCGGGATCAGCACCTATCTGCGTGAAAAGCGCAATCACGTGCTGGCACGGACCGATCATCGCATCCTGCAGATCGTCCCCGGCCCAGAAGACCGCATCGTTGAGAACGGGCGCAGCATCTGGGTGGAAATCGGCGCGGAACCCGTGCGTGGCAGCCCGAATTACCGCTTCATCATGCGCACCAAGAAGGTGCGCGAGGTGCTGGAGCATTATCGCCCCGACATCATCGAATCGCTGTGCCCCTGGGTTCTGCCCTGGACTGCGATCAATCACCGGCGCAAGTTTCCCGAGACCACGCTGGTCGCCGGTTACCGCACCGATTTCCCCAATGCCCATGTCTATCGCGTGGGCAAGGAAATCGCGGGCGAGAGGATCGCCTCGATCGCTCGCTGGCTGATCATGGGCTATGCCGAAATCACCTATCGCGAGTTCGACCGCGTCTACACGCTGGGCGAAGATGCGAAGTCGATGCTGGGCACCCGCAAGATCGACCGGGTGGACGTATTGGAACTGGGCGTGGATCTCAGCCAGTTCGATCCTTCCAAGCGCGATCCCGAATTCCGCCAGCGCATGGGCCTTGGCGGCACGGACGGCCCGCTGTTGATCTATGCTGGCCGCATCGACAATGAAAAGCGTGCCGACCGTCTGGTCGAGATGATGAAGCGCCTGCCGCCGGAACTCGGCGCGGGCCTCGTCATGGTGGGCGACGGCAAGTTGCGCGACCGGCTGGTGGCCGAAACGGCAGGAATGCCGGTGGCCTTCCCCGGTTTCATGAGCAATCGCGAGGAACTGGCCACGGCGCTGGCTTCGTCGGACATCTATGTCTCGGCCATGGCTGACGAAACCTTCGGCGTTTCCATCGTGGAGGCGCAGGCCAGCGCGCTGCCGGTAGTGGGCGTGGCATCCGGCGCCATGCCCGCCCGCGTCCCGCCGGGGCTGGGCCTACTCGGTCCGGTGGACGATGCAGACACGATGGCGCGGAACGTGCTTGAGATCTGGAACAGCAACCACGATGCGATCGGCGCCGCCGCGCGCAACCATGTGGTGAACCGCTATAGCTGGGATCGGACCTTCTATCGCCTGTTCAACGAGATCTACCCGGTGGCTCTGGCGCATACTCGCCAGCGCAATCGCGGGCCTTCGAGCGGCTGGCAGACCCGCCCCGCATCGGAATTGCTGCGCGAAACGGTCTGACCCGGTGGGAAGTCTGGCGGGTGCCCTGCAGGGTGCCCGCTTCAGCTGATACAGGCCTGAATCAGATGGGCAAAAAAAGGGCGGAGCCGCGAGGCCCCGCCCTTCTTTTTTCCGCGATTTCCCCCCGGATCAAGCGGAAGGGAGGCCAGGCCTTCCGGCCGGCCCCCCGATGCCCGGCCCTTAGGCCGAGTAATACATGTCGAACTCGACGGCCGACGGCGTGGTTTCCCAGCGCAGCACTTCCGGCCACTTGAGTTCGATGTAGGCTTCCAGCTGGTCCTTGGTGAACACGCCGCCTTCCAGCAGGAATTCGTAATCGGCTTCCAGCGATTCCAGGGCTTCGCGCAGCGAACCGCAGACGGTCGGCACGGCGGCGAGTTCGGCCGGCGGCAGATCGTACAGGTTCTTGTCCATGGCTTCGCCCGGGTGGATCTTGTTCTTGATCCCGTCGAGACCGGCCATCAGCAGGGCTGCGTAGCACAGGTAGGGGTTGGCCATCGCGTCGGGGAAGCGGAATTCCACGCGCTTTGCCTTTTCGCCCGCACCGTAGGGGATGCGGCACGAAGCCGAACGGTTGCGGGCCGAATAGGCCAGCAGAACCGGAGCTTCGTAACCCGGAACCAGACGCTTGTAGCTGTTGGTGGTCGGGTTGGTGAAGGCATTGAGGGCCTTGGCGTGCTTGATGACGCCGCCGATGAAGTACAGGCACATGTCAGACAGGCCGGCATAGCCGTTACCGGCGAACAGGGGCTTGCCACCGTCCCAGATCGAGATGTGGGTGTGCATGCCCGAGCCGTTATCCTTCATGATCGGCTTCGGCATGAACGTGGCGGTCTTGCCATAGGCATGAGCGACCTGCTGCACGACATACTTGTAGACCTGCATGCGGTCGGCGGTGGTCACCAGCGTGCCGAAGGTCAGGCCGAGTTCGTGCTGCGCCGAGGCCACTTCGTGGTGGTGCTTGTCGCAGGGCAGGCCCATTTCGAGCATGGTCGAGACCATTTCGCCGCGGATGTCGACGCAGCTGTCGACCGGAGCGACGGGGAAGTAGCCGCCCTTGGCGCGCGGACGGTGAGCCAGGTTGCCGGCTTCATAGTCGCGGGCCGAGTTGGTCGGCAGTTCGATGTCGTCGATCTTGAAGCCGTTGCCGTCATAGCCGTCGTAGAACTTCACGTCGTCGAACAGGAAGAATTCGGCTTCCGGACCGACATAGACGGTGTCGCCGATGCCCGAGGCCTTCACGAAGGCTTCGGCGCGCTTCGCGGTCGAACGCGGGTCGCGGGCGTAGAGTTCGCCGCTCGAGGGCTCGACGATGTCGCAGACCAGGATCATCATCGGCGTGGCCGAGAACGGATCGATGTAAACCGCGTCAAGGTCGGGCTTCAGGATCATGTCGGATTCGTTGATGGCCTTCCAGCCTTCGATCGACGAACCGTCGAACATCAGGCCGTCTTCCAGCTCGTCTTCGCCGAGCACGGAGGCGACCATGGTCAGGTGCTGCCACTTGCCCTTGGGATCGGTGAAACGCAGATCGACCCATTCGATCTCCTCTTCCTTGATCCGCTTCACGATTTCCTTTGCACTGGGCATAACTCAATTCCTCCAATGGACTTGTTCGTATTGTTCTTCCCCCGGCGGCAGCACCGTCAGGGGCTATCTTGTCTGATAGGTTAGATGGCCGCGTCGTCGCGCTCGCCGGTGCGGATGCGCAGGGCGGTGTCGATCGGCGAGACGAAAATCTTGCCGTCGCCGATGCGCCCGGTCTGCGCGGCAGCGGCAATCGCTTCCACCACGCGCTCGGCCATGTCGTCGGATACGACGACGTCGAGCTTCACCTTGGGCAGGAAATCGACGACATATTCGGCGCCGCGATAGAGCTCGGTATGGCCCTTCTGACGTCCGAAGCCCTTGGCCTCAGTAACGGTGATGCCGGATACGCCGATTTCATGCAGCGCTTCCTTCACCTCGTCGAGCTTGAAGGGCTTGATGATCGCTTCGATCTTTTTCACTTGGTCCCAGACCCCTGTTGCTGTCCGCGCCGGCTTCAAGAAGCCGAAGCCGGGGGAGTTCGAATTTCCCCGGCGCAATCATCTACAAGAATCGTGCCAACACGACTGAGAATCATGCCAAGGGCTGGAAACGGGGCGTATAAGATCGGCAGCCCTTGGGAAAGTGCGGATTCGCAAGATCGTGAAAGCGGCGGCACGACTGTGGCAACAATCCTGCGTCGCGCCGCGGCTTGAGAATGGGTAAAATTCGGGCAGGAAGCTGCCCGTTTTTTAGGCAGTTAACCTTGCTCAGAGGCGCAAACCGGCGGTTTCTTCCAGTCCGGACATCAGGTTCAGGCTCTGCACGGCAGCCCCGCTGGCGCCCTTGCCGAGGTTATCGAGCATGGCGATCAGGCGGACCTGCGAACCGTCCGGGCTGGCAAAGACAAACAGGTCCATCCGGTCGCTTCCCTGGTTCGATGCGCGCAGCAGCAGTTCGCCGTCGGCCGGGCTTTCGCCCATGCCCACGATCGGGCTGTCGGCATAGAAGGCGGCCAGGCACTGGCGCAACTCGTCGGCCGGGGCTGCGCCCTTCATCGCGGCGAGTTGCAGCGGAATTTCCACCACCATGCCGCGGTGGGCCGGGACGACTGCCGGAGTGAACAGAGGCGCAAGGGCAAGGCCGCAGCGGGCCTGCATTTCGGGCACATGCTTGTGGCCCAGCGCCAGCGCATAGCCGCGCCAGGCAATGTCGGCATCGTCCTCGAACCGGGAGATCAGCCCCTTGCCGCCGCCGGAATAGCCGCTGACCGCATTGCAGGTATAGGGCCAGTCGGCCGGCAGCAGCCCGGCGCGCACCAGCGGGGCGAGCAGGGCAATGAAGCCGGTGGAGTAGCAGCCCGGATTGGAAACCCGCATGGCTTCCGCCACATTGCGGCGGCCTTCGACTTCGGGAAAGCCATAGACCCAGCCGGGCGCCACGCGATGCGCCGTGGAGGCATCGATCACGCGGGTTGTGTCATTCGCGATCAGCGCGGCCGATTCCCGCGCGGCGTCGTCAGGCAGGCACAGGATCACGAAATCCGCGGCGTGGAGTGCCTCTGCCCGCGCGGCGGGATCCTTGCGGCGTGCCTCGTCGAGCGTGATCAGCGTGAATTCGTTCCGGCCCGCGAGCCGGTCGGCAATTTCAAGGCCCGTAGTGCCTGCCGCGCCATCGATGAAGATGGAGGCGGTCATGCGAAGGGGTCCAGCAATTCGCTGGTCTTTACATAGCCGACCGGGCCATCGGGGCCAAGGCAGCCCCAGGCCCAGGTCGCGTTGCTGTCCAGCAGGTCGAACCGCTGACCCGGCGACAGGTCATAGACGATCTCGGATTCATCGGTGGCTTCGGCGCGCATATTCGCGCCCATGTCACCCACCATTCGCTGCATCGGCACGACGTAATGCGGCACGAAATATCGGCCCGCCAGCGCGACATGCGCAAGGTCGCCGCGCAGGGGAACCCTATGCGCGTCAGGCTTGGCGACCGGGCCGCTCAAAGCGAAGGGGCCCAGGTTCGAATTGTCTGAGGTCGATGCGGTGGCGTTCAACGAAGGGTCCGTCTGCTGGATTAATTTCGCGCGCGCTTAGCCCCCAAGGGGCTTCGGGGCAAGATTTGCCGTCGTTTCACGCGCCATAACGTGCCTTGAGCATGTGCCAAGCCGCCCGCAAGCCCAACGCTTCGCCACCCTTGGGGCGGCCGGGCTTGGCCGAGGGACGCCAGGCGAAAGTGTCGAAATGCGCCCAGTCGATGCCTTCGCCTACGAACTTGTCGAGGAACAGGCCTGCCACGCTGGCCCCGGCATAGCCATTGTCGGGCGAGTTGTTGAGATCGGCCACGTCGGACTTCAGCCATTCGGCATAGGCCGGATGCAGCGGCAATTGCCACACGGCGTCATCATGCGCGATGCCCGCTTCGATCAGGGCGCGGGCGGTTTCCTCGCGCCGGGCCATCAGGGCGGGAAGGTCCGGCCCCAGCGCGACGCGTGCCGCGCCGGTGAGCGTGGCGAAATCGATAATCAGGTCCGGCTCGCTTTCCGAAGCCAGCGCCAGCGCATCGGCCAGGATCAGGCGCCCTTCGGCATCGGTATTGCCGATTTCCACCGACAGGCCCTTGCGCGATTTGAGGATGTCGCCCGGGCGGAAGGCATTGCCTGCCACGGCGTTCTCCACTGCCGGGATCAGCAGTTGCAGCCGCACGTTGAGGCCCGCTTCCATCACCAGCCCGGCAAGGGCCAGCGCGTGGGCGGCACCGCCCATGTCCTTCTTCATCAGCGCCATGCCGCGCGCGGGCTTGATGTCCAGTCCGCCGGAATCGAAACACACGCCCTTGCCGACAAGGGCGAGTTTCGGCGCCTTCTCGTTGCCCCAGGTCAGCTCGATCATGCGCGGGGCATGGTGGCGGCTGGCGGCGCGGCCCACGGCATTGACCATGGGAAATTCGCTTTCCAGCCGGTCACCCTTGGTGACGGAGACCTTGGCCGAATGTGCCTTGGCCAGCGCTTCCACCTCGGCCTCGATCTGGGCCGGCCCCATGTCTTCCGCGGGAGTGTTGACCAGATCGCGCACGGTCATCACGGCGCGGGCTTCGGCAAGGGCAGGCTCGATTGCCTTCACGCCCTTGGTCAGCAGAATCCGGTCGCCCTCTTCCTCCTTCTCCTTGCGGTAGCGGGTGAAGCGATATTGCCCGGTCTGCCAGCCATGCAGGGCAGGGCCGGGATCGCCGGTCATCAGGCGATAGGTGCCTGCGGGCAGCACTTCGGCCAGCTTGGCCAGGCACCAGCTTGAAAGCGATGCGGTGTTGGCCACGCCGCCTGCGGCAAACCAGCCATCCCCATCGGGCACGATCACAGTCTGGTATCCGCCCGCAGTGAATTTCTGCGCTTCCACTGCCGCGCGCTGGGCGGGGCTGAGTTTCTTGAACCAGGCTTCGAAGCCCTGCTTGTCGATCAGATGAATTTCGGTGGCTTTCTGCCCCCGGTCAGGCTGGATCAATGTGTCCTTGTCGATCATGCATCCCATCTGCATCACCTGCCGCCGAACCGCGAGGGGAAATTTCGATGGCTGTACGCTCTGTTATTTCCAGTGCCCTTTCCGCCACCCTGATTTCCGCCGCGCTCGTCGCGTTGGCGGGTTG
The DNA here is from genome assembly GCF_001305965.1 of Erythrobacter sp. SG61-1L. Taxonomy (NCBI): domain Bacteria; kingdom Pseudomonadati; phylum Pseudomonadota; class Alphaproteobacteria; order Sphingomonadales; family Erythrobacteraceae; genus Erythrobacter; species Erythrobacter sp. SG61-1L. The sequence continues at coordinate 3,498,035 of NZ_JXQC01000003.1, forward strand.
TTCTTCTTCGTCCCCGGCCGAGAAGAAGGAGGCGGCAACTGCCACCCCGACGCCAAGCGCGACGCAGACGGCAGCCGTTGCGCCGCAGGGGGAGGCCCGCAAGATCGCGCAGGCGAACGAGACTTACGAATTCGAATACAGCTTCCCAGCACAGGCCGATGCCGTTCCGGGGTTGCGCGCCATGCTGGAAACCCAGGCGAAGAAGGACATGGCAGAGGCAGAAAGCGCGGCCACTGCCGGGCGGGCGGATGCCCAGGCCAATGATTATCCCTTCCACGCCTACGGATATTCCACGGACTGGCAGGTGGTGACCGATCTGCCAGGCTGGCTCAGCCTTTCGGCCACCCATTGGGAATTTACCGGGGGCGCCCATGGCAACAGCAATTTCGATAGTATGTTGTGGGATCGCAAGGCCGATACGGCGCGCGAGCCGCTGTCCCTGTTCACCTCCGTCAAGGCGCTGGAGGCGGCAGCCCAGCCCGCCTTCTGCAATGCGCTGGACAAGCAACGCGAGGAAAAGCGCGGCGAGAAGGTGGTGCGCAGTGCGGATGACTGGATGACGGCCTGCATCGGTTTCGATTCCGTCACTCTCATTCTGGGTTCCTCCAACGGCCAGACTTTCGACCGTATCGGCTTCCTCGTCCCGCCCTATGCCGCCGGGCCTTATGTGGAAGGGGATTACGAGGTGACGCTGCCGGTCACGCCCGCCGTGATGAAGGCAGTGAAGCCGCAATATCGCGCATCGTTCAGCATCATGCGGTGAAACCCTCGCATTTCCGGCCCGCAGTCGCTACATGGCCGGCATGACCGAATACCAGACAATTACCGGAAACGAGACCGTCCTGCGCGACGGCACGATCAAGCTCCATGGGCCGGAAGGCTTCGAAGGCATGCGCAAGGCAGGCCGCCTTGCTGCTGAAATCCTCGATGCGATGGTCGATCTGGTGAAGCCCGGCGTCACCACGGGCGAGCTTGACGATGTGGTCCGCCAGATGACGCTGGATGGCGGCGCGGTTCCGGCGACCCTGGGCTATCGCGGCTATACCCACAGCTGCTGCATCTCGCTCAATAACGTGATCTGCCATGGCATTCCGGGCGACAAGGTTATTCGCGACGGCGACATCCTCAATATCGACGTCACGCCGCTGCTGGATGGCTGGCACGGCGATTCCAGCCGCATGTATATCGCCGGCGATGCTCCGCTGAAGGCGCGCCGCCTGATCGACGTGACTTATGAGTGCCTGATGATCGGCATCGATCTGGCCAAGCCCGGTGCACGGCTGGGCGATATCGGTGCGGCGATCCAGGCCCATGCCGAAGCCCATCGCTATGGCGTGGTGCGCGAATTCTGCGGCCATGGCCTTGGCCGCCTGTTCCATGACGCGCCCGAAGTGGTCCACGCCGCGCGCGCCGGGACGGGGCCTGTGCTGAAGCCGGGCATGTTCTTCACCATCGAACCGATGATCAACCTCGGCAAGCCGGGGGCCAAGATGCTGTCGGACGGCTGGACGGCCGTGACGCGCGACCGTTCGCTGTCGGCGCAGTTCGAACATTCGATCGGCATTACCGAAACCGGCTGCGAAATCTTCACCGCCAGCCCCAAGGGGCTGCACCAGCCGCCCTACGCCTGAGGCATTGCGGGGGCGGGACGGCGCCCGAAAGTTGACGCAGAACGACCAGCGAAACCTGTGACTTTCCGCCTTCGCCGAGGGGCGGAAAGCGCCTTCCTGCCCAGTGTGCAGATCGGCTGAAAAGCTTGGAATCGGGCCGTTTTCTTGCCGCTCGATCGTGCCGCATCGCGCCGACAATACCGTGCTGCCCATTCCCGCGAGTGTGACCTTTGGCAAACAGCCTGTCAGCGGCTGTGACCTTCCGGCGGAGGCCCGATGCGCGGCGTGGTCTGAGGGCAGGGCGGAAAGGCGAAGGCTCATCTCCGGGCATAAGCCAGATTTCGGCCGTGTAGGAAAATGCTCTCTGCGCGGGCGTCCGGAATTCCTTCGGGCCGGAATTCCTTCGGGAAGGCTACCCCTCGCGCGATGCCCTCACTGCCGCACCGCCCGCAAAGGGCGCGATGGCCATCAGCACAAGGCTGATCGCGGCGGTCAGCATGATGCCGCTTTCCCCTCCGGTAGAGAGCGCGCCCGCGCCGAAGATCAGCAGCGGCACCGCCAGCGGGATCAGCAGCAGGCCCGACAGCGCCGCGCCGGCGCGCAGGCCCGCAGTCAGGGCCGCAATGGTCACGCCGATGGCGGCAAGGCCCGGCGTGCCCGCCAACAGGCCCAATTCCACCGTGTAGAGCGTCTTGCCGTCGATCCCCAGCAGGGCCGAGGCGGGCAGGGCGGCCAGCATCAGCGGCGGGCCGAAGCTGAGCCAATGGGCCAGCACGCGCACCGCGATCACCACTTCTTCCGAAATGCCGCGCAGCGCCCAATGGTCGAAGAAGCCCTGTTCCAGATCGGGCGCGACCAGCCGGTCGAGCGGGAGGATGGCGGCCAGCAGCGCGCCGATCCACGCCACGCCGCCGCCCGTGCGCGCCAGCACGGGTGCATCCGGCCCGACGGCAAAGGGATAGAGCATCGCCACGGCAAGGAAGAACAGGATCGGCAGCAAAGTGCCGCCGCGCCGCCCGCCGGGCATGAAGGCCGCCAGATCGCGGCGCAGCAGGTGCAGCAGCGCGCTCACGCCACGAAATCCCGCAGCGGCAATTGCTGCATTCCCGCCAGCGCGAAGGTCTGATGGGAGGCGACGACAGCGATGCCGCCGCTGGCGCAATGCTCCGCCGTCAGCCGGGTGACCAGAGCGACGGCGGTGGTGTCCAGGCCGTTCAGCGGCTCGTCCAGCAGCCAGATCGAAGCCTTCTGCCCCAGCAGCCGGGCCAGCGCCGCGCGCTTGCGCTGGCCGGTGGAGAGGTAGCGCACCGGCACGTCCAGCAGCTCCGACAGGCCGAGCCCTGCGGCGCGCTGCGCCTCGTCCTCGCCATCCAGCGCGCTCCAGAAGGCTAGGGCCTTGCCCAGCGGCAGATGCTCGTCCAGCGCGAGCCTTTCGTCGACCAGCCCCACCGTTCCTTCGCGCTCCACCGCGCCGACATAGGGGCGGGCAAGGCCGGCAAGGATACGCAGCAGGCTGGATTTGCCGATGCCGTTCGCGCCCGCAACCTGCAAGGCCTCACCCGGACCCAGCGAGAAGCCGAGGCCGGAGAACAGCAGCCGGTCCCCCCGGCGGCAGGCAATATTACTGGCAGAAAGACGCGCCGCTTGCATGGCCAAGCCGCTTAGGCGAAAGCCGGTTGAGCGACAAGCAGAGGAGCCGCATCATGCCCATTCCGCAACTGACCGACGGAGAACGGATCGAAGGCCTCTCTCACCTGCCCGGCTGGGATCTGCATATCGACAAGACGGCGATCACCCGCAAATTCGCCTTCCACAACTTCAGCGAAGCCTTTGCCTTCATGACGCGCGTGGCCCTGCTGGCGGAAAAGATGGACCACCATCCCGAATGGGCGAATGTCTACAACCGGGTGGAAATCACCCTGACCACGCATGACGCAGGCGGCCTTTCGGCGCGCGACATCGCGATGGCGCGGGCGATTGACGAGATTGCCTAGATTGGATTGGCAGACTTCCTCCTGCCGCCGTCCGTCCTGAGCCTGTCGAAGGACGCGCGCAAGCTTCCGGCATGGCCTCTTCCTGACGTACCCTCAAATCGTCATCCCAGCGAAAGCTGGGATGACGCGCAGATCAACTCACCCCTCCACATCCTCATGCGCCTTGTTCAGCAGGGCAGCCCGCTTCCTCAGCTTGCCGGGCATCCACTTGGCGGCGAAGCGCATCTTCCTGGCGGTCTTGCCGACGAGGTAATGCACCCTGTCGCCATGGACGGCGTCCCAGGCATTGTCGGCCACTTCCTCTACCGGCGTGAATTCGAGGCCCGCTTCGGCCACCACCTGCCGGATCGGCACATTGCTGCGCGAATTGGGCACGTGGGACAGCAGGGGCGTGTCGATGAAGCTGGGCATCAGCGAACGCACGCGGATCCCGTCGGCCTGCCATTCGCCGTCCAGCGTTTCGGTGAGGGAGCGCACGCCCGCCTTGGTCGCGCCGTAAATGCTCTGGCTGGGCATGCCGTATAGCGCGGCGGCACTGGCGGTGTTGAGCAGGCAACTGCCCGGCGCGCTGGCCTTCAGCCAGGGATAGGCCGCCTGCGCGCCATAGATCACCCCCTTGAGATTGATGTCCAGCGTGCGGTCGATCTCGTCGCGCGAAAGCTCCGCCAGCGGCCCGGCCAGCGGCACGCCTGCATTGTTTGCCAGCACATCGATCCGCCCGCCCGAAGCATTGGCAAAGCCGCGCAAAGCCTCGTCCCACGCATCGCGCTCGCGCACGTCGAACCGGAACCGGAATGCTCCGCCTGCCAGCATGGCGGCGGTCTCTTCCATGCCGGTATCGTTCACATCGCCAAGGCCCACGAACCAGCCTTCCGCCGCAAAGCGCCGGGCGATGGCCCTGCCAATGCCGGACCCGCCCCCGGTGATGAAGATCGCCCGCTGAGTCATATGCCGCTCCTCTCCCGTTTCTTTGGGAGGAGGGCATACTGCGTACTGACAGTCCTGTCAGCAGGAGACCTTTCGTGGCTGGGCCGCATGGATACAAGCGGCCGCTTTCAGGCGTGCTTTATCGCGGAGGCGATGGCCGAATTGGGGTGGTTAGCGGACTATTGCTCTTTGGTCTGACAAAATGTTGCAATGGGGTCACTTACCGCGAGACCTGTGAGCGTCGTGTAATATATCGGAATGGAGGTAAGGTTCACCAGAGAAAGACAAAGGGCGACCTTCCTTGACAGATTCCGAAAGGCCGTGAGCACAAATATGACCGTTGCAAGCGTTAGCATTATGGATGGGACGATTATCTTGTGCCACAGTTCGTACTCAATCGACCTTTCGGGCAAGAATACACAAGCGACAAAGTCTAGATACTTGATGTCTAGCCTAAGAACCCAAAACCAAAACAGCGCTGCAATGGCGCTAAGAATGAGGGTTATCAATCGCACAAGTTAAATTTAGACCTTCCCCGTGATGTCCGCAATGTTGTCGTGTCCGGACAGTCAGCTTTTGGAATCCCCCGGGCGAATTGCCGATAGTCCGAATTCGCCCACGCACCCTATAGCGCGGCGTTGTTGTAGCAATGCCAGGTGAAGATCGCGGCGGCTCCGCGATGCGGGCGCCAGGGATCGGCCAGCACGCGCACTTCCTTCTCGCTCGGCCGGGCTTCCATCTGCAGGATTTTTCCGATCCCGGCCTGCACGGCAAGGTCGCCCGCGGGCCAGATGTCGGGCCGCCCTTCGGCGAAGAGCAGGTAGATTTCGGCTGACCAGCGGCCCACGCCCTTGATCTGGACAAGCTGGGCGATGGCGGTTTCGTCATCTTCGGGCAGGGCTTCGAAATCGAGTTCGCCATCGGCCACGAGCTGGCAGAGCGAGCGGATATAGGACTGCTTCTGGCGCGAAAGGCCGCAGGCGCGCAGTGCGTCGAAATCCTGCGCCAGGATCGCTGCCACCGGCACGTCGGCGCCCACCAGTGCCTCCAGCTTGGTCCACATGGAAGCAGCAGCGGCCACGCTTACCTGCTGGCCAACGATGGTGCGCAGCATGGTGGCATAGCCGGTGGGGCGGATGCGCGGTTCGGGATATCCGGCGATCTGGCGCGCACGATCAAATGCCGGTTCGCGAGCCGACAACTCGTCGATCCCCTGCCGCAATAATTCCGCCGAAAGCCCCATAAATCCTCGCCGCCTTCTTGCCAAAACCCGCCTCAACCCGTAGCAGCCCGGCCATGCGGCCGGCCGGCCGCAGCCAATTTTCCGAGACGATGAGGACGTGCATATGCCCAAGCTGATCGTGGTCAACCGCGCTGGCGAAGAAACTTCGGTCGAGGTTGGCCAGGGCCTGACCGTGATGGAAGCCATTCGTGACAATGGCTTCGATGAACTGCTGGCTCTGTGCGGGGGCTGCTGCTCCTGCGCCACCTGCCATGTGCATGTCGATCCGGCCTTCAAGGATCTGCTGCCGAAGATGACGGTGGATGAAGACGATCTGCTCGACAGCTCCGACAATCGTGACGAGAATTCGCGCCTTTCCTGCCAGTTGCCCTTCACGGACGATCTGGACGGCATGAAGGTGACCATCGCCAAGGAAGACTGATCGGGCTTGCGGCGCGCCCGGCACTGGCCGGGCGATGTCGCTGGTCCAAGCAGGACTAGGGGCGGGCAAAGCGCATTTGCATTGCGATGCGGGCGCTTGCCCCCTAACTCAGCCACCATGACTGGTGCGACTTACCGCGATACGCTCGATCTGATCGGCAACACTCCGCTCGTCCTGCTCAAGGGGCCGAGCGAGGCCGCAGGCTGCGAAATCTGGGGCAAATGCGAATTTGCCAACCCCGGCGCCTCGGTGAAGGACCGGGCCGCCTTGTGGATCATCCGCGATGCGGAAGCACGGGGTGAGTTGAAGCCGGGCGGCACGATCGTGGAAGGCACGGCCGGCAACACCGGCATCGGTATCGCGCTGGTGGCCAATGCGCTGGGCTACAAGACGATCATCGTCATGCCCGACAATCAGAGCCGCGAGAAAATGGCCACCCTGCGCGCGCTGGGTGCCGAACTGGTGCTGGTTCCGCCCGCGCCCTACAAGAACCCCGGCCATTTTGTGCATACCAGCCGCCGCCTTGCGGAAGAGACGCCGGGCGCGATCTGGGCCAACCAGTTCGACAATACCGCCAACCGCAAGGCCCATATCGAAAGCACCGCGCCGGAAATCTTCGCGCAGTTGGAAGGCCGGATCGATGGTTTCACCTGCGCGGCGGGCACTGGGGGCACGATTGCCGGAACCGGCATGGGCCTGAAGTCTCTGGACGAGAACATCACCATTGCCCTGACGGACCCCTATGGCGCGGCGCTGTATAATTACTACGCCCATGGCGAGCTGAAGGCGGAAGGGTCTTCAGTGGCGGAAGGGATCGGGCAGGGCCGGATCACCGCCAATCTCGAAGGCGCGCCGATCGATACGCAGTTCCGCATCTCGGATGAGGAAGGCCTGGAATGGGTCGGCCGCCTGTTGAAGGAAGAGGGGCTGTGCCTTGGCCTGTCCTCCGGCATCAACGTGGCGGGCGCCGTGGCGCTGGGCCGCAAGCTGGTGGCGGAAGGCAAGAGCGATGCCCGCGTGGCCACGATCCTGTGCGATACGGGCTTTCGTTACCTGTCCTCGCTCTACAATCCCGAATGGCTGGAGGCCAAGGGCCTGCCGGTGTTCGGCTGGCTTGAGCAAGCGTAAGGCTTGGAGCGCGGCCCGGCTTGGGCTAACAGCCGGTGATGAACAGCGAACCGCCAGTCGATCGCGAAGCTGACGATGACGATGCCCCGCTCGTCAGCCGCAGCCGTACGCGCGCGGAAGCGATCAAGCGGATGCAGATCGGCATTGCCGGGCTGACCGGGGTGCTGCTGCTGGTGGGCCTGGCCAACATCATCCGCGATCGGGCGAATGAATCCGAATTGTCCGCCGTTCCCGAAGCCGTTTCCACGACAACGTCGACGACTTCGCATGCCCCGGCGAAAGATCCGCTGGCCGATGCCGGCGTAGTGCCCGAACTGCCGGCCGATCCGGTCGCCTCGGCCAAGCCCGCGCCGACGGATGCGCAGGGCATCGATGATCCGCAGACCCAGCCGTAAGACGCTGATCGCCGTTCTGGTGGTGCTTGCCGCGGGCGTTGCGGCGTGGCTGCTCGCGCCTCGGCCTCCTGCCGTTCGGGGAACTCCGCTGGGCCTGTTCACCACCTTGCCGCTCTACTGGAACGAGGCGGCGGACATCTCGGCCATGCTCGATCCCGCGGCGGAAAAGCACTGGGCGCGCGGACTGATCGAAGAACGGCGCGATCTGCGTCCGCTCGACGTGCTGTCGCCCGAAGCGCTGGCGCCGTTTGCGGACATGCTGATTGCCCAGCCGCGCGCTCTGGCTCCGGCAGAGAATGTCGCGCTGGACGATTGGGTGCGGGCCGGGGGGCATGTGCTGCTGTTCGCCGATCCGCTGCTTACCCAGCATTCAGGCTTTGCCCTGGGCGACCGGCGGCGGCCGATGGATGTGGCGCTGCTTTCCCCGATCCTCAACCGCTGGGGCCTTTCGCTCGACATTGACGAGGCTCAGCCGGAAGGGGAGCGGGAGGCGCAATTGCTGGGCGGGCCGTTCCCGGTGGATGAGGCCGGGCGGCTCGCGCTGGTGGCCACGGCGCCCGATGCGCCTGCTTCCTGCCGCCTGCTGGAAGGCGGCCTGGCTGCCGATTGCGCTATCGGGCAGGGCCACGCCCTGATCGTGGCCGATGCCGCCCTGCTCGACAGCGAGGGTGCAGGATCGGGCGAGCGGGAAGCCGCGCTTTCCCGCCTGTTGGCGGCAGCCTACGCGCGAGACTGACCAAATCGGGGATTTTGCGGGAAAGCGACTCTCCCTTTTCGGGGATTCGCTCGCAAACCCTTGAATTTACATGGAACATTTGATGAACATCGTGCCCTTTGAAAGGTCTTGTTAAGGAGGAAAATCACGTTAATTCCGTGTGTTGCATACTAATCCCCGAATTTCCCGCGATTTTCCCTTCCATCCCCGCTTTGTGCGGGTTACACAATCTTTCCATCGGAAACCTGTTCTCGCTGCATTCCGCCCATGCGGAGTGGGCGGGCCGTGGATCAGCACGGCCCCCGGCGGGGGTGGTTTGCCGATGGTGAGGGATCAACGCCCAATTCGGGATGGGGCTGGTGACAGGGGACAGGCAGGTCATTTACAGCGGTCAGGGCTTCTCGCTGAAGGGCGAGAAGGGCCGTTTTGTGCTGCCTGCACCCTTCCGCAAATCGGTAGCTGAATCGAGCGACGGCAAGATACTCTGCCTCGCCAAGCATGAGCGCTGGAACTGTCTGACCGGCTTTGGCCTGTCGCGCAGCGCGGAGCTTGAAGACCAGATCGAGCGCGAAGAAGAACGCGCCATCCGCATGGGCCGCGATTTCGACCCCGACCTGCGCCGCATCCAGCTGTTCGGCTTTGTGGAACTGCCCTTCGATGCCTCGGGCCGCTTCATCATGCCTGAACATCTGATCGGCCTGGGCTGCCTGACCGACGGCGTGTTCTTTCAGGGCGCGGGCACCTTCTTCACCCTGTGGAACCCCGAAGAACTCTATCGCATGGGTGAAGGCTGGGAAGGCGCGCAGGCCGCTTGCCGTGCGCTCGCCGCCGAAAACACGAAGGGGAAGAAGGCATGACCGCTTCCCTCACCACGCCAGCCGATGCCCCGCACATCCCCGTGCTGCTCGATGAAGTGGTCGTCGCGCTCGATCCCCGTCCCGGCGATGTGATCGTGGACGCCACGTTCGGCGCTGGGGGTTACACTCGCCGCCTGCTCGATGCCGGGGCGACCGTGCATGCCTTCGATCGCGATCCCGATGCCATCGCCGCCGGAAACCAGTGGCCCGAAACGCGCGAGAATCCGCCGCGCCTGATCCTGCACCCGCGCCGTTTTTCCGAAATGGCCGAGGCCATGGCGGAGGCGGGCGTGCCGCAGGTGGACGGCGTGGTGATGGACATCGGCGTTTCCTCCATGCAGCTCGACCAGTCGGAGCGCGGCTTTGCCTTCGCCTCCGACGGTCCGCTGGACATGCGCATGAGCCAGGACGGGCCGAGCGCCGCCGATTTCCTCAATACGGCGGACGAGGCCGAGATTGCCGACGTGCTGTATCTCTATGGCGAGGAACGCCAGTCCCGCCGGGTGGCCCGCGCCATCGTGGCCGCGCGTCCGCTGACGACCACGGCCGAACTGGCCCGTGTGGTGCGCAAGGCGCTGGGCCATCGCCCCGGTGCGCCGAAAGACCCGGCAACCCGCAGTTTCCAGGCCATCCGCATCCATGTGAATGCGGAACTGGACGAGCTTGAAGCGGGGCTGAAGGGCGCTGAAACGCTGCTGAAGGACGGCGGAAGGCTCGCTGTGGTCAGCTTCCACAGCCTTGAAGACCGTATCGTGAAGCGTTTCCTGCGCGATGCATCCGGCGCCGCCGCCAGCACATCGCGCCATCTGCCTGCCGCCAATGACGGCACGCCCGCCACTTTCGCTTCGCTGTCCAAGGCGATCCGTCCAACCGAAGCGGAAACCACGCGCAATCCGCGCGCGCGTTCCGCCACCTTGCGCGCCGCCACTCGCACCGGCGCGCCTGCCAGGGAGGCCGCGTGATGTCCGGTAAACCCATCATGGGCAGCAGGATGAGGAAAATCGGCTGGGCGGCAGTATTGCTGACCTGCACCAGCGCCTATGGCGCGCTGCACCTCAAGGTCAATTCGGTGAAGAGCGAGGTCCGCCAGGCCGAACGGCGGATCGTGGCCCTGCGCGAACAGAAGCTGATGCTGGAAACCGAGTTTGAAACCCGCGCCAACCAGCAGCAGCTGGCCAATTGGAACGAGGTGGATTTCGGCTATCAGGCGCCCACCGCCAAGCAGTTCCTTGAAGGGGAGCGTCAGCTCGCCCAGTTCGGCACGCCCCGCGCCAAGGGCGCGCCGGAGCCGATCACCGTGGCCCATGCCCCGGTCGAAACGGAAGAGAGCATCTTCCCGGCGATGGTTTCGCCCATCACCGGCAAGGCCATTGCCGCCGAAGTTCCCCGGGACAATCCGCCCAAGCCTATCGCGCGCGAGAACCTTTCCGCGCGGCTGATGCGTCCGGCCCAGCGCGTGGAGATCGGGCCGATTGCAGGGGGGGCGGAGTGAACGCACTCACGATCAGCACGGCAATCACCACCGGCCGTGTCGAACTGGTCAACACCCGCCAGCGCTCGCTCTTCACCGCCCGGTTCCGTGTCTTGTGGGTAGTGGCGATCTTCAGCCTGATTGCCCTCGTGGCGCTGATGCGCATTGCCTATATCGGCGTGGTCCAGCCCGGCCCGTCACGCACGTCCATGGCCGAGGCTCTGCTGCCTCCGCGCGGCGAGATCACCGATCGCAACGGTGTGCCGCTGGCGCGCGCCTTCCCCGCCTATGCGCTGTGGTTCAACCCCACCGCGCTGGGCGATGGCGGATCGCCGCTGGTGAAGACTCCGGCGGAAGTGGCGGCCGAACTGGTCAAGATCTTCCCCGACATGGATGCCAAGTGGCTCACGCGCCGGCTTGCGAGCGGCAAGTCCGGCTATCTGCGCCGCCGCGTTCTGCCTGAAGAGGCGAACCGCATTCAGGCAATCGGCGAACTGGCGCTGGAAGTCCCGCGTGAGACGGACCGGCATTATCCGCAAGGCACCATGGCCGCCCACGTGCTGGGCTATGTCGGGGCCGACGGACATGGCCGGGTGGGCATGGAATCCGTGCTCGACAAGCAATTGCTCGATCCTGCCCAGCGCGGAAAGCCCGCCATGCTTTCCATCGACAGCCGGGTGCAGGGCGCACTGGAAGACGAATTGCGCCGGGGCATGCTGGCAGTGGACGCCGTCGGCGCGGCCGGGCTGGTGCTGGATGTGGACACGGGCGAAGTGCTGGCGCTGGCATCGCTGCCGGAATTCGATCCGAACAAGATCGACGCGGCGGGCGAGAAGAACATGTTCAACCGCGTGACCAACCAGGTCTATGAACTGGGTTCCACTTTCAAGCCGCTGACCGTTGCCGCCGCCATCGACGCGGGAACGGTGACTGACCTTTCGCGCCGCTATCAGGCCGCCCGCCCGCTGGAAATGGGTGGCTTCCGCATTCGCGACAGCCACGTTATGGGGGCAACCCTGAACGTGCCCGAAGCCCTGATCCATTCCTCCAATATCGTGACTGCCCAGGTTGCCGACGAGCTGGGCGGCAAGGCTTTGCAGCGCTATATGACCGAGCTGGGCATGCATGAGCGGCCCTATATCGAACTGCCCGCGCGCGGCTTCCCCATCTGGCACAAGGGCGACTGGCCCCGGCTGCGGACCATGACGGTCAGCTATGGCCACGGCATTGCCGTTACTCCGCTGCATCTGGCCAGTGCCTATGCCACCATGGTGAACGGCGGCATCTGGCGCCCTGCCACGCTGCACAAGGTTGAACCCGGCCATGCAGCCAAGGGCCGCCGCGTGTTCAAGGCCAGCACCAGCGCGCGCATGAACCAGCTGCTGCGCATGATCGCGGTCTATGGCACCGGCAAGAACGCCGATGCGCCCGGCTTCCGCGTGGGCGGCAAGACCGGCTCGGCCGAAAAGCCCGGTGCGGGCGGCTATCAGCGCTCCACGCTAGTTTCCACCTTCGCCGCCGCCTTCCCGATGGACCGGCCGCGTTATGTCATCATCGCCATGCTGGACGAGCCGAAGGGCACGGCGGCCAGTTCCTATCAGCGCACCGCCGCATGGAACGCCGCCCCGATCGTGGGCCGTCTGGTGCCGCGCATCGGCCCGCTGCTGGGCGTCATGCCCGACGATACGCATGACATCGACCTGACCGATCTTGCGCCGCTGGTTGGTGGGAAGAAGGAATGAACCTCGCCCGCCTGGCCGAAGCGGCGGGCATCGCCGTTTCCAACCTTCCCGACGATACGGTGACGGGCTTTGCCATAGATCACCGCAAGATCGCGCCGGGCACGGTGTTCGGCGCCTTCCGGGGCGCGCGCTTCAACGGCGAGGATTTCATTCCTGCCGCCATCGCTGCGGGCGCCATTGCCATTGTCGCTCGTCCCGAAGCAGTGGTGCAGGGCGCGGTGCATATCGCCGATGCCGAACCGCGCCGCGCCTTTGCCCGCCTTGCCGCGCAGTTCTTCCAGCCCGTGCCGGAAGTGGTGGTGGCGGTGACGGGGACCAACGGCAAGACTTCCACGGTGGAAATGACGCGCCAGATCTGGCGCATGGCGGGCCAGCGCGCGGCCTCCATCGGAACCCTGGGCGTGACCACCCCGGACGAGAGCGTTTCCACCGGGCTGACCACGCCCGACATCGTCACTTTCCTGTCCAACCTGCACGGGCTGGCGCAGGAAGGCGTGACGCATGTGGCCTATGAAGCGTCCAGCCACGGATTGTCGCAATATCGCGTGGAAGGGCTGAAAGTGGCGGCGGGTGCCTTCACCAATCTCAGCCGCGATCACCTCGACTACCACCCCACGATGGAAGATTACTTCGCCGCCAAGATGCGCCTGTTCGACGAAGTGGTCGAAGATGGCGGCGCGGCGGTGATCTGGGCCGACGATGAATGGTCGGCCCGCGCGGCAGACCATGCGCGGCAGCGCGGCCTCAAGTTGATGACCGTGGGCGAGAAGGGCGAGGGCATTCGCCTGACCGGCCGGGTTCCGGGCCAACTGGGGCAGGAACTGGAACTGGAATATGCCGGCGCCGTCTGGAAAGTGAAACTGTCGCTGATCGGCGGTTATCAGGCGGCCAATGCGCTGGTTTCGGCAGGGCTGGTGCTGGCGACGGGCGGCGATCCGAAGGCAACCTTCGATGCCCTGTCCCGCCTGCAGCCAGTGCGCGGGCGGCTGGAACGCGCGGCGATCAGCGCGGCGGGTGCGCCCATCTATGTCGATTACGCCCATACGCCCGATGCGCTGGAAGCGGCGATTGCGGCCCTGCGTCCGCATGTCGAAGGCCAGCTTATCACTGTGTTCGGCGCGGGCGGGGATCGCGATACCGGCAAGCGTGCGGAAATGGGCAAGGTGGCCGCTCGCGCTTCGGACGTGGTAATCGTAACGGATGACAATCCGCGCAGCGAAGACCCGGCGGCAATCCGCGCCATGGTGCTTTCCGGCGCGCCGGATGCGCAGGAAATCGGTGACCGGCGGGCGGCTATTGCTGCGGCCATTGCGCAGGCCGGGCCAAAGGACATCGTGCTGATTGCCGGTAAGGGCCACGAACAGGGCCAGATCATCGGCGCGGGAGACGAGATGCAGATCCTTCCCTTCGACGACGTGACAGTGGCGCGCGAATGTGCCGGTATTGCGGGAGGCGCGGCGTAATGGCTTCCCTTCCTCTCCCGATCACGTGGCTTCCCCAGACTTCCGATGCGCTGCCGCTGGCCCTGTGGGATGCAGTGTCCATCGCCGTCGCCACGGGCGGCAAGCCCAGCGGGCAATTCCAGGTCTCGGGCGTCGAGATCGACAGCCGCGACGTGGTGCCCGGCGATCTGTTCTTCGCCCTGAAGGGTGAGACGAGCGACGGCCATGCCTATCTCGACAAGGCCTTCGCCAATGGCGCGGTGGCTGCCGTGGTGGATCGCCCGATAGACCGGCCGCATATTCTGGTGGAAGATACCACTGCCGCACTGGCCGCATTGGCGCAGGCCGCGCGCAGCCGCGTGTCCGCCCGCATCATCGGCGTCACCGGATCGGTCGGCAAGACGGGCGTGAAGGAAGCTATCTTCGCCGCGCTCGACCGGGCCAGCCGCGGTGCGGCCCATCGTTCGGTGCGCAGCTATAACAACCATGTCGGCGTCCCGCTCAGCCTCACGCGAATGAACGCACGCGCAAAGTTCGCGATCTTTGAAATGGGCATGAACCATGCGGGCGAAATCGCCGCGCTGACTGCACAGGTTCGCCCGAATGTGGCCGTCATCACCACCATCGCGCCCGCTCATATCGAGATGTTGGGCAGCGAAGAGGCGATTGCCGAGGCCAAGGCGGAAATCTTCCTCGGCCTAGAAGCGGGGGGCACGGCAGTCATCCCGGCGGACAGCCCGCATTTCCTGCGCCTCAAGGAAGCCGCACTGGCGGCCGGGGCAAAGGTCGTCTCCTTCGGCAAGGCACGCGATGCCGATGTGCGCCTGCTCGATGCCATTCCCCAGGCCAATGGCGGATCGCTGGTGACGGCCGATCTGGGCGACAACCGCCTGTGCTACACGGTGGCTGAGCCGGGCGAACACTGGGTGACCAATTCGCTTGCCGTAATGGCGGCCGTGCGCGCTGCCGGCGGCGATCTGGGCGCGGCGGGCCTTTCGCTGGCCGAGATGGGCGGCCTCAAGGGCCGGGGCGCACGCCACCGGGTGGCAGTGCCCGGCGGGCAGGCCCTGCTGATCGACGAAAGCTACAACGCCAATCCCGCCTCCATGCGGGCAACGCTGGCGCAGTTGGGGCAGACGCCCGCCACGCGCCGGATCGCCGTTCTCGGTTCGATGCGCGAGCTGGGCGACTTCGGCCCGGCCTTCCATTCCCAGCTCACCGAGCCGCTGGCGGCTGCCAATGTGGACTTCGCGCTGCTGGTCGGTGCGGAAATGGATGCACTGGCGCTGGAATTGGGGAAAGGGGCGGCAAACGCGCTTGGCAAGCCGATTCGCTTCGCTCATTGCGGTAGTCCTGAAGAAGCCATCGCGGCCCTTGAGGAATACGGGCTGGCGGGGGGCGACGCGGTGCTGGTCAAGGGCTCTAATTCGGTAGGGCTGGCGCGCGTGGTTGCTCACTTCGCCGCGGCCGTAAATGCCGAGGGTCGCAAGGAAGTCTAATGCTGTATCTCATCGCACAATGGCTGGATTTCGAAGGGCCGGCCAATCTCGTGCGCTATCAGACGTTTCGCGCCGGCGCGGTGCTGATTACCGCGCTGCTGATCGGGCTGGTGATTGGCCCGCGCTTCATCAACATGCTGCGCGTGCGCCAGGGCAAAGGCCAGCCGATCCGCGAGGACGGCCCGCAGAGCCACCTCGCCAAGCGCGGCACGCCCACCATGGGCGGGCTGATGATCCTCGTCTCGCTGATGCTCTCCATGCTGCTGTGGATGAACCTTGCCAGCCCCTTCGTCTGGGCCTGCATGGCCGTGACAGTGGGTTTCGGCCTGATCGGCTTCCTCGACGATTATGACAAGGTGACCAAGCGCAGCCACAAGGGGGTTTCGGGCAAGGTGCGCCTTGCCGCGGAATTCTTCGTGGCAGGAGTGGCCAGCTGGATCATCGTCAGCCAGATCAGCACCAACCTTTACATCCCCTTCCTTTCCGGCGTCAGCATTCCGCTGGGGCCGTTCTATTACGTCTTTGCCGCCACGGTGATCGTGGGCTTCGGCAATGCGGTGAACCTGACTGACGGGCTGGATGGCCTCGCCACCATGCCGGTGGTGATTGCGGCGGGGGCATTCTCGCTGATCTGTTACCTCGCGGGCCGCGTGGACTATGCCACCTATCTGGGCATTCCGCATGTGCCGGGCGCGGGCGAACTGGCGATCTTCTGTGCGGGGATCATGGGGGCGGGCCTTGCCTTCCTGTGGTTCAACGCACCGCCTGCCGCCGTGTTCATGGGCGATACGGGCAGCCTTGCCCTTGGCGGGGCGCTGGGCACCATTGCCGTGGCCAGCCATCACGAAATCGTGCTGCTGGTGATCGGCGGCCTGTTCGTGCTGGAGACGGCATCGGTCATCATCCAGGTGTTCTTCTACAAGCGGACCGGCAAGCGTGTGTTCCGCATGGCGCCGATCCATCATCATTTCGAACAGCTTGGCTGGGCGGAATCGACCGTGGTGATCCGTTTCTGGATCGTCTCGATCGTCTTCGCGCTGGCGGGCCTCGCAACGCTCAAGCTCAGGTGATCCGCTCAACCCACTTCTCCGGCAAGCGTTACGCCATTCTCGGCCTTGCCCGTTCCGGGCTTGCTGCGGCCGAATGCCTGCTGGCCAGCGGCGCCGAAGTCGTCGCGTGGGACCGGCAGGATAATGCCCGCGCCGCCGTGGAAGGCCGCGCGCGGCTGGCCGATCCGCTGGAAATCGACCTGACGGGTTTCGACGGCGTGGTCGTATCCCCCGGCGTGCCGATCAATGTTCACCCGATTGCCCAGCGCGCCCGCGAGGCAGGCGTTCCGCTGATCGGTGACATCGAACTCTTCGCGCTCGCCCGGGCCGACCTGCCGCCTCACCGCGTGGTGGGCATCACCGGCACTAACGGCAAGTCCACCACCACTGCGCTGGTGCGCCATCTGCTCGACAGCGCGGGCATCCCCGCGCGCATGGGCGGCAATATCGGCCTGCCGATCCTGGCGGAAGAACCGCTGGAGGCGGGCGGGGTCTATGTGCTGGAACTGTCCAGCTATCAGATCGATCTGACCTTCTCGCTCAAATGCGAAGCAGCGGCGCTGACCAATATCACGCCAGATCATCTCGATCGCTATGCCGGGTTCGAGGCTTACGCTGCCTCCAAGGCGCGGCTCTTCGCGATGCAGGATGCCGATCAGTTCGCCGTCTTCGGCTGCGACGATGCACCCACCCGCGCGATCTATGAGGCTGAGCGCAGCCGCCGCCCGGCGGGCCGCGTGGCCTGCGTGGACAAGGCCGCGCTCCTGCCGCATCAGGCTGAGTGGCCCTCCCTGCAAGGGCCGCATAATCTGGAAAACGCGGCCACTGCCGCCGCGCTGGTGGAAGAACTGGGCGTCACGCGCAATCAGGTGCTGGCCGGCCTCGCCACCTTCCGGGGGCTGCCGCACCGGATGGAGCGGCTGGGCGAATATCGCGGCGTGCTGTTCATCAATGACAGCAAGGCCACCAATCCCGCTTCTGCCGCCCCGGCGCTCGCGGCCTTTCCGCCAAACCCGGAAAAGCGCATTCACTGGATTCTGGGCGGCCTGCCCAAGGGTGACGATTTGGGCGAGTGCGAGCGTTATTTCGGCAATGTGGCCGCCGCCTATACTATCGGGGAAGCCGGGCCGCGCTTTGCGGAAATCCTCGATCCGGTCACGCATGTCGAACGCTGCGAAATGATGGCGGAGGCGGTCAGCCGCGCCATGGCCGCCGCCAAGCCGGGCGACGTGATCCTGTTCTCCCCCGCCTGCGCCAGCTTCGATCAGTTCCGTGACTATGAACTGCGCGGCGACGCCTTCCGCGAAATCGTCAGCTGCCTGACGGATGGGGGTGTCGCGCCGTGACCGCAGTGCCCGGCCTTTCCCACACACCCAGCTTGTCGCAACCTTATGTTCCCCGGATGGGTGAACGCGGTGCGCAGGCTTCGCGCAGGCGGCTCGACAAGCGCAGCCAGTTGCGCATCTGGTGGAGAGAGATTGACCGGGTTCTGCTGGTGATGGTGCTGCTGCTGATGGCCATCGGCACAGTGGCCGTGGCCGCCGCATCGCCTGCCAGTGCGCGGCGCCTGTCGACTTCGGCAGTGAAGCTGGACGATCTCTATTTCTACTGGCTGCACCTGCGCTGGCAGTTCCTGGGCATCCTGACCATGCTGGGCGTTTCCATGGCGCCCAAGGACTGGGCACGGCGCGGCGCCATTGTGCTGTGCGCGGCGATGCTGGTGGGCCTTGTCCTGGTGCCCTTCGTGGGGTCTGAAGTAAACGGCGCCAAGCGCTGGCTGCGCTTCGGCATCAGCCTGCAACCGTCCGAATTCCTCAAGCCGGCCTATGCGATCACCATGGCATGGATTCTGTCGTGGCGAGTGCGCGATCCGCGCCTGCCGGTAATTTCCATCGCCACGGGCCTGATGGCGCTGATCGTCGGCCTGCTGATGGCGCAGCCCGATTTCGGTTCCGCAATCCTCTATGTCGGCTGCTGGGGCGTGCTGGTGCTGCTTTCGGGCATCGACATGCGCCGTATCGGCGCGCTGATGGGCGCAGGCATTGTGGGAATCGGCGCGACCTATCTGCTTTACGACAACGCCCGCCACCGCATTGATGCCTTCCTTGGCGGCGGCACGGCCTATGACCAGGTGGACCTTGCCCGGCGCACGCTGATGGCCGGCGGCTGGACGGGCAGCGGCATGTGGCTGGGCACGCGCAAGCTTTCCCTGCCTGAAGCGCATACGGACTATATCTTCTCCGTCATCGGAGAAGAATTCGGCCTGCTGATCTGTGCATTGGTGGTGCTGGTCTATCTGGCGATCATCGCCCGCGTGCTGGTGCGGCTGGTGAACGAGGAAGACCTGTTCACGATCCTTTCGGCATCGGGCCTCATTGCGCTGATCGGCGGGCAGGCCTTCATCAATATTCTGGTGAACCTCCAGCTCTTCCCCTCCAAGGGCATGACCTTGCCCTTGGTGAGCTACGGCGGTTCTTCCACAATTGCCCTGTGCCTAACTGTCGGGCTGATGCTGGCCTTGACGCGGCGCAACCCCTATCTCAGCCGGGACCGGTTCGATCTCATGGCGGCGCTCGCCAAAGAGGACCGGGACAAGGGAGGGCGGCATTGAGCTCCGCTTCGAAACATTACGTACTCGCCGCCGGAGGAACGGGCGGACATCTGATCCCGGCTTTCGCGCTCGCTACCGAGCTTGAGCGGCGTGGGCATCATGTCGCCCTGATCACGGATGAACGCGGCGCGGCCATTCCGGGCAAGCCCGAATTCCTGACGGCCCATGTGCTGCCCGCCGGGCGGTTCGGCAAGAACCCGCTCAAGTGGATCGGCGGCGCGCGTGCCGTATGGCAAGGGCGCCAGATGGCCCTGCGCCTGTTCGACGCCTTCGAGCCTTCGGCAGTGATCGGCTTCGGCGGTTATCCGGCGCTGCCTGCGCTGCTGGCTGCAACGTCCGCCCGCATCCCCACTGTGATCCATGAACAGAACGCCGTGCTTGGCCGGGTCAACCGGCTGCTGGCGGGCAAGGTGGATGCGATTGCCACGGCCTATCCTCATGTCGAGCGACTGAAGGAAAAATACGAGGGCAAGGCGCATCTCGTCGGCAATCCGGTGCGCGCCGAAGTTCTGGTTTTGCGTGACGAACCTTTCCCGGCGCTGACGGAAGACGGATTGCTGCGGGTGCTCGTCACTGGCGGAAGTCAGGGTGCGCGTATCTTGTCGGATGTTGTGCCCGATGGTCTCGCGATGCTCCCGCCTGCCTTGCGCGCGCGACTTCAAGTGACGCAGCAATGCCGTCCCGAAGACATCGAGGCTGTGCGCCAGCGTTACGCGGGCCATGGCATTCCGGCGGAATTGGGCACCTATTTCGAAGACATGCATATTCGCCTGGCCGATGCCCATCTGTTCATCGGGCGGGCAGGGGCATCTACGATTGCAGAACTGACAGCCGTAGGGCGCCCCGCGATCCTGATCCCGCTGCCAATTGCCACGGATGACCATCAGGCCGCCAATACCCGCGAAATGGTGAAAGCGGGGGGTGCTCGCATGATCCGCCAGCCCGGTTCCACGGTCAAGGATACGTCGGGCATGGGCGAAGAAGGCAATCAGTTGCGCAAGGAACAGTCCGACGTGTTGCAGAAGCTGGCCAAGGATATTTGCCGTCAGATCCTGGCGCTCGCCGAAAATCCGAAGGGGCTGGCCAACGCAGCCCATGCCGCATGGAATTGCGGCCGCCCCAATGCGGCAAGGGATCTTGCCGATCTGGTCGAAAGCTTCGGCGGTGCGCCGCTGATGGACGTGATCCGCGTGAATGGCGGGGAAGTGCAGGCCAATGGCCGCGAGGCTCTCGCACGGGAGACTGCACAATGAAGGGGGTGGGCACCGATATCGGGACGATCCACTTCGTCGGCATCGGCGGCATCGGCATGTCCGGCATTGCCGAAGTGATGAAGAACCTGGGCTACGCAGTTCAGGGTTCGGACATTGCCGAAGGGCCTTCGGTGGAACGGCTGCGCGCGCGCGGGATCAAGGTAATGATCGGCCATGCGGCGGAAAACCTTGGCGATGCCGCCGTGGTGGTGACGTCCACTGCCGTGCGCCGCACCAATCCGGAAGTGGCCGCCGCGCTGGAACATCGCATTCCCGTGGTCCGCCGCGCGGAAATGCTGGCCGAGCTTATGCGGCTGAAGAACACGGTCGCCGTGGCCGGCACGCATGGCAAGACGACCACCACCAGCATGATCGCCACTCTGCTCGATGCGGGCGGGGTTGATCCCACCGTGATCAATGGCGGCATCATCGAAAGCTATGGCTCCAACGCGCGCCTTGGCGACAGCGACTGGATGGTGGTGGAAGCCGACGAAAGCGACGGTTCCTTCCTGCGGCTCGACGGTACGATTGCCGTCGTCACCAATATCGATCCGGAACATCTCGACCATTACGGCTCGTTCGATGCGGTGAAGAAGGCCTTCGTCGAGTTCATCGAGAACGTGCCGTTCTATGGCGCCGCGGTTCTGTGCATCGATCATCCCGAAGTTCAGTCCGTGGTCGGTCTCGTGCGCGACAGGCGCGTGGTGACTTATGGCTTCTCGCTGCAGGCCGATGTGTGCGGCGTGAATGTTCGCCCCGAAGGCGGCGGCAATGTGTTCGATGCAGTGATCCGCCAGCGCGGGCAGGAAGATCGCCGGATCGAAGGCGTGAAGCTGCCCATGCCGGGCCGCCACAACGTGCAGAACGCGCTCGCGGCGATTGCCGTGGCCGTGGAAATGGGCTGCCCGGACGATGTGATCCGCAATGGTTTCGCCAAGTTCGGCGGTGTGCGCCGCCGCTTCACCAAGGTGGGCGAGACGGGCGGCACCACGATCATCGACGATTATGCGCACCATCCGGTGGAAATCAAAGCCGTGCTGTCCGCCGCGCGCGAGGCGACGCAGAACCGCGTGATCGCTGTGGTCCAGCCGCACCGCTTCACCCGCCTGCGCGACCTGATGGAAGAATTCCAGACCTGCTTCAACGATGCCGACATGGTCTTTGCCGCGCCGGTCTATCCGGCGGGCGAAAGCCCCATCGAAGGCGTGGACAGCAAGGTTCTGGTGAGCGGGATCAAGGCACGCGGGCACCGTTCCGCCGCCGAGGTTTCCGGCGCGGATGAACTGGCAAGCGTGCTGGCCGATATCGTCGAGCCGGGCGATATCGTCGTGTGCCTCGGCGCGGGTGACATTACCCGCTGGGCGGCCGGGCTGGCCCCTGCGATCGAAGCGAAGAAGGGTGCTGCCAAATGATGAGCGCGCCCTATTCCGAAATCGACGAGGTGATGGTTTCGGCGCATCTTCCGGTCAAGAACGTGCGTGGCAAGCTGACACATAACGCGCCGCTGGCCCCGCTGGTGTGGTTCAAGGCGGGCGGCGCGGCGGACTGGCTGTTCGAACCGGCCGATGTGGAAGATCTTACCTCGTTCCTGTGCCAGCTTGGCGGGCAGGTGCCGGTGATGGCGCTGGGCCTGGGTTCCAATTTGATTGTACGCGATGGCGGAGTGCCGGGCGTAGTGATCCGGCTGGGCAAGCCTTTCGCGAAAGTGGAGCAGGTGGATGCAACCACCCTGCGCTGCGGCGGCGGGGCGAGCGGTATTCTGGTGGCTTCCACTGCGCGCGATGCGGGCATTGCCGGGCTGGAATTCCTGCGCGGCATTCCCGGCACGGTCGGCGGCTTCGTGCGGATGAATGGCGGCGCCTATGGCCGCGAAGTGGCCGATATTCTGGTGGATTGCGATGTGATCCTGCCCGATGGCAGCTTCGTCACGCTTGCGCCCGATGAACTGCAATATTCCTATCGCCATTCCGCCCTGCCGGATGGCGCAATCGTGGTTTCGGCGCGGTTTGCCGGGCAGCCGGGCGATCCGGCGGCAATCGGCGCGGAAATGGACCGCATCGCCGCCGCGCGCGAGGAATCGCAGCCGCTCCGCTCCAAGACGGGCGGATCGACTTTCAAGAACCCCGAAGGTGACAAGGCATGGCGGCTGGTCGATGCCGCCGGTTGCCGGGGCCTGACCATGGGCGGCGCGCAAGTGAGCGAAAAACATACCAATTTCCTGATCAACACCGGCAGCGCCACCAGCACCGACATCGAAGGGCTGGGCGAGGAAGTGCGCCGCCGTGTTTCCCAGAGCCAGGGCGTGGATCTGGAATGGGAAATCCAGCGCGTGGGGAGGCCTTGATGCTGGCGATGCTTCTCCCTTGGTGCGCTCCTGCGAAAGCAGGAGCCCATAGTGTCGCCTCGCCTCGTTCCGCTAGGCTCCTGCTTTCGCAGGAGCGCACAACGCAACGCGGAGGAGGCTACCGTGTCTGAACTCCCCAAGCTCCATATCGCAGTGCTGATGGGCGGCTGGGCCAATGAACGGCCGGTCTCGCTCACGTCGGGCAATGGCGTGGCCGATGCGCTGGAAGCGCGCGGCCACAAGGTGACGCGGATCGACATGGATCGCAGCGTGGCCGCAAAGCTGGCCGAGGCCGCGCCGGATGTGGTGTTCAACGCACTGCACGGCGTGCCCGGTGAAGACGGCACGGTGCAGGGCATGATGGACCTGATGGGCATTCCCTATACCCACTCCGGCCTCGCCACTTCCGTGATCGCCATCGACAAGGAACTGACCAAGCTCGTCCTCGTCCCCCATGGCATCCCCATGCCGGGCGGGCGCATCGTGCAGTCGGAAGAACTCTATCAGCGCGATCCGCTGCCGCGCCCCTATGTGCTCAAGCCGGTGAACGAAGGCTCGTCGGTGGGCGTGGCGATTGTCACCCAGGAATGCAATTACGGCGATCCGATCCGCCGCGATGCAACCGGCCCGTGGCAGGAATTCGCCCAGCTTCTGGCCGAGCCCTATATCAAGGGCCGCGAACTGACCTGCGCAGTGGTGAACGGCAAGGCGCTGACCGTTACCGAACTGGTGCCCAAGGGCGGCTTCTACGATTTCGAGGCGAAATATACCGACGGGATGACGGACCATATCTGCCCGGCGAATATCCCGCTGGAGATCATGGAACTGTGCAAGGCCTATGCGCTCAAGGCGCACAAGGCGCTGGGCTGCCATGGCACCAGCCGTTCGGACTTCCGCTGGGATGACGAACAGGGGCAGGCCGGGCTGTTCCTGCTGGAAGTGAATACCCAGCCGGGGATGACGCCGCTGAGCCTTGTGCCCGAGCAGGCGAAATATTGCGGCATGGACTATGGGGACCTTGTCGAGGCGATCATTGCCGACGCGCTGGAGCGTGCAGAAGCATCGCGCGGGGGAAAGGGGGCGTAGGTGGCGCAGACGATCAAGCGCAAGGCTCAGGGGGTGCGCCGCGCGGCGGCGGCCCGGGGCACCGCGCAGAAGGTTAAGCAGGCCCGTTCCTCCACCGGGGCAGTGGCCGATGCGCTGGTGCGCTGGCTGCCCTTCACCGAAGAACAGCTGCAGCGCGTTTTCCTTGCCCTGATCCTGGGCGGGGCAGTGGCGCTTGCCTGGATCGTCGCCAGCCTTGCGGGCCTGCCCGCGCTTGCCAGCCAGCAGATCGCCACAGTGGCGGGCGATGCGGGCTTCGAAGTGAACCGGGTGGAAGTGCGCGGCGTACAGCGCATGAATGAACTCAAGGTCTATGAGCGCGTATTGGGCGAGCGGGACCGGGCGATGCCGCTGGTCGATCTGGATGCGGTGCGCGTCCAGTTGCTGGGCCTCAGCTGGGTCAAGGACGCGCGCGTTTCGCGCCGCCTGCCGGATTCGCTGGTGATCGACATTGTCGAGCGCACGCCCCATGCCGTGCTGAAGAAGGCCGACAAGCTGGTGCTGATCGACGATACCGGCCACGAGCTTGAGCCGGTTTCCACCGCTGCCGCGCGTGGGCAACTGATTATCGAAGGGCCGGGCGCTGGCCGCCAGGTTGCCGCACTCGGCACATTGCTGGATGCCGCCCCGGCGCTGGAACCGCAGGTGGCGGGTGCCGAATGGGTCGGCAATCGTCGCTGGAACCTCACCTTCAAGACGGGGCAGGTGCTTGCCCTGCCGCAGGGCGAGCGGGAATCGGCCAGCGCGCTGGTGTCCTTCGCCCGGCTCGACGGGGTGAACCGCCTGCTGGGCGGCAAGGTCGCCACATTCGACATGCGCGCGCCGGAACGGATCTACATGCGCATTCCCGGCCGCACGCAGCAGCAGCTCGATTCCGGTACTGCCGCGCCTACAGCGTCGGGTACGGATGAGATGAGCGAGAATGCGGAGGTGCCCGAGTAATGGCATCCACGCCGCGCATCACAAAGGTTTTCGGGGCGATCAATATCGGCTCGTTTCGCATTTCCGCGATGATCGCGGGGGTGAGCGAAACGGGCGAGATGATCGTGCTGGGATCGGGTCACCGTGCGGCGCAGGGGATCAAGCGCGGCTATGTCACCGACATGCAGGCCGCGACCTATGCCGTGCGCGATGCGATAGAGCGGGCGGAGAAGCTGGCCGGCACCAGCGTATCCAGCGTGTGGATCGGGTGTTCGGGCGCCGGACTTTCCAGCAAGATCGCACAGGTGGAAATCGATATTGGCGGCCGCCGGATCGAAGAAGAGGATATCGAACACCTCCTCGTTGCCGCGCGGGACGGGTTGCAGCCCGATGGCCGCACCGTGCTCCACGCCCAGCCAGCGCATTACACGCTGGATGGCGCGCATGGCGTGTCCAACCCCAAGGGCCTGCATGCAGAGCGGCTTGGCGTGGATATTCACGTGATGTGTGCCGATGGCGCGCCGGTGCGCAACATCACTGAAGCGGTTCAGAACGCGCATCTCGATGTGGAATCGGTGATCGCCTCACCTGTCGCGGCTGGCTATGCCTGCCTCAGCCAGGAAGAACGCGAACTGGGCGTGGCGCTGATCGAACTGGGCGCGGAAGTCACCAATGTCTCGGTCTATGCCGGGGGAATGCTGCTGGGGATGCTGCCGATCCAGATGGGTTCGGCCGACATCACCGATGCCATTGCATCCCATTTCGGCATTCGCCGCTTTCAGGCCGAACGGCTCAAATGCGTTTCCGGCTCGGCCATCGCCTCGCCGACCGACCATCGCGAGATGATCCCGGTTAACGGGCCGGGGGAAGAACAGGTCGGCCCAATTGCCCGCCATGCGGACGACAAGAACCGTGTGCCGCGCGCAGAGCTGATCTCCGTCATCACCGGCCAGCTCGACAAGCTGATCAGCGAGATTTCAAAGGCACTCAAGAGCCTTGGCTTCCCCGGCCAGAACGGACAGGTGGTGCTGACCGGCGGCGGGGCGGAACTGGCCGGCATCGCGGATTTCGCGCAAGGGGCACTCGCCCGGCCGGTGCGTATCGGACGCCCGCCCGCGTTGAAGGGCCTGCCGGAGGCGCATGGCGTGCCCGGCTTTTCGACACTTGCCGGCCTGATCCTCTATGCCGCGGCCGATCCGGTGGACGTCCGCTCCATTCGTCCCGGCTATCAGGATACCACCCGGCTGAGCGGTTTCGCGCTCGCCCAGCGTGTGTTCCAGGCCCTGAAACAGTATTTCTGACGGGATGAATGCGGTTTGAAACGCGCTTGTCAGACTGTGGATAAGGGCTGTTACGCTTTGCACCAGCGATTCCCTTTATGGCACAAGTGCAACAATGAGCATCGCCTTGCAGTGCGCCCTCTTGGAGAGCTTCAATGAGCATTAATATCGGCCCGCCTTCGGTTGAGGAACTGCGCCCCCGCATTACCGTGATCGGTGTGGGCGGCGCGGGTGGCAACGCCATCGCCAACATGATCTCTTCCGAGATCGAGGGTGTGGACTTCATCGTCGCGAATACAGACGCGCAGGCGCTGAACAATTCCATCGCCGAACATCGCATCCAGCTTGGGCCTGACATTACCCAGGGTCTTGGCGCGGGTTCGCGCCCGGAAGTGGGCAGGGCTGCCGCGGAAGAAACCGTGGAAGAGCTGGAGCGCGCGCTCGACGGCGTGAACATGGTCTTCATCGCGGCCGGCATGGGCGGCGGCACCGGCACGGGCGCGGCTCCCGTCATTGCGGAGGCTGCCCGGCGCAAGGGCGTGCTGACCGTAGGCGTGGTGACCAAGCCGTTCCTGTTCGAAGGCACGCGGCGCATGCGTTCCGCCGATGCGGGCATCGAGGAACTGCAGAAGCACGTCGATACGCTGATCGTCATCCCCAACCAGAACCTGTTCCTGGTGGCCAAGGCGGAAACCACCTTCAAGGAAGCCTTCGCGCTGGCCGACGAAGTGCTGCAGCAGGGCGTGCGTTCCATCACTGACCTGATGGTGATGCCGGGCCTCATCAATCTCGACTTTGCCGACGTGCGTTCGGTGATGGGCGAGATGGGCAAGGCGATGATGGGCACCGGCGAGGCCGAGGGCGAAAACCGCGCTCTGGAAGCAGCCGAGCGCGCCATTGCCAACCCGCTGCTGGACGGCGTGAGCATGCAGGGCGCCAAGGGTGTCATCATCTCCATCATCGGCGGCGAAGACATGAAGCTGCTGGAGGTGGACGAAGCCGCGAACCACATTCGCGAACTGGTCGATCCCGATGCGAACATCATCTGGGGTTCGGCCTTCAATCCGGACCTTCAGGGCAAGATTCGCGTTTCGGTGGTCGCCACCGGTATCGAGCAGACGGTGGAGCAGGCCGTGCAGGCTTCGCGTCCGCTGGACTTCTCGGCGCCGCGCGGGCCGAAGCGCCCTGTGCTGCCCGTGCCGACCGAAGACGAGCGTGCCGTGGATGCCGCTGCACTGCAGCCGCAAGCCGCGCCTGGCTTTGCCGCGCCTTCAGCGCCGCCGATGGCAGCGCCCGCCATGCCGCAGGCCTATGAGCCGACCCCGTCCTATGACGAGGAAGACGAGTATGACGATACGAGCGGTGGCAGCTATGCCTCGCTGAGTGGCGACGAGATCCAGACCGGCGAATTGACGCTGGAGGAAGAGGAAGATGACGGGATGGCCGATGACTGGCTCAATCCCGCGGCTTCCCAGCAGACCGGCATGGGCGGCAGCGAGCTTGAGCTGACGCTGGAAGCGCCCGATGGCGGCAATGGCAATGAAGACGAACTGCTGCTCGACGCCAGCCGCCTCGCCGCTCAGGACGAACCGCCGGTGCAGGCCCAGCTTGGCGGTGGTCGCCGCCGTGGCATTCTGGGCGGCGAAGCGGCGGCTGCCGCTTCCGCAGCTGCTCCGGCCGCGCCCGCTGCAGGTGGCGGGGCTGCCGGTGGCGGCTCGACCCTGTTCGAGCGTATGGCCAATTTGTCGCGCGGCGCTGCGAAGGATGCCGTGGATGACGATGACGACGATCCATCGGGTTCCTCGCTCAGCATTCCGCGCTTTCTGGGGCGCCAGAACAACCAGTGATCGCAGGGGCGGGGGGCATTCGTCCCCCGTTCAGCCAGGCTCGGGCAGCTCAGGCCCGAGCCGGTAATGGCGAAGGTTGGGGCGATAACGGGTTCGGGTGCAGTGATTTCCACCAAGCAGAGTGCAAAGGGCCAGAGGGCCATGGCGGGAACTGCGATTGTCGCGGCACTTGCCGTGCTGGCTGTTCCGGCCTTTTCCCAGTCCTCCACCGGAGGCCCTTCCCGCGAAGTGGTGCAGCCGCTGCCGCCGAAATCGGCAAGCGATCTGAGTGATGCGCTCATGCGTTTGTCGGCCAATGCGCTCGACGGCAGGGCGATGCTCGATGCTGGCTGGGCCTCGCTCGATCTGAACGATGTCACTGCTGCCGTGGGTTTCTTTTCCCGCGCGGAGAATCTGCCTGAAACGGCGGCGGAGGCGAAAGCGGGCCTCGGTGCGGCGCAGGTCGCGCGCAAGCGGCCCATCGAGGCGCTGGCCCTGTTTGACGAGGCGGAGAAGCAGGGCGTCAGACTTGGCGTTCATGCAGCCCAGCGCGGCCTTGCCTATGATATGGTGGGCGACAATCTGCGGGCGCAGCAATTCTATCGCGCAGCCTTGGCGGAAAGCGGCCTGTCGGACGAAAAATCTCAGGAAATCACGCGCCAGCTTGCGCTTAGCCAGGCGATTTCCGGGGATCAGGCCGGGTCGGAGGCGACCTTGCTGCCGCTGCTCAAGCGGCAGGATCTCGCGGCCTATCGCACGCGGGCCTTTGCGCTTGCCGCATTGGGCAAGACGGATGAGGCAGTGGCGATTGCGGAGGCAGTGATGCCCGCCTCGCTCTCGGGACGGATTGCGCCCTATCTGCGCTTCATGCCGAAGCTGACCCGGGCGCAACAGGTGTCGGCAGGCAATTTCGGCAATTTCCCTGACGCCGATGCGATCGGGAAGGACGATCCGCAGATCGCGCAATATGCCGCTCAGGCCAGGCTGCCGCAGGTGGCTGCCGCGGTCGATGCCCGGCTGACTCCTACCGGCGCGCCGCTGGGAGATGGCAAGGCCAAACCCGCCGCGCCGCCAGCTGGCACCGTGGTGACGCTTGCAAAGTCCGATAAGCCTGCCGCCAGGCCAGCGGATGCGAAGTCTTCGTCCAAGAGCAAACCGGCCGAGCAGGCGAAGCCCGCCGCAACGCTGGCCAAGGCCGATCCGGTTCCGGCGCCTGTCAGGACTCCGACGCCGGCCCCGGTTCAGACATCCGCGCCAGTTCCCGCTCCGGCGCCAACTCCGGCCCCAACGCCTGCCCAGTTCGCGCTTCCGCCTGCACGGCCGGCCGAAACGCCGCCGCCCGCGCCCGCCAGTCTGGCCGATGCCTTTGCGGAATTCGCTACGCTGCCGACCAAGGTTGCGCCTGCGGCCGGGGCCGTGGACATCACGCGGATTGCCATCAAGCGCGAGCCGGACAAGAAGGCCGAGGCTGAAAAGGCAAAGGCCGAAGCTGACAAGAAGGCCGAGGCAGAGCGCAAGAAGATAGAGGCTGAGAAGAAGGCCGAAGCCAAGAAGAAGGCCGCCAATCCCAGCCGCGTCTGGGTTCAGGTGGGTACGGGCCAGAACCGCTCGGCCATCGCCTTCACCTGGCGCAAGTTGCAGAAGGAACAGTCCAAGCTGTTCGGCAGCCGCAAGGGCTATGTCGCGCAATGGGGCCGGACCAACCGCCTGCTGACCGGGCCGTTCGGCAGTGCGAAGGAAGCCAATGCCTTCATCGCCAAACTCAAGGCCGAAGGGATCGACTGCTTCGTGTTCACCAGCTCTGCCGGTGAGGAAGTCGAACCGGTTTCCTGACCCGCTTGTGACGCTGCAACCGCAGTCGGTGCCATTTTTGCACAGCTTGTAAACAGGGTTATCGAGTTTTGCCCAGCGCCGCCATAGGGGCGGATTGCAGCAGTGCCACTGCCCAACGCATTGGTTATCGAAGGGTTGCGAGAACCGTGGGAAGCTATGCGATGAGGACAAGCGAAGAGGACATCGACCGCGACGACGCGGCCCCGGTCGACATGCTCGCCCAGCTGTTCGACGCGCGGGGCTGGCCTTGCGAGTTCGTCAGCGATGACGAGATTTCCGGCGAGATACAGGGGAGCTGGACGCGCTATCAGGTGCGCGGCATCTGGCGTTCGGAAGACCGGGTGCTGCAACTGCTATGCCTGCCCGACATCCGCGTGCCCGATGCCAAGCGCCGGGCGACCTTCGAACTGCTTGCGCTGGTCAATGAACAGCTCTGGCTCGGCCATTTCGATATCTGGTCTAACGGCGGGGTGCTGCTCTATCGCCATGGGCTGATGCTGGGCGACGATGGCCTGCTGAGCCTCGGCCAGGCGCAGTTCGCGGTGGAAAGCGCGGTGGCCGAGTGCGACCGCTTCTATCCCGCCTTCCAGTTCGTGCTGTGGGGCGACAAGAATCCGGCCGACGCCTTGGCCAGCGCATTGGTGGACGCAGCCGGAGAGGCTTGACGCTGTTGCCGCACTAAGTCAGTCGGCATGCCATGAACAGCTTCACTTCCATTCTCCTCGTCGGCTGCGGCAATATGACCGGCGCCATGCTGAAGGGCTGGATCGCAGGCGGCATTGCCCCATCGGTCTTCACCGTAGTCAATCCCAGCCCGCGTGACCTGCCCGAAGGCGTAACGCAATTGCGCAGCCTGCCGGATGTCGGACAATTCGACGCAGTGATGCTGGGCGTGAAGCCCCAGAAGCTGGCCGAGGTGGCTCCGCAGGTTGCGCCACTGGTCGGGCAGGGCACTGTGCTGCTTTCCGTGCTGGCGGGCGTCCAGCTGGCGACTTTGGCCGCAGCCTTCCCGAATTCCGCCGCACAGGTGCGGGTGATGCCCAACCTTGCCGCCGCATTGGGCAAGTCGCCGGTGGCGCTCGTCGGGGCGGGGCTGGACGATGCTTCCACGGCCAGGATCGACGCGCTGATGGCGCCGCTGGGCACTGCCGAATGGCTGACGGAAGAAGGGTTGATGGACCTCGTTACGGCGCTGGCCGGATCCGGCCCCGCCTTCGTCTATCGCTTCATCGATGCGCTGGCGCAGGGCGCGGCCAATCTCGGCCTGCCTGCCGAACAGGCGCAGCGCCTTGCGCTGGCAACTGTGGAGGGCGCTTCCGCTCTTGCTGCCGCGTCGGAGCATTCGCCAGGTGAACTGGCCCGCCGCGTGGCAAGCCCGGGCGGGGTTACGCAAGTGGGGCTGGACATACTCGACAAGGGCAATGCCCTCGCCGATCTGATGGAGGCGACATTGCGCGGAGCGCGCGACCGTTCGATCCAGATGGCGGCCGAAGCAAGAGCTGCTTCCCAAAGTTAACGGAATCAGACTAATCCAATCCGGTTTTCCTTGAAATCGGTCTCGTGAACATCGATATTCGGTGTTGACCGGCCCCGCTTTGGGCGGCCGGCACTGGAGTTAGGAAACGAAAATGGCAGATTGGAACGAACCCCGCCGCTCGCAGCAGGGATTCGGCGCGTCTACCGGCTTTGGCGGCGACCTTGCCGGCCGCACGACCTTTGACGCCGGCCTGCGCAAGCACATGCTGTCGATCTACAATTACATGGCATCGGGCGTGCTGCTGACCGGCATCATCGCGATGCTGTTCGCCCGTTCGGGCCTGGCCCTCTCGGTGATGTCGAGCGGCCTTGGCTTCGTGATCATGCTGGCCCCGCTGGCCATCGTCTTCGCGATGAGCTTCGGCGCGAACCGCTTCAGCACCACCACGCTTCAGGCGTTGTTCTGGGGCTATGCGGCGCTGATGGGCCTGTCGCTTTCCACGATCTTCCTCGTCTATACGGGGGCTTCGATCGCGGCGACCTTCTTCGCTACCGCCGGCGCCTTCGCGGGCCTCAGCCTCTATGGCTACACGACGCAGAAGAATCTGTCCGCCATGGGCAGCTTCCTGATTATGGGCGTGATCGGCCTGATCATCGCCAGCCTGATCAACATCTTCCTGCAGTCGCCGGGCCTCTATTGGGCGATCACCTATCTGGGTGTGCTGATCTTCGCGGGCCTTACCGCCTACGATACGCAGAAGCTGAAGGAACAATATGCCCATGTCGCCGGCACCGAATGGGCCGGCAAGGCAGTCGTGCTGGGGGCGCTGAACCTCTACCTCGACTTCATCAACATGTTCCTGTTCCTGCTGCGGATCATGGGTAATAACCGCAACTGATCCGGCTGGAGCCGCAGAATATCGTGCCCGGGGTGCCACGTGGCATCCCGGGCATTTTCATTATTGGTTAGGCACGTTAGGAAGGCGCTTCATCGGGGCGAAAGCTCCCGCGGCATATAAGGCGCCGCCAATTCCACCGGGTTCAATATCCGGGAGTTCAGGGGGGAGGGGCCCTAAATCTAATGAGCAGGAACGTGCAGATCTCTTTACGCAAGCTGTCAGTCTTCGCGGCCGTCGCCAGTCTTGTCACGCTTTCGGCCTGCGGCGGGTCAACGCCGCCGCCTCAGCCTGCTCCCCCGCCGCCGGTGGCGATCGTGATCGTTCCCGAACCCGAACCCGTGCCGATGCGCCCCATTCCCCCGGGCGGGGCCACTGCCGACATGCTGATCCCGGCCTTGGGCGTAGACGGTGTGCGCCAGACGGTGAACGCCCATCTCGATCCGCTGGAAACGGTGTGGAACTTCCGCTCTGCCTGGAATGTGGCTGCGCTCAACTGCATCGATCCGCAGTACCAGCCGATCCTCGATGGCTACAAGGCGATGCTGACCAAGCATGCCAAGCGGCTGAGCAAGGTGAACGCCGATCTCGACAAGCAGTATCGCAAGGAATTCGGCGCAGGCACCAAGGCTACCCGGGCGCGTGAAGCCTATATGACGCAGGTCTATAATTACTTCGCGCTGCCGCCTGCCCGCCAGTATTTCTGCGATGCGGCGCTGAAGGTGAGCGAAGAGGCGTTGCTGACGCCGCCGGCCGATGTGGATTCCTTCGCCCTTGCAGGCCTGCCGAAGCTCGAGGCCGCGTTCGAGCAGTTCTATCAGGACATGGAGAAATATCGAATCGCCGTGGCTGACTGGGACAGCAAATATGGCGCCCTTTATGGCGACGGCGCGGGTGGCCCGGCCTATCTGAGGGCGGATTACGGACCGCCAACGACGGTTCAGGGCGTGCAGGCCGGCTCGGAATTGCCCGCCGCGCAGGATTACGCGCTGCCGTCCGCGCAGACCAGCTATGCGGCCATTCCTGGCGAGGCGCCGGCTTCGGCCCCTGCTCCGGGTGCGCCTGCGGTCTATCCTTCGCAGCCGGTGGTGCAGCAGACGCCCTGAGCCAAACGCCGGCCGGGCGGTGTCCAGACTCAAATTTGTTCTTTCAAGCAGGTGGCCTCTTCGCTAAGAGGCCGCTTCCGCGGGCCATTTGGCTCCGCGATCGCACTGGAACGGGGCCGTAGCTCAGCTGGGAGAGCGCGTCGTTCGCAATGACGAGGTCAGGGGTTCGATCCCCCTCGGCTCCACCAGTGTGCTGAGAACTGCTCCATCTCAGCTTCCGATCCGCCGCCTTGGGTAAGCAAGGTGGCTTTGAGTAATCCTGTCGGCTAGAAGGCGAAAGCGTGGCCGGACGGCCAGGGGCCAGATGGCCCCGTCGGCGCTTGAGGCGAACAGACATGCATTTCCTTGACCAGGCCAAGATCTATCTCCGCTCCGGTGCGGGCGGCCCCGGCGCGGTCAGCTTCCGGCGGGAGAAATACGTCGAATATGGCGGCCCTGACGGCGGCAATGGCGGCAAGGGCGGTGACATCGTGTTCGAAGCCGTGGCCGGCCTCAACACGCTGATCGACTTCCGCTATGCCCAGCACTTCAAGGCTTCGCGCGGCGCGCATGGCATGGGCAAGGATCGCACCGGTGCCGCTGCGCCCGATCTGGTGATTCCGGTTCCGGTGGGCACGCAGATTATCTCCGACGAGGATGGTGAGACTGTCCTGGCCGATCTCACCGAAGTCGGCCAGCGGGTCACCCTGCTGGAAGGCGGCATCGGCGGCCGGGGCAATGCCAGCTACAAGACCAGCACCAATCGCGCCCCGCGCCAGCACCAGCCCGGTATGCCCGCGCAGGAAATGTATGTGTGGCTGCGGCTGAAGCTGCTGGCCGATGTCGGCCTGGTCGGCCTGCCCAACGCCGGCAAGTCCACCTTCCTCAATGCCGTCTCCAATGCCCAGTCCAAGGTGGGCGAATATGCCTTCACCACGCTGGTGCCCAAGCTGGGCGTGGTGCGGCACCGCAACCGCGAATTCGTGCTGGCGGACATTCCCGGCCTGATCGAAGGCGCGGCGGATGGCGCGGGCATCGGCGATCGCTTCCTGGGCCATATCGAACGCTGCCGCGTGCTGGTCCATCTGATCGACATTGGCGGGGTTGACCCGGTGGAGGCCATGCGGATCGTTGAGGACGAGCTGGAAGCCTATGGCGGCGGGCTGGAAGGCAAGCCGCGCCTGGTGGCCCTGAACAAGATCGACATTTCCGGCCGCGAACTGGCCGCCGATTATGCGAAGGAACTCAAGGCGGCAGGTGCCGACGAAGTGTTCCCCATCTCCGGCGCCACGGGCGAGGGGATGGAGGCGCTGCTCGATGCGGTGCTGAGCTATCTTCCGGCCAAGACGATCACGGAACGTCCTGACGGCGAAGTGGAAGAAGCACACGACGAGAAGCCCTGGTCCCCGCTTTGACGGTGCTTCCAAAGCTATCGCGCAACGGCTAAGGCCCGCCCGCCATGACGATTGCGCATCTTACTGATCTGGCCGATGCGGCCCTTTGCCCCCGCCTTGTGATCAAGGTCGGCTCCGCCCTGCTTGTCGGGCCGGATGGGCAGCCGCGCCGTGAATGGCTCGCCTCGCTGGTGGAGGAAATCGCCGCCGCCCATGCACGTGGGCAGCAGGTGGTGGTGGTCAGTTCCGGCGCCATCGCGCTGGGCGCCGCGCGATTGAAGCTGGAAAAGGGCGGTCGCGGCAATCTGGCCGATGCGCAGGCTGCTGCCGCCGTGGGCCAGATCGGCCTTGCGGGCATCTGGTCGGACCTGCTGGCAGGCCACGGCCTTACTGCCGCGCAGCTGCTGCTGACGCTGGACGATCTGGAAGATCGCCGCCGCTATCTCAACGCCGCCGCCACTTTGGGCCGTCTGCTGAAGGCGGGTGCGGTGCCCGTGGTGAACGAGAACGATTCCGTCGCCACGGAAGAAATCCGCTTCGGCGATAATGACCGGCTGGCCGCGCGCGTGGCGCAGGCCGCCCATGCCAATGGCGTGCTGCTGCTGTCTGACGTGGACGGGCTGTACGATCGCAATCCCAGCCAGCCCGGCGCGCAGATGCTGCCGCAGGTGCGCGGGGTGACCGAAGAAATCTATGCCATGGCGGACGACCGCTCCGGCTCCGGCCTCGGCTCCGGGGGCATGACTTCCAAGCTGCAGGCGGCCGAGATCGCGGAGCGGGCGGGCATTGCGCTCGCCATCCTCAACGGCACCCATGCGTCGCCGATTGGCCGCGCCATGGGCAATGGCACCGGCACGCTGTTCCTGCCCCTGCGCAAGGATGGCGCGCGCAAGGCCTGGCTGGGCGGGCGCATGCGGATGATGGGTACGCTCACGGTCGATGCCGGTTGTGCCAAGGCGCTGGCCAAGGGCGGCAGTCTGCTCGCCACCGGTGTGACCGGGGTGGATGGCAGCTTCGAACGCGGCGATCCGGTGATCGTGCAGGATGCGGCGGGCAAGCCTATCGCGCAGGGCCTCGCGGAATATTCCTCCGCCGAATGCGATCGCCTGAAGGGCACCCGCACGGAAGAACATGCCGCGATCCTCGGCTATTCCCCGCGTTCCGCGCTCGTCCATCGCGATCAGCTGGTGCTCTTGTGACGATAGCCGTCACCGGCGCGACCGGTTTCGTGGGACAGGCAATGCTGGACGAGGCGGCCCGACTGGGCATTCCCGTCCGTGCCCTCACGCGCAAGCCGCAGAAGCCCCGCAAGGGCGTGGAATGGGTGAAGGGCGATCTCGCCAGTGCCAAGGCGCTCGCCGCGCTGGTGAAGGGCACAGAGGCCGTCATTCACGTGGCAGGCGTGGTCAACACGCCCGATCCGGTCCAGTTCGAAATCGGCAATGTGGCGGGCACACTGGCCGTAGTGGAAGCGACGCTGAAGGCAGGCGTGCCGCGCTTCATTCAGGTATCCTCGCTCTCGGCGCGCGAGCCGGGCCTTTCGGCCTATGGCAAGTCCAAGCGCCGGGCGGAAAAGATCGTCAAGGCATCCGCGCTGGACTGGACCATCGTGCGCCCGCCCGCGATCTACGGCCCGCGCGATACTGACATGTTCGAACTGTTCCGCGCCGCGCGCTGGGGCGTAGTGCCGGTGCCGGAAGACGGCGCGGCATCCATGATCCATGTGGCGGACCTCGCCAGCCTGCTGTTCGCGCTGGTCCCCTCGGGCGAGGATGTGACCTACAAGGTGTTCGAGCCGGACGATGGCCGCAAGGGCGGCTGGCCGCATAAGGAAATGGCCCGCGCCATTGGCGAGGCGGTGGGGCGCAAGGTGCTGACGCCCGGCCTGTCCAAACCGATGCTGCTGCGCGCCGCCGCGCTGGATGCCCTGTTCCGTGGGGCCAAGGCCAAGCTGACCATCGACCGCGTCAATTACATGAGCCACCCCGACTGGGTCTGCGCAAGGAGCAAGGCCCCGCCGAAGAGCCGCTGGACGCCCCGCATCGATACGCGCGAGGGGCTGAAGGCCACGGCGACATGGTATCGCGAGAACAAGTGGCTTTAGGCTGAGGGCTGGTGTCGGGGCTGGATGTCCCGATTGCCCTCCGACTCCAACTTCCGTTCGTCCTGAGCTTGTCGAAGGACACGCGCTGAGGTTTGGACTTGGTCCTTGGACGGGGCCGGCTGGGCACATGTTCCGCGTGTCCTTCGACAGGCTCAGGATGAGCGGGTGTAGTGTGATTGGGCGCTTCCCTTAATTCGTCATTCCCGCGCAGGCGGGAAACCAGTTCGACGGTTGCTGCTGGATCCCCGCCTGCGCGGGGATGACGAAGGTTTGGGTTGTAGGTGGGGCGCAGGCACAAAACCCCATCCGGCGGCAAACCCGGACCTTACCGCCAGTGTAGCGCAACCAAACCAATCGCGCGGCCGGCACGGCGTCAGGAATGGCGCGTGCAGGGGGCGGGCGGAAGGATAGCGAAGGGCCGGGCACATCCACCATGCACCTGGCTCAACCCGATCGGTGACCGGCCGGAAAAGGCGCCCGCGGGCTCGCAGCCGGGCATCCCTTTCTCGCGGGTGATGATCCCGCGCCACTGGCGGTTCTGCGTGCACGCCCCGGATGGCCTGCCCGCAAGAGGGGGCAGGATCGGGGGCGGCCGGTGAAATCCGCGCATCCGGTAACCGCATCTGGCGCAAGCGGCTTTGCCAGGGGGTAACGCCCCCGCAGACACACACCCGCACCGGCCGCGTTGTTCAAAGCGAACAAGGGAGGAAAGGCAGTCGACATGCCGCCCTCCGGATTGGAGGCTTGCAGCGTGCTATTGCTGCAAGGTGCGGGGCATATAACCGAAACGGTTCGTTATGTCAAGTTGATTTGCCAAATGCGCTCGCGCTTCACGTGTCACCCCGGATTCATTCCGGGGTCCAGCTTTCTGGCGCGAAGAAGAAGCTGGATCCCGGAACAAGTCCGGGATGACCAAGGGGGCAGGGGGCTGAACCGGATCTTCGTCATTCCCGCGCAGGCGGGAAACCAGTTCGACGGTTGCTGCTGGATCCCCGCCTGCGCGGGGATGACGAAACAGGAAGAAGGCAGGCGCAAAGGCCGGCGATCCCGGTTCGACCGCAGGGAGGTCCACCCAGAGCCTGTCGAAGGGCAGGGATGGCGAGCGGGGCGCCGGCAGGGCACGTGTGGAACGTGCCCTGTATCCTTACAGCGCGGGGTCGAAGCCTTCCGGTGGCAGGCGGTAGGCGTCGGGGTTGTTCGGGCTGTGGATGCCGCATTCGGTCTTGTCCCAGCCCTTCCAGCGGCCCGAGCGAGGGTCTTCGCCCGGCGCGACCTTGTGGGTGCAGGGGGAGCAGCCGATGGAGGGATAGCCCTGTGCCACCAGCGGATGGCGCGGCAGGCCGTATTCCTCGAAATAGGCTTCCAGATCTTCCGCCGTCCAGTCGATCAGCGGGTTGATCTTCAGGCGGCCCTGTTCGTCCGAATTGTCGATCTCGAACCGCGGCAATTGCGCGCGGGTGCTGGCCTGAAAGGCCTTGCGCCCGGTGATCGAGGCATCGAAGCCCGCCAGGGCCTTCGCCAGCGGCTTCACCTTGCGGATTTCGCAGCAGCCGTCCGGGTCCCAGCTCCAGCGCAGGCCCGCCTCGTCCTTGGCGGCGATTTCCTCCGCCTCGGGCTTCAGGATGACCAGATTGGTCAGGCCGAGAAAGGCCACCAGCTCATCGCGATAGGCGATGGTTTCGGGGAAATGCTTGTCCGTATCGAGGAACAGCACCGGGATGGATTTGTCCACCTGCGCCACCAGATGCAGCAGCACCGCGCTTTCCGCGCCGAAGCTGGAAACGACGGCAACGTCGCCCGCCAGATGATCCTTCAGCACGCTGGAGAGCATCTCAAGCGTTTCCTGCCCGCGGAACATCCGGTTCAGGCGAATGGCATCGCCTTCCGTGAAACGGGCCGACGTATCGATCCGGTCGCGCGGGCGGGAGGACACTTCAGCCCCGTTCATCGACAGGGTGCCTCTTGGCCCAGATGGGCGTGCGCCCATCGCCGGTGGCCTGATAGACTTCGGGCCAGCGGTCGAGCGCGTTCTGCGCATCTTCGGGATCGAAGGGCTTTTCGGGCAGGAAGCTGTCAAAGCCGCAGCGGCGCATGTGCGAAAGCTGGTCCACCAGCACATCGCCCACGGCGCGCAATTCGCCCTGATAGCCGGCCTCGCGCAGGATGCGCGCGCTGGAATAGCCGCGCCCGTCGCCGAAGCTGGGGAAGTTCACTTCCACCAGTCGCAGCTGTTCGAGGAAGGGCAGCAGGCTCTTCGCGTCGTCGCCCGGTTCGATGCGGACGGCGGCGGCATTGGTCTGGTCGAGAAAGGCGTCGACCGTCACGGCGGGGGCAGTGACTGCCTCGTCTTCGCGGAAACGCAGGCTATCAAGCATAGATCGCCTCCTTGAACTTATCCATGCCGATGCGGCGGTAGGTATCGAGGAAACGCTCCCCTTCGGTGCGTTCGGCCAGATAGACGCCGGTGGCCTTTTCCACTGCGTCCACGATGCCGTCCTCGTCAAAGCCGGGGCCGGTGATCTTGCCGAGCGAAGTATCGTCACCCTCGCAGCCGCCGAGCAGCAGCTGGTAGTTTTCGGTGCCCTTCTTGTCGACGCCCAGAATGCCGATGTGGCCGGCATGGTGGTGGCCGCAGGCATTGATGCAGCCGCTGATCTTCAGCTTCAGCTCGCCCAGTTCCGCCGTCTTGCCGTTTTCGGCGAAACGCTGCGAAATCTTCTGCGCCACCGGGATGGAGCGGGCATTGGCAAGGCTGCAATAATCGAGGCCGGGGCAGGCGATGATGTCTTCCACCGTGTCCAGATTGGCCGCGCCGAGGCCGGCGGCGTCCAGCTTCTGCCACAGCGTGTAGAGATCGGCCTTGCGGACATGGGGCAGCACGATGTTCTGGGCGTGGGTCACGCGCAGTTCGTCGAAGCTGTATTCCTTCGCCAGATCGGCCATCAGGTGAATCTGTTCGGCTGAGGCATCGCCCGGAATGCCGCCAACCGGCTTCAGGCTGATATTGGCGATGATGTAGCCCGGCTGCTTGTGGGCCACGATGTTACGTTCCACCCAGAGGGCGAAATCCGGGTCCGAAAGGTCCAGATCGTCAGCGGCGGCAGTGTCATAGGCCGGATCGGTGAAGTGGGCCTTGATCCGCTCCAGCTCGGCAATCGGGGGTTCGATGCCCTGTGTCAGCAGGTGGGCGAATTCTTCCTCCACCTGACGCGTATATTCTTCCTTGCCCAGTTCATGGACGAGGATCTTGATGCGCGCCTTGTACTTGTTGTCGCGGCGGCCATAGCGGTTGTAGACCCGCAGGCAGGCTTCCGAATAGGTAATCAGCTGGTCCAGCGGCACGAAGTCGCGGATCAGCGGCGCGATCATGGGCGTGCGGCCCATGCCGCCGCCGACATAGAAGGCCGCGCCGATCTCGCCCGCCGCATTCTTCACGATGCGAATGCCGATATCGTGCAGCTTCATTGCCGCGCGGTCGGTTTCGCTGGCGATCACGGCGATCTTGAACTTGCGCGGCAGGGTCAGGAATTCCGGGTGGAAGCTGGACCACTGGCGCAGCAGTTCCGCATAGGGGCGCGGATCGATCAGCTCGTCTGCGGCGGCGCCGGCGAACTGGTCCGAACTGATGTTGCGGATGCAGTTCCCGCTGGTCTGGATCGCGTGCATTTCCACGGCGGCAAGGTCCGCCAGAATATCGGGCGCGTCTTCCAGCTTGATCCAGTTGTACTGGATGTTCTGGCGCGTGGTGAAGTGGCCATAGCCGCGGTCATATTTGTCCGCGATGTTCGCCAGCACATGCATCTGGGCGGCGTTGAGCGTGCCATAGGGCACGGCCACGCGCAGCATATAGGCATGCAGCTGCAGATAGAGGCCGTTCTGCAGGCGCAGCGGCTTGAACTGATCCTCGGTCAGCTTGCCTTCGAGGCGGCGGCGGGTCTGGTCGCGGAATTCCGCGACGCGGGTATCGACCATCGCCTGGTCATATTGGTCATAACGGTACATCAGATCACCCAGTTGCCGGCGTTGGGATCGGCGGGTTTGAGGGTCAGGTCAGGGCGCACGGTGGGGCCGAGCGCGCGGATACGGTCCTTGATATGGGCAGGGCGCACGCCGCGTTCGCCGTCGGGCTGCGCGTCGATGGCGTAGGAAGCATTGACCCGCCGGGCCCCTTCCTCGCGCTGCAGGATGGCGTCGGCCTGATCGCCCACATCCACTGCATCTTCGACGTGGATAGACCAGTCATGCCCGGTCCACCACACGACGGCCCCGCTCTTGAGGTCGTTTCCGGTAAGAATCTTCATCCCTGCGCCTCCAGCGCCAATTGCCTGAGGGCCGCGTCGTTACGGCCTGATTTCTGAGATGCAACCTCGCCGATCACGATTACGGCGGGGCTTTTCACCTTTGCGCCGCTGACCAGATCGGGCAGGCCTGCCAGCGAAGCGCGCAGCACCCGCATGGTGGGGCGCGCGGCATTTTCGATCACGGCCACCGGGCAATCCGGGGCCACGCCGTCTTCCATCAGCTTTTCCGCGATCTGCGGGGCCGTGGTGACGCCCATGTAGATCACCAAAGTGCGGCCCTTGCCGGCAAGGCCGGACCAGTCCTGCTCGGTCAGGCCCTTGCACTGGCCCGCCACGAAGCTGACGATGCTGGCACTGTCACGATGGGTCAGCGGAATCTGTGCAGCCGCCGCCGCGCCGATGGCGGCGCTGATGCCGGGGACGACTTCCACCGGAACGCCCGCCGCATGGCAGGCATCGGCTTCTTCTCCGCCGCGGCCGAAAATGAACGGATCGCCGCCCTTCAGGCGCACCACGCTGTTACCCGCCTGTGCCTCGCGCACCAGCAGGGCGTTGATTTCTTCCTGCGGCATGGTGTGGCGCGAACGGCTCTTGGCGACCGAGATCAGCCGCGCATCGGGGCGGGCCAGCGCCAGGATCGAGGGATCGACCAGCCCGTCATGCACCACCAGCCTGGCCTGCATCAGCAGGCGCGCGGCGCGCAGGGTCAGCAGGTCCGGATCGCCCGGGCCGGCGCCGACCAGATAGACCGTGGCGGGAGTTGCGGCATTCTTCATGGGGCGCACATGGCCCCGGTACCCCTCAAGTGCCAGCGAGAATGGTTTTGGCAGGGGGTAGGTGAGCTTTAGCCGGCCTGTCCCGGCCCGCCGCCACCGCTGTCTTCGCCGCCGTCTTCACCGCGCGAATCCCGCTCCAGCGCGGCGATCAGCGTATCGAACTGGGCATTGCCGCGCAGATTGATGTCGCGCTGGGGGAAGGGGATCTTGATGCCGTTTTCGCGGAACAGGCGCCAGACCCGCCAATAGACTTCGGAACGGACACTGCTGATGCCCTCTTCCGGGTCGGTGATCCAGAAACGGATTTCGAAATTGATCGAATTTTCGCCGAAATCCATCAGCAGAACGCGCGGCGCGGGATCGTGCAGCACTCGCGTCACGTCCTTGGCGGCCTGCATCATCAGGTCTCGCGCCAGATCGATGTCGGTATCGTAAGCCACGCCGATGGGCGCCTTCACCCGCACATCGCGCGAACTGTAGGACCAGTTCTCCACCTGATTGATCATCAGGTTCTCGTTCGGGATGAGGTATTCCTTCATGTCCCGCGTGGTGACCGAAATGGCGCGGATGCCGATCTTGCGGATCTGGCCGAAGCTCTCGCGGCCGGACATGTCGCTCACCGCGATCACATCGCCCGGCTTGATCGAACGGTCCATCAGCAGGATGATCCCCGCGATCAGATTGCCGAAGGTCTTCTGCAGGCCGAAGCCGATGGCCAGGCCGAAGGCGCCGGAAAACACGGCCAGCGCGGTCAGGTCTATGCCCAATATGTCGATCCCGACCAGGATCGACAGCGCCCAGATGGCCACGGTCAGCAGCTTGTCGGTCAGCAGTTTCTGCGTCGGGTCCAGCCGGGTGGCCTTGCCCAGCAGCCAGCGCGCCAGCCTGCTGGCGAACCATGCGAAAAACAGCACGGCAGTGATGACCATCACCACCACCAGTGTGTCCCACAGGGAAATCCTTGTGTGGCCGATCTGCAGGGCAATCGAATCCAGCGTGCCGACAAACTGGGCCACTGCGCCGGCCTTGGCGGAAACGGCGTCCCTGATGTCGTCCGCCGCGGCTACTCCGGGCGGGGCATCCTTGCCTGCACTCGCGGCGGCGAGGAAGGCGAGGGCATTCATCCCGCCCGGCCCATGGCGGCAAAGCCGCGCGCCAGATCGGCGATCAGGTCCGCCGGGTCTTCAAGCCCGATGGACAGGCGGATGCCCAGCCGGTCCGCCGGATCGCTGCCCGGCGGCGGCCAGTGCGTGGCACTGCGGGCGCCCTGCGGATCGAAGGGGATGACAAGGCTCTCGAACCCGCCCCAGCTATAGCCGATGCCGAACAATTCCAGCGCGTCGATAAAGCGGGCGCGAGCGGCATCGTCGGCGCCTTTCAGCACGAAGCTGAACAGCCCGCAGCCACCGGTGAAATCGCGCGCCCACAGATCGTGCCCCGGCGCACCGGGCAACATGGGGCAAAGCACGCGGGCGACTTCCGCCCGGCCCGCGAGCCAGCGGGCGATCTGCAGCGCGCTGGAATTTTCCCGTTCCAGCCGCAGTGAAAGGCTGCGCAGGCCGCGCAGGGCAAGGGCCGCATCGTCGGGCGAGACGACCTGCCCCAATTGCTGGGACATGCGGCGGATACGGCTGAAATGCGGTTCGGCCGCGCTGACGCTGCCCATCATCACATCCGAATGGCCGCCGACATGCTTGGTCAGCGACATGATGGAAATATCGCAGCCGCGTTCCAGCGCCGGGAAGCCCAGCGGGCTGGCCCAGGTATTGTCGATCAGGCTGACGGCGCCCTTGTCCCGCGCGATGGCGGCAAGGGCGGGCACGTCGCAGACTTCCATCGTCAGGCTGCCGGGGCTTTCCAGCAGCATGGCCTTTGTCCGTTCGCAGAATTGAGCCGCGAATCCATCTACATCCAGCGGATCGAACCAGCGGGTTTCCACGCCCATGCGGCTCAGCAGCCCTTCGGAAAGGGCACGGCTGGGCTGATAGGCATTGTCCGTCATCAGCAGAACGTCGCCCGTGCGCAGCACCGCCAGCAGCGCGCCCGCAATGGCGGCAACGCCGCTGGGATAGAGCACGGTTCCGGCCGCGCCGGGCTCGA
Source organism: Erythrobacter sp. SG61-1L (assembly GCF_001305965.1). Lineage (NCBI taxonomy): Bacteria > Pseudomonadati > Pseudomonadota > Alphaproteobacteria > Sphingomonadales > Erythrobacteraceae > Erythrobacter > Erythrobacter sp. SG61-1L. The sequence continues at coordinate 3,541,832 of NZ_JXQC01000003.1, forward strand.
TCTGGGTCAGAGCTTCGGCCAGCGACCATTGGGTGGGCGCGCCGCGGCGGCCGTAATAGAAATGCCCATCCTCATTGGGGCGCCCGGCCGCAAGATCGGCGGCATCTTCGTAAAGGTGAGTGCTGCCCCGCCACACCGGCGGGTTCACAACGCCGCCCTTGTGGCCGGCAATGCCGGTCCATTCCCTGCGGCGCCCGGCGCCCGTCAGCATCGTGGCAGGCGCCAGATCCTTGTCGCTGTGATCAGAGTCGCCGCGATCAGACATGCTGCATCTCAGACATCCTGAAGCGCAGCGCCCGTCTCCTTGGGAGTGGCCGGATCGACTGCCCATTCGCTCCAGCTGCCGTCATACAGCGATACGTCCTTGTCCTTGCCCAGCAGGTGCAGGGCAAAGCACAGGACCGCCGCCGTCACCCCGCCGCCGCAGGTTGTGGCGACCGGTTGGGAAAGATCGACGCCCGCCTGTTCGAACGCGGCGCGCAGGCCCGCCTTGTCCTTGAAGGTGCCATCGGCATTGAACAATTCGTAGAAAGGCAGGTTTACCGATCCGGGAATGTGCCCGCTGGGCACGCCGGGGCGGAAATCGGGGATTTCGCCGGAAAACCGGCCCGAATCGCGCGCATCGACCACCTGTTCGGCATGGCTGCTGAGGTTGGCGAGCATATCGGCCTTGCTGCGCACCTTGCCGGCTTCCTGCCAGGCAGTGAAATGCCGGGTCTTCAATGTCTGCACGCCGCCTTCCAGCGGGCGCCCTTCCGCCTTCCACTTGGCGAGGCCGCCGTCCAGGATCGCGACATTCTGCGCGCCGAACAGCTTGAACATGAACCATGCCCGGCCCGATGTCTTCACGTCGCTATCGTCATACAGCACGATGCGGCTGCCATCGCCCAGCCCCAGCTTCTGCATGCGGCTGGCGAACATCTCCGCCGTGGGCAGCGCGGCAGGCACCGGGCTTTCCGGGTCGACCAGATTGGTCAGGTCCATGAACACAGCACCGGGTATATGCCCGGCCTCGTATTCGGCCCGGGCATCCCGCCCGGCGATGGGCAAGTGACTTGATGCGTCGACGATCCTCAGGTCGCAGGATCCAATTTCCTCTGCGAGCCAGTCGGTCGAAACCAGCGATTCCATTCGCGCGCTCCTCATCGCGTGAACGACTAGGGTTAAACCCCTGCCTTTCGCCCGTCGAGGGGGGATCGTTCAAAAGATTCTTTGTGTGACTTCTCGGTAAATGCGCGGACCCTGATCCAGCCGGAAAGGCTGCAATCCCGCGCCGGGGCGAGGTGAACGCTGCCCTACCAGTACGGTGCGCAAAATCGCGCCTGCCGCGCCAGAGGCGGCTTCCACCTTCAGCCGGGCCAGCGGCACGAACATCAGGGCCGTGCCCTTGCGGATCGGCCGGATGAGCGAGAAATTGAGGCGGAATTCGCCGCTCATCTGCGCGCTTTCGCCCGGGCGCAACCGCTCGATCCGGTGCTGCGGCACCAGTTCGCTCTCGCTGGAGGCAAGCTGTTCTTCCTCCGGCAGGGATGCATGGGCGGAGATCATGTCGCCCGTCACGCTGATGCCTTCCATTACCCGGCCGCTCATATTGGTGAGGGTCACGCGGTAGGAAAGCGTGGCGGCGGTCAGGGTGATGGCCAGTTCGCGCGCTTCGAGGGCAAGGCTGAGCGGGGCCACTTCCTCCGGTGCTTCATCGATCAGCATGTCCGGGTCCGTGGCGGGCGTTGGCGCAGGCCTTGCGGCAGCTGCCGCCGCCAGATCGGGCCGCTGGATTTCCGGTGCACGCACGGCGCGCTGGGCGCCTTCGCGCCGCCAGAACCAGATTCCGGCACCAAGCGCGGCGGCAAAGGCGGCAATCAGTCCGGCGATCGCGCCGATCCAGCCCCATGGCAGGGATTCGCTGTCGGTCGCCTCGGTGGCGGGCGGCTGCGAAGATTCGGCCGGTGTGGGGGCGGTCGCCGGGGCGGCAGGCGCGGCCGTCGGGGTAGGGATAGCCTCCGCTTCGTCCGTGGAAACTGGTTCGGGCGTATCGCTTGCGGTCGGCGTCGGGCTTGGCGTGGCGCTGACGCGCGGGGAAGGCGATGCGCCGGGTGTCGGTGTGGGCCGCGCGGCAGTGGGCGCGGGCGTCGGCGCCGGGGTGCTGGCCGCGGGGCGCGGCGTGGGAGTGGGCGCAGGTGTGGGCGTTGGCGCAGGGGGCGGAGCGGGGCGGGCGGGCGTCGCGGTGGAGCGCGGAGGCGCTTCCCCCGGCGCAACCGGGCCTGCCGGGGCCTGCGTATTGCCCGGCGGAAGCTGGAAATCGCCGACCGATGCCGCAGCCGGGGCCTGGCCCAGCGCGATCAGCCCGGCGCCTGCAAGCAGGGCCTGAATCCTCATCCGCCTGTTCTTGTCGTTGGGAGTTTTGGTCATGACCCCTGTCGGTATGCCCGTCTTCACTCGCGGGCTGGAAGTCTGGAAGCGCAGGGCGCGCTGAATAGCGGCTGAATCGTCTCCGTCAAACCGGTGACTTGTGCGGCAGGCGAGTTCGCGGCATCACGCGCGGCATGACCGACACACCCGAAAACCTGAAGCCCCTTCACCTCGGCCAATCGAGCGCGCTGCCGGCTTCCCCCGAAGAAGCGGTGCTGGATTACGTGCCCAACCCGCGCGTCGGATCGCTCTATATGATCCGTTTCGCCGCGCCTGAGTTCACTTCTTTGTGCCCCGTGACCGGCCAGCCCGATTTTGCCCATCTGGTGATCGACTATGCGCCGGGCGAAACCATCGTCGAATCGAAAAGCCTCAAGCTCTTTCTCGGATCGTTCCGCAACCATGCCGGTTTCCACGAGGATGTGACCGTGGGCATCGGCCAGCGGCTGGTGGAAGAAATGAAGCCCGTCTGGCTGCGTATCGGCGGATATTGGTATCCGCGCGGCGGCATTCCGATCGACGTCTTCTGGCAGACGGGCGCTGCGCCCGCCGGCCTGTGGGTGCCCGATCAGGGCGTGGCCCCCTATCGCGGGCGGGGCTAGGCCGAAGCCGCTGCCTGCCGCGCCCAGTTGACGATGGCGCTGGCGGGCATGGCCCCCGATTGCCGCGCGATTTCCCGGCCCTTGTGGATCAGGATCATCGTCGGGATGGACTGGATGCCATAGCGGGCCGCCAGTGCCTGCTCCGCCTCCGTATCCAGCTTGCCCAGTCGGATAGCCGGTTCCAGCTGGCCTGCCGCCGCGCCGAAGGCCGGGGCCATCTGGCGGCAGGGGCCGCACCAGCTCGCCCAGAAATCGACCAGCAGCGGCAGGTCGCTCTTGGCGGCATGGGCATTGAAATTGGCGGCGGTCAGCGTCACCGGCGTGCCCGTGAACAGGGCCGCGCGGCATTTGCCGCATTTGCCGCCCGCACCCAGTTTTTCACGCGGAACGCGGTTCAGCGCGGCGCAGTGTGGGCAGGCAATGATCATCGCTTCGGATTGGGTATCGGACATGGCGTCACCTCTCGCCCGCTAGATAGGGAGCCTTGGCAGGAGGGAAAAGGGATGGTGCCGGCTACAGGATTCGAACCCGTGGCCCCCTGATTACAAATCAGGTGCTCTACCAACTGAGCTAAGCCGGCCCTTGGCGCCGCCGATGGCGGGCTGCGCGAAGCCCCTCTGCTCTAAAGCGCGCCGAAGGTCCAGCCTTCGGTTTGGGCGATTTCATCTGTCATGGCGGAGGGATGCCAATATTCGGGCAGGTGAGCCACTTCGCGCAGCCAGGCGGCGGTGATCAGGGCGTCGCTGATGTGATCGTCGACCGGGCCGATGGCGGGCACCGGGCCGCTGCCCAGCGCGGCAAGGGCCTCGTTCAGTTCTTCGTAGCTGCGCAGCTTCGTCTGGCCTGCGCGGCGGCCGGCATGAATGGCGGCGAGCGAGGTGTAGATTTCCACCACGGCCGATCCGCCCCGGCCCGGCAGGGCATCGACCGGCCAGACAGGCACAAGGCCGGAAAGCCGGTGCAGCACGCGCATTCCGGTCAGGCTCGATTTGCCGACCTGCGCCGCGCCGACCAGATTGAAGTTGGAATAGGGATTGCAGCCCGCCTCGCGCTGGGCGTGTTCGGTGATGCGGAAGCGGCCTCTGCCGCCGCCGAACAGGTCGCCTTCCTCGCCCCGGTGGCGGAAGAAGCGGTGTGCCCATTCATGGCCGACGAAGCTGCTGGCGCAAAGGTGCGCGTCACCGGCGCAGATGCGGTCGATCAGCGCCCACAGCGCGCGGGCATCGTCGGGGCTTTCGTTCCAGCCGGGAAAGAAGGCGCCGCGATCCGCGAAGGGCAAGGACATGCCCAGATCCAGTCCGGCCAGCGTGCCTTCGGGCATTTGCGTAGCAAGCCAGTCCAGCACTTCGGCGCGGGACCAGCGATGGCCGGGGCGGACCAGCTGCGGTGCATCCCTGCCGGTGGTGCAGATCGCCACGGCAATGCCCCGGTGCCGTTCGCCGGCTGCGCCGGACCAGTCGATGGCGGCGAAATGAGTGAAACGGGTCATGGTTTGGGGCAGGCGCCCGGTTTCAGCGCCCATTTTTCCGCTTCGGTCGCGTGCCACGGGTCGCGCGTGGTGATGTCCACAAGCCCGGCATCGGAAGGGTAACGGTCGTTGGGAATGACGGAGAGGTTCACGCAGCCATCGCCCGCCCAGCCTTCCAGCCGCCAGTCGCCCGAAGGCATGCCTTCTTCCACCTTGGCCAGCGGGCGCAGGCCGACAGGTTCGATCTGCCAGACACCGAAGGCGTTGAACCCGCCGAATGCGGATTCGCTCAGATCGACCGAGGCGAAGCGCATGCCGCCGGGCGGGGAGAGCGGGGCAGTGCCGGTTTCGATAACCTGCCCCAATCCGCTGCGGTCCACCACGATAAAGCCGAACGCTTCATATCCGCCCCAGGCGAAGGAGAGGAAGCGCTGGTCGTGCGAGGCTTTGGCGTCCTCGATGCCTTCCATCCAGCCTGTGTCGACGCAGATCGTGTGGCCATTGGCGGTGGAGACGGCGAAGTGGTCCATGTCGGACCGCACCAGCCCGTCGAAGGCCGGTGGGACAGGGATGGGGGCCTTGCGCTCGCGATAGTCTTCATCGGCCGTTTCGGAGGGCTTGCAGGCGGCAAGATCGGGTTCGGCGGCGGGAGTGTTTGCGGATGCGGATGCAGCAGTTGAAGATGCGGCGGGCGCGGCCTCCCCCGCATCGCCGCAACCGGCCAGCAGGGCAATCGCGGCGAACATTCCGGCACTGCGTTGCATGGCCTTGCGGTTCATCCCGGCACCCTCACTTGCCGCGCTGGGCGCGCAGCTTGTTCCAATAGGCGATCCGTTCGATCACCTGCCGTTCGAACCCGCGCTCGACCGGTTCGTAATAGGTCTGCGGCTCCATCCCTTCGGGCCAGTAATTGTCACCGGAAAAGCCCTCTGCCGTGTCATGGTCGTAAGTGTAGCCGGTGCCATAGCCGATATCCTTCATCAGCTTGGTCGGCGCGTTGAGGATATTGGCGGGCGGGGCAAGCGATCCGGTTTCCTTCGCGCTTTTCCACGCCGCTTTCTGCGCCTTGTAGGCCGCATTCGATTTGGGCGCTGTGGCCAGATAGAGGCAGGCCTGTACGATGGCCACTTCGCCTTCCGGGCTGCCCAGAAACTCATAGGCATCCTTGGCGGCAAGGCATTGGGTCAGCGCCTGCGGATCGGCCAGGCCAATATCCTCGCTGGCGAAACGGACGAGGCGGCGCAGCACGTAAAGCGGTTCTTCCCCCGCAGTGAGCATGCGCGCCATGTAATAGAGCGCGGCCTGCGGATCGGAGCCGCGCAGCGATTTGTGGAGCGCGGAAATCAGGTTGTAATGCCCGTCGCGATCCTTGTCGTAAACGGCGACGCGGCGCTGGAGGAACTTGCCTAGAGCTGCCGGATCGAGCGGTTCGGGAATCTTCGCGGCATAAAGCGTTTCGGCCTGATTGAGCAGGAAGCGCCCGTCGCCATCGGCGCTGGCCACCAGCGCCTCGCGCGCGTCCGGCGTCAGGGGCAGGGGGCCTTCCAGTTCCTCCGCACGGGCTAGCAGGACGGAGAGCGCTGCCGCATCCAGCCGGTGGAGGATCAGCACTTGGGCCCGGCTGAGCAATGCGGCGTTGAGGGCGAAGCTGGGGTTCTCGGTCGTCGCGCCCACCAGCGTCACCGTGCCGCGTTCCACGAAGGGCAGGAAGCCATCCTGCTGGGCGCGGTTGAAGCGGTGGATTTCGTCCACGAACAGCAGGGTGCGCTGCCCGGCCTTGGCGGCCACTTCCGCCTCGGCAAAGGCCTTCTTCAGGTCTGCGACGCCGGAAAACACCGCGCTCACGGCGGCAAAGCGCATGCCCACCGCATCGGCCAGCAGGCGGGCGATGCTGGTCTTGCCCGTGCCCGGCGGGCCCCACAGGATCATGCTGGATAGTCGCCCGGCCGATACCATGCGGCCGATGGCGCCTTCCGGCCCGGTGAGATGTTCCTGCCCGATCACTTCGGAAAGGGTGGAGGGGCGCAGCCGGTCGGCAAGGGGCGCGTCTTCGCGCGGCGCATCGGGCGCACCGGCGGGCGGCAGGTCTTCGGCAAACAGGTCAGACATTTCGCGCACCATAGGCGGGGCGAAGGAATTTTGCATCGGCTCTTGCCAAGTTCGATCTACGATATATCTTAAAGCTATCGAGATATGCAGAATAAGGAATCATACATGCATAATCATTCGGATCGCTGCGGCGATCGTTCCGAACGCCATGGCCGCCATCGTGGTATGCGCGGCGGCCCGGGTGGCCCCCTGTGGGGCAAGATGGAAAAGCTCGCGGCCATGGGGCGCGGCGGATTCGGTGGCGGCTGGGGCGGTGGCTTCGGCTGGGACGATTTCGGCGGCGGCTTTGGCGGCGGCGGGCGCAAGGGCCGACGCGGACGGATGTTCGCGGGCGGAGAGCTTCGCCTCGTCCTGCTTAGCCTTGTCGCGGACCAACCGCGCCACGGCTATGAACTGATGAAGGCGCTGGAAGAGCTGACCGGCGGGAATTACTCGCCCAGCCCGGGCACGCTCTATCCCACGCTCTCGCTTCTTTCAGACGAAGGCATGATTGCCGAAAGCGCCGATGGCGACGGCAATCGCAAGGCCTTCGAGGCAACCGATACAGGCCGGGCCGAACTGGCCGAACGGGCCGAGGAAGTCGAAGCTCTGCTGAAGCGCCTTGCCGAACTGGGCGATGCAGGTGAACGCCAGCATTCGCCGGAACTGATGCGTGCGCTGATGAATTTCGGTGGCGTGCTCAAGCACCGGGTCTTTGCGGGCAAGCCCGACAAGGAGACGATGCAGGCCATCGTCGACATCATCGACGAAGCGGCCAAGCGGATCGAACGCGCTTGAACCGACTGGAAATGCTGCGCCGGCGCCACAATCTGGTGCCGGTGCAAGCCATGGAGATACTCATGAGTTCAACCGCCACCACCACGGCCATCGTCCCGACCGCCAGCGGCAGCCGCTATCTGCAGCAATTGTGCAAGCACTGGTCCCACAGTCTGGAAGTGGAATTCACGCCCGAACACGGCACGATTCGCTTCCCGGCTGAAGGCCGCGCGGGCACGTTCCCCGGCGATGCGCTGGTGACGATGGACGCCCATGCGGACAGTCTGGAAGTGCGGATCGACGCCAGCGTGGACCAGCAGCGGGACGTGATGAAAGGCGTCGTTTCCAGCCATCTGGACCGCTTCGCCCATCGCGAGGCGCCCTTGCCGTTCGACTGGCGGGATGGATGAAGTCTCCGGCGGCCTGCTAACAACCTCCGTTCATCCTGAGCCTGTCGAAGGACACGGGTGATGGTAATTCCGGGCGCACCGAAACTCCCGCTTGAGCGGGAAGCTTGGCATAACTGCGTGCTGGGCAAAGGTCAGCGCGTGTCCTTCGACAGGCTCAGGACGAACGGACGTGGCTTGGCAGAGGTAGCGCGGGGGGCGCTTACTTTCCCGCCGCGCGCTGCCCGATCAGGCGGATATAGGTATCGGCCACGGCCTGATTGATCCGGTCCCAGTCGAAATCGAGGCTGCGTGCCTCGCCCGCTGCACCGTGCTGCGCGCGCAGGCCTGCGTCTTCGACATAGGCCTGCACCGCATCGGCATAGGCGGGAATATCGCCCGGCTTAATCAGGCGACCGGTTGTGCCATCGGCCACCAGCACATCGCTGCCCGTTGCGCGCGCGGCCACTACCGGCAGGCGGCAGGCCATGGCTTCCAGCGTGACATTGCCGAAGGTCTCGGTGATTGAAGGGTTGAACAGCATGTCCATGCTGGCAACCGCCCGGCCCAGATCCGCGCCCGCCTGAAAGCCCGCGAAGCAGGCATCGGGCACGCGTTCGGCAAACCAGCCGCGCGCCGGGCCTTCGCCCACCACCAGCACCTTGTGCTTCACGCCGCGCCGGGCAAGTTCGGTTACGGTGTCGGCAAAGACATCCAGCCCCTTTTCCATCACCAGACGGCCAAGGAAGCCTACGGCCACTTCGTCATCCGCGATGCCGAAGGACTGGCGCCATTCAAGGTCGCGCACGCCGGGGTTGAAGATCGTGCGATCCACCCCGCGTGACCAGATGCCGATATCGCCGTTCATCCGCTGCTCGTGCAGCACGTCCACCATGCTCTGCGAGGGGGCGACCAGCGCATCGCAGCGCCGATAGAGCTTGCGCAGCCAGTTCTCCACCGTGGGTTCGAGAAAGCCGAGCTTGTAATAACGCGGATAGGTTTCGAACCGGGTGTGGACCGATGCGAGCACGGGGATGTCCCTGTCCCGCGCCCATTTGGCCGCCTGACGGCAGGCAAAATCCGGCGCGGAAATATGCACGACATTGGGGGCGAAGGCCGCAAGGTCTTCCCGGTTCTGGCGCGAAAGGCCGGTGGCCACGCGATATTCGCTGCGGCCGGGAATGGCGAAGGATGCCACGCCCACCAGATCGCCTGTGGGCGGGAAGTCCGGCTTGTCCACCACCGGGGAATAGACGCGCACGGCCGCGCCCTGACGCAACAGATAGCCCACCAGACGGTTCAGTGCCTGGTTCGCGCCATCGCGCACCATATTGTAGTTGCCGCTGAACAGGGCGATGCGAAGCTGGGAAGTGTCCATTCTGGCCGGGCTTTAGGGGTGGCTCCGCCGTCTCGCAACGGCGCCGCCAGTCTTGTTCACTCTTCGGGATCGTACCACTGGACGATCAATATTTCGAGATCGTGATCCGGCTCGTATCCCGTCTTGCGCACCTCGAAGCGAGTGGGCGAGATCTTTTGCACCCCGTCCATGCAGAAGCTCACCAGATTGTCGGGCCTGCCCTTGTCCACCACCAGCCGGAAATCCCCGATGGGTCCGCGCCAGTTGGCGCCGCTGGACAGGACATAACCGATCCAGGTTTCGCCATAGCCGTGATATTCATCGCCTGCCTTCGCCTCTTCGGTGCGCTGGCGCTTTTTTACGCCTGCCAGAAAGGCCGCATCGGTGCAGTAATGCTGCCGGTAATAGGCCTTCTGGTCCGCCCATTGCGGATCGTCGATCTGGTGGAGCAACCCGCCCACCGATCCGCCGACGATCGGGGTGTATCGGTGGGAGACACTGACCGTGGCATGGGCGGGGAAAGTCTGCTCGCGGGTGATGTGCCACTGCACCTGCCAGGCGGGGCCGTAATCATTGCCGCCCCAGCCTTCTTCCTTCACCAGCAGGCCCAGCGCCGCCAGCCGTTCCGCCTCGGTTTCGGGCAGGGCGGCGATCCGTTCGACGAAATCGTAATCCTGATACCATTCCAGCGGGAAGCCTGCGCCTTCCACCAGTGCAGTCACGTCCTTGCCGTTCGCTACCGCGCGCACCACAGTCTGCCACTCGGCAGGCTTGCCATCAATCGTGGTTGAGAAGCCCAGCCTGTTCCAGTCGGGCCAGCTGCCATATTCCACCCAGTCCTGCCCCTGTTCGGGCAATGCGGGCAGGGGGAAACTGATCAGGATGGTCTGCGGATCGTCGGAATGGTTGGTGTAGCTATAGTCCACCCGCACTTCATCGGCGGAAATGAACAGATCTTCCCGGTCCATGCTGATGGTATCGCTGGCCTTCAGCACCAGCCCGCCTACGGCCCATTCCGCTTCGGAATCATTGGCAAGGGCAGGGAGGGGCAGCAGCGAAAAGCAAACGGCCGCAGCGGCGAGAAGCCGTGCGGCCGGAAGCTGGGAAAGAAGGCGCGGCATAAGCGGATGATGCCCGTGCCGGGCGGCAGGGCAAGCGGATTTTATGCCGCTTCCTTGCGCTTTGCCTTCTTGCGTTCGTTCGGATCGAGGATCGCCTTGCGCAGGCGGATGGACTTGGGCGTCACTTCCACCATTTCGTCGTCGTCGATATAGGCGATGGCCTGTTCCAGCGTCATTACCCGCGGCGGGGTGAGGCGGATCGCATCGTCCTTGCCGGTCGAACGGAAGTTGGTCAGCTGCTTCGACTTCATCGGATTGACTTCAAGGTCATCCGGCTTGGCATTTTCGCCGATCAGCATGCCTTCGTAGATCTTTTCCTGCGGGCTCACGAAAAGGATGCCGCGTTCTTCGAGGCTGTTGAGCGCATAGCCCACGGCCTCGCCGGTGCAGTTGGAGATCAATACGCCGTTCTGGCGGCCTTCGATCTTGCCCTTGTAGGGGGCATATTTCTCAAACAGGCGGTTCATGATGCCGGTGCCGCGCGTGTCCGAAAGGAACTCGCCGTGGTAACCGATCAGGCCGCGCGACGGGGCGGAGAAAGTGATGCGGGTCTTGCCGAGCCCCGAGGGGCGCATGTCGGTAAGCTCTGCCTTGCGGCGCTGCATCTTTTCCACGACCGTGCCGGAGAATTCATCGTCCACGTCGATCACAACGGTTTCGTAAGGCTCGGTGCGGTTGCCCGCCTCGTCCTCGCCGAAGATCACGCGCGGGCGCGAAATGCCCAGTTCGAAGCCTTCGCGGCGCATGGTTTCGATCACCACGCCCAGCTGCAGTTCGCCGCGGCCCGCCACTTCGAAGCTGTCCTTGTCGGCGCTTTCGGTGACGCGGATGGCGACATTGGTTTCCGCTTCGCGCATCAGGCGGTCGCGGATCATGCGGCTGGTGACCTTGTCGCCTTCGCGGCCAGCCAGCGGGCTGTCATTGACCGAGAAGCGCATCGCCAGGGTCGGCGGATCGATCGGCTGGGCCTTGATCGGCTCCGAAACCTGCGGGTCGGCGATGGTGTTGGCAACGGTGGCCTTTTCCAGACCTGCCAGCGCGATGATGTCACCGGCGCGGGCTTCATCCACCGGCACGCGGTCGAGGCCACGGAAGGTGAGCACCTTGGTGGCACGGCCCACTTCGATCACCTTGCCGTCCATGTCGATGGCGCGGATCGGGTCGTTGACCTTCAGCGTGCCCGACTGGACGCGACCGGTCAGCACGCGGCCCATGAAGTTGTCACGGTCGAGCAGGGTTGCGAGGAACGAGAACGGCGCGTCGACGTCGAGGTTCGGCGCGGGGACGTGCTCCACGATCTTCTCGAACAGCGGGGTCAGCGTGCCGTCGCGCGCGTCCGGATCGTAGCTGGCGTAACCGTTGCGGCCCGAAGCATAGAGGACAGGGAAGTCGAGCTGCTCGTCGCTGGCGTCGAGGCTGACGAAGAGGTCGAACACTTCATCCAGCACTTCGGCATGGCGGCCGTCGGGACGGTCGATCTTGTTGACGACGACGATCGGCTTGAGGCCGAGGCCGAGCGCCTTGCCGGTGACGAACTTCGTCTGCGGCATCGCGCCTTCCGAGCTGTCGACCAGGAGAATCACACCGTCGACCATCGAGAGGATGCGTTCCACTTCGGCGCCGAAGTCGGCGTGGCCGGGCGTGTCGACAATGTTGATGCGGTGATCGTTCCACTCGATCGAGGTCGGCTTCGCAAGGATGGTGATCCCGCGTTCCTTTTCCAGATCGTTGGAATCCATCGCGCGTTCTTCCACGCGCTGATTGTCGCGGAAGGTGCCGGATTGGCGGAATAGCTGGTCAACCAGGGTGGTCTTGCCATGGTCAACGTGGGCAATGATTGCGATATTACGCAGGGCGTCTTGGCCGGGCATCGGTCAGGCTCTTCTGGGTTTGCAGGTTGTCTGAAGGCTTCGGACACAATTCGCCCGGGCGCCGCGCCCCTATACACAATGCTGCATTGCGGCAAGTATAAACGGTGGAAAAGGGCGATTGTGTCATATCGAGGCACGCCGCTGTCGGGCGCGCGTCATGCTACACCAAAGTCTGTCGATCCCGCATCGGAAGGCACCATGCCGTAGCGGCAGGCTGACGCGGTGTTACCGCCGTGCAACGCGCGGTTACGTGTGAAACCGGTCTACCTATTGGAGATTGTGTGAACCTGCCAGTAACCTTATGATCGCTAAAGGAGTCCGGGCTTTGTCGGCAATCCTCGTTAAAGAAGGCGCTGCGGCAGGGTCTGGGGATGGAGAGATGGAGCCTCACATGACAATCACCGTTTCTGGTCGTGCCACAGCCATACGCGCGACCCTTCTGCTTGGTGCTGCCGGCCTTGCTCTGGCGGTCCCCTCCGTAGCTTTCGCTCAGGCTGAGGAAGAACTCGCCCAGCCTGCGGAAGACGAACCCGGTTCCGGCAATGAAATTCTGGTCACCGCGACCAAGCGCGAACAGACGCTGCAGGACGTTCCCGTCGCCGTTACGGTAGCTACCGGCGAGGCGCTGGAACGCGCGCAGATCCGCGATCTGAAGGATCTGCAGACCCTCGTGCCGTCGCTGCGCGTGACCCAGCTGCAAAGCTCCGCCAACACCAACTTCATCATTCGCGGTTTCGGCAACGGGGCGAACAATGCCGGTATCGAACCTTCGGTGGGCGTGTTCATTGACGGCGTCTATCGCAGTCGCACCGCCTCGCAGGTAAACGACCTGCCCAACGTCTCCCGCATCGAAGTGCTGCGCGGGCCGCAATCGACCCTGTTCGGCAAGAACGCTTCTGCGGGCGTCATCTCGATCGTGACGGAAGAGCCGCAGTTCGATCTCGGCGGCTCGGTCGAGGCGGGTTACGGCAATTACAACGCCGTGGTGCTCAAGGGTTACGTCACCGGCCCGCTGTCGGAGAACGTGGCGGCCAGCATCGCGGGCGGCTGGTCCGGCCGTGACGGCTACAACAAGGATCTCGGCACCGGGGACCGGACCAATGAACGTAACCGCTGGTTCGTTCGCGGCCAGTTGCTAATCGAGCCTTCGACCGACTTCAAGGCGCGGATCATCGCCGATTACGACAGTATCGACGAGAATTGCTGCGGCGTGATCAACCTCAAGCGCGCGCCCTCGCCGGGGGCGACCGACGTGATCGACGCGCTGGGCGATCTGCCCGATGCGAACCATCCTTTCGCCAATGTCGTTTACAACAATTACAACTCCACCAACGACATCAAGAACTGGGGCGTTTCGGCCCAGCTCGATTACAATGTCGGCCCGATGACGCTGACCTCCATCACGGCGTTCCGTAACAATCAGGCTGTGACCGCGCAGGATGCGGACTTCTCCAGCGCGGATCTGATCTATCCGCTGGCGGCGGACATCAACCTCGACACTTTCACGCAGGAACTGCGCATGACGGCGGAAATCGCCGACAAGGCCAGCATCCTGCTGGGCGCCTTCTACATCAAGGAGAAGGTGGACCAGACCGGCGAGCTGAAGTGGGGCAGCCAGGCCCGCGCCTATGCCAATGCGCTGATCAGCAGCCTTTCCGGCGGCAGCCAGAACATCGCCACGCTTGAGGGGACACTGGGCACGCTGGAAGGCGATCCGTCCAAATATACCAACAAGTTCTTCGCCTATCAGACCGGCAATGACGAGACCTTCACGCTGGACAGCGAGGCGATCTCGATCTTCGGCCAGATCGATTACGAAGTCGTGCCGGGCCTGACGCTGACCGTGGGCGGCAATTATACGAAGGACGTGAAGGACTACACGGCCAACATCGTCGGTTCGGATGCCTTCTCCACCGTCGATCTGGTGGCTGACGGCAATACGGCGATCTATGCGCAGGCACTGGCCACCACCATTGGCGGCCCGATGTTCCTCAATCTCAACCGCCCGGCCACGCAGGAGGAAATCGGCCTGTTCGCACAGGGCAATCCGCTGGCGTTCGGCCTGGCTTCGGATGGCGCCCATGCCTATGCCGATGCCAACGATACCGATCCGGCAGTGAACTCGCTGCTGGCGCTCAAGCCGCTGCAGTACCTGCCGCCCTTCCTCAACGTGCCGAATTCGGTGGAAGATGGCCACGTTTCGGATGACGATTTCACTTACACCATCCGGCTTGCCTATGATGTGAGCCCGGAAGTGAACATCTATGCAAGCTATGCCACCGGCTTCAAGGCGGCATCGGTCAACCTGTCGCGCGACAGCCGGCCGCTTGCCTCGGATGCGGCGGCGCTGGGTTCGGCCGGCCTGCTCAAGGTCAACCAGACCTACGGCACCCGTTATGCCGATCCCGAAAAGTCGACCGTCTACGAGTTCGGCCTGAAGGGGAACTGGGGCGTCGGCTCGGCCAACGTCGCCGTGTTCAAGCAGGAGATCCAGGGTTTCCAGTCGAACATCTTCACCGGCACCGGCTTCGCGCTGGCCAATGCGGGCAAGCAATCCACCTTCGGCGTCGAATTCGAAGGCATGGTGGAACCGACTGACGGGCTGACCTTCAATCTGGGCGTCACCTATCTCGATCCGAAATATGACGACTTCAAGTTTTCCGCAGTAGGCGACCTTACCGGCACAAAGCCGGCCGGTATCCCCGAATGGACCGTGGTGCTTGGCGGGCAGTATGAAATCGACATGGGCAATGGCGATGCGCTGTTCCTGAACGCTTCGTATCACCATGAATCCGAAGTGCAGATCGTGGAAGGCCTGCCGGGCTATATCGCCGGCGGACAGGCTGCGGCGATTGCGGCGGCGGCCCAGTTCACTCGCACGGTGGACGATGTTTCGGCTTCGATCACCTATGCGATGGATTCCGGCCTGGAATTCTCGCTGTGGGGCCGCAACCTGCTCGACGATCGCTATCTGCAGCAGGTGTTCGACTCAGTGGCTCAGCCGCTCTCGATCTCGGGCTATACCAACCAGCCGCGTACCTGGGGCGGTTCGGTGCGTTTCAAGTGGTAAGCACAACTACCTGAACCGATTGGGAAAGGGGGCCGAGTGCCCCCTTTTTCTTGCCCGCAAGCCCAGCCTGTGGTGGTCTCCCGCGAAACGATTCGGGGGGATCGGCGTGTATTGGATGTTCTTGCCGTTCCGGCGCTATTTCGACTTTTCCGGCCGTTCGCGCCGGCTGGAATACTGGCTGTTCCTGCTGTTCAACCTGTTCGTTGCCGTGTTGGTGACAATGTTGGGGATTGAAATCGAGGAAAATTCCGCGCCGGGCAAAAGCGGGGGCATGGATTTCGGCTCGAAGCTGTTGCTGGCCTATGCGCTGGGAATATCCTGCCCCGTCCTGGCACTGCAGGTACGCCGCCTTCACGATCTGGAGAAATCAGGCTGGTATGTGTTGCTCGGGCTCATCCCATATATCGGGGGGCCGGCCCTGGCATACTTATTGGCGCAGAAGGGCACGCCGGGCGAGAATGCCTATGGCCCGGACCCACTGAGGCCAGAAACCGACATTTCCGACTTCCTGTGAAGCGGAATAACCGGCGGAGCCAGTCGCATCCGCTTCCATCACGGCAAACGTGCAACAGCCGGGCCGTTACCACACCCCCGCCGGACGGGCGGGAATTGGGGGAATTGACGATGAATTGGATGTTCTTGCCGTTTAAGCGGTATTTCGACTTTTCCGGCCGTTCGCGCCGGAAGGAATTCTGGATGTTCACATTGCTGAACGTCATTCTGGCCTGCGTGCTGGCGGGCCCGTTCTATGTGCAGATGTTCAGCGCCATTTTCACCAGTGCCCAAATGGCGGGGCAGGGTGTCGAATATGATGAAAGCGTGATGGCGGCATCGATGCTGTCCAGCCCGGTCCTGATCGCCATGGTCGGAATTTACGGCATCTATGCGCTGTTCGCGCTGATTCCGTCCATCGCCGTGACCGTTCGCCGCCTGCATGATCGCAACATGTCCGGCTGGTGGTATCTGGGCTTCATCTTGCTTTCGTTGATCCCTTTCGTGGGCTTCCTCGTCACGATCGCCTTTCTGGTGATCCTGTGCCTTGACGGCACTGCAGGCCCCAATCGCTTCGGGCCGGACCCCAAGGGCCGCACCGATGTGGGCGTTTTCGCCTAAAGCTCTCTGAGTGCCTGGGCGGGGCGTGCCCGCAGCAGCGGAAGCGACCCGCCCAGTGCAAATCCCAATACCAGCGCAAGGCCCGCGCCCAGCACGGCCAGAATGCGCGGCCAGTCCGGCAGCCAGTCGAATTCGAACAGCTGGACGATCACCAGCCAGGCAAGCCCACTGCCCAGCACCAGCGCCACACCTGCCAGTACCAGAGCCAGCAGGCCATATTCGGCAAGTTGCAGCAGCAGCAGCTGTTTGCGGCTGGCGCCCAGCACGCGCAGGATCACATTGTCGTAAAGGCGGCTGGCGCGGGCGGCGGCGATGGCGCCCAACAGGACGGCCAGCCCTGCCAGCACGGCCACGGAAGCGGCGGCAAGGATGGCTGCGCCCACCTGGCTCAATATCGCTCGCGCTTCGCCCAGCACCTGCCCCACTTCGATCACCGAGCTTGAGGGGAAGGTGCGGACCATCTGTCGCAGCAGCGGGCCGGTCGCGGCACCGTCGGGCAGGTCGATTGTGGCGGCCAGATTATGCGGCGCATCGGCAATGGCATTGGGGCTGAACACCAGCACATAATTGAAGCCCATCGAATCCCAGTCGATCCGCCGGAAGCTCGCAATGCGGGCGCTGCGTTCCACTCCCAACAGGCCGACCGTGATGTAATCGCCGATCTTCAGGCCAAGCACCTGCGCCAGTTCCTCGTCGATGGAAACCAGCGGCTCGCCTGAATAATCCTTCGGCCACCATTTGCCTGCGGTCACCGTATTGCCTTCGGGCACGCCGTCCGAATAGGTCAGGCCGCGTTCGCCGCGCAGGGGCCATGCGCCTTCGGGGATTTCGTCCAGATCGGCCACGCGGATCGTCTTGCCCTTCGGGCCATAGGCCAGGATCTTGCCGCGCAGGGTAGGCACGCTGCGGATTTCCGCCTTGGGGCTGTCCTTGCGGACCAGGTCCTCGAACTCGCCGATCCGGGCGCGCGGAATGTCGAGCACGAAATAATCGGGCGCCATCTGCGGCACGCTGCGCTGGATATTGGCATCCAGGCTGGTCTGCACGCCGGCCAGCAGCACGAAGGCAGACAGGCCGAAGCCCAGCGCCGTCACCAGCGCGCCCGTTTGCGCACCGGGCCGGTGGAGATTGGCCAGCGCATTGCGCAGCAGCGGGTTGCGCGGGCGCGGCGCGCGTTCAGCCGCGCGGCGGATGGCCCAGCCTAGCAGGGCCAGTATGGCCAGCAGCCCGGCAGCCCCGCCCATGAATATGGCGCTTAGGCCCGGTTGCGGCGTGCCGATCAGGGCCAGTGCGGCAATCGCCACCAGCCCGCCGCCCACCGGTAGCAGCAACCCACGCCATTCGCGAGCCAGCGGCATCACGCGCTCGCGCATCAGGGCCATGGCTGGGAAGCGCCGAGCCTTTTCCAGTGGTGGGGCGGCGAAGATCAGCGCCACCAGCAGGCCGAAGCCCGCGGCGCGCGCCAGTGCGGCAAGGTCGATCACCAGCCCGGTCTGCACCGGCAGCAGCGAACCCAGTGCCCAGCTGAGCAATGGAGTGATGGCAATGCCCGCGATCAGGCCAGCCAGCGCGCCCGCCAGCGCGGCTGCGCCCAGTTGCAGGGCATAGATACGCGCAATGTCTCCGCTGGTCGCGCCAAGGATTTTCAGCGTGGCGATGCCGGTCCGCCGGGCCTGAAGGTAAGAGGATACTCCGCCGCCGATCCCGATCCCTGCGATCACCAAGGCGGCCAGCCCCACCAGCACCAGAAACTGGCCCATGCGCGAAACGAAGCGGTCTGCCCCCGGGGAGGCATTGTCGGAATTGCGGAATTCGAAACCGGCGGAAGGGAACAGTTCCCCGATCTTCCTGGATACGCCTTCGGCATCGTATCTGCCCCCAAAGGCGATGCGGTACTTGCCCTGATACATCGCGCCCGGCGCGACGAGGCCGGCCTCTTCCGGCAGATCGAATGGCACGATCACCGTTGGGCCAAGGGCGAAGCCTTCGCTCAGCCGGTCCGGCTCTTCCCCGATGATGCCGCCCACTTTCAGCACCTGCGTGCCCAGCCGGAAACTGTCGCCGGGGCCAACCCCCAGCCGCTCGGCCGCGCCTTGTGCCAGCCATGCCTGCCCTTCGGGCGGCGCACCGGCCTTCGTGCCATCCTTCAGCGTGAAGCTGCCGAACATCGGCCATTCGCTGTCCACGGCCTTCAGTTCGATGGGTGCGGCCATGTCTCCCGCGCTGGCGGTGGCCTGCATTCTTAGCCCGCCGGATACGCGGCCATAGCCGTTCAGCACCATCAGTTCCCTGACGGTGGGTGCGCGCTGCCACAGGCTGACTTCCAGATCGCCGCCAAGGATTTCCTTGCCCCGGCTTTTCAGCTCGCCCTCGATTGCGCCGGTCAGGGATCCGATGGCAGCCAGCGCGCCTACGCCCAGAAACAGGCAGACCAGCAGCAGGCGCAGCCCGCGAAACCGGCGGTGAAGATCGCGCCGGGCAATGGCCCAGGCAGTGGCCCAGGGCAGGGAAGTGGATGCGGCGCGGGTCATTATGCGGCCGTGTCGCTCACGATCCGGCCGTCACCCAGAGTGACCACCCGGTCGCAGCGTTCGGCCAGCGCGGGATCATGAGTGATGATCACCAGCGTGGCGCCGGTTTCGGCGCGGCGGGCGAACAACAGTTCCACAATGTCCCGGCCGGTTGCGCCGTCCAGATTGCCGGTCGGCTCGTCCGCAAAGATCAGGGTGGGGCGCGGGGCAGTGGCGCGGGCAATGGCCACGCGCTGCTGCTCGCCGCCGGAAAGCTGGGCGGGGTAATGCGTCAGGCGGTGGCCGAGGCCCACTGCCTCAAGCTCCGCGGCGGCGCGCGGCCATGCGTCTGCCTCTCCGGCCAGTTCCATCGGCGTGGCGACGTTTTCCTGCGCACTCATGGTGGGCAACAGGTGGAAGGCCTGCAGGACGATGCCGATGCGGCCCCGGCGCGCGGCGGCCAGCGCATCCTCGTCCATCGCGGCGAAATCCTGCCCGGCAACCGAAAGGCTGCCGCCGCCTGCGCGCTCCAGCCCGGAAAGGACCGACATCAGCGAGCTTTTGCCCGAACCGGAAGGGCCGAGCAGGGCCACGGTCTCCCCCGCATTCACGGTAAGGTCGATACCCTTCAGGATCTGCACGGCCGCCTCCCCCTCGCCAAGGGTGAGGGTAAGATTGCGGGCGGCAATTGCGGGCTGGCTTTGATCGGGGCTTGTCACGGCCCAGCGATGGCATAGGGATCGCTGCCAGAGCAAGTGTACCCATGGGAGTTTGGCCGATGCGCCAATGGTGTTTGTCGATTGCCCTGGCCGTTGGCCTGTCCCTCGGCCTTTCAGCATGCGGCGGCAGCGCGCCCGATCCGGCGCCGAGCGAAACGGTCGCCGCGCCCGAAAACGTGCCGGTCATGGGGCCGGAACGCCCGATCCTCGCCTTTGGAGACAGCCTGTTTGCCGGCTATAATGTCGAGCAGGCGGAAGCCTATCCGGCCAAGCTGGAGCTGGCCCTGCGCGCGCAGGGGATCAATGCGAAGGTGGCCAATGCGGGCGTCTCCGGCGATACCAGCGCGGCGGCGGCCCAGCGCTTCCTCTTCACCCTCGACAACCAGCCCGTCCCGCCCCAGCTCGTGATCGTGGAACTGGGCGGCAACGATCTGCTGCGCGGCCTCAGTCCAAGGGAAACACGCGCAAATATCGCAAGCATCCTGAAGGAACTGAATGCCCGCAAAATCCCGGCCCTGCTGATGGGAATGCGCGCTCCGCCCAATCTCGGCGCGGATTTCCAGCGCGATTTCGATGCCATCTATCCCGCGCTCGCGAAGGAATATGGCGCCGCGCTGGTGCCGTTCTTCCTTGAGGCGGTCTATGACAAGCCGGACCTGTTGCAGGACGACAAGATCCATCCCACCGCGCGCGGGATCGAGGAACTGGTCGCTGCCACTTCGGCCGATGTGGCGAAGGCGTTGCCTGAGGCCAGAGGCGACAGTCTCGCTGCGCCACCAAAGTGAGGGATCGGCGATAAATATCATGTCCTAAAGGGCAACTGGATGACCGAAAGGACAGGTCGAATGAAAGGCCGTCCGGATTATCTTCCTCTCGTGGCTAGATCAAAAAGTCAGATGAGAGGAAAGATGATGGCTTTGCTCAAACATTCGCTTGCTGCTGGTATCGCTATATTTGCGACCGTCGCTGCTTCGCCGGCCTTGGCTCATACCAAGGCTGGTCAGTTCTCGCTCGGGGTTGATGGGGGCATGGATTTTGCCATCGATGGCACGATGCATGGCGGCGAAAATGTCGATATTGCCGATCTTGGTATCCTCAACCCCGCATTGTCCGGCATTCCGGCGGAATTGCAGATCGGCGAGCGCAGCCAGCGGGACGTTTATGACGATGCCTGGGGGATCGGCGCCGAGCTTGCTTATGGCCTGAGCGACAGCTCCGAATTGTTCGGTTCGGTCCGTTATCTCGAAGCGCAGGGCAACAAGATCAATGTCGGTCAGGCAGCGGCTGGCGCTCCGGTAAATGCCAGCTTGCCAGTGTTTGGCGATTTTTCCGATTATAAGGCGCTCTCGGTGGAACTTGGCTTCCGCCAGTACCTGATGCCGGACAGCGGAATTTCGCCGTATATTGCCGGCCGGTTGGGCGTGGCCCGCCTTTCGGAGATTTCGTCTACCTTCACGGTTCCCGACGCCGGCATCACGCTGACCGACACGCCCTTCTCGGATTCGTCATGGGTGTTTTCGGCGGGCGCCGATCTTGGCTTGTCGATCAAGGTAAACGAAGGTTTCTTCCTGCAGCCTGAGGTAGGCTTGCATTACGCCGACGGCGCATCTGGCGATGACAGCGCGCTGGGTGGGCTTGGCCTGTCTTCGATCAACGATTCCGGTTCGCGCCTGTCGGTCCCGGTTCGGTTGAGGGCCAAATTCGCGTTCTGATCTTTCCCCGGTCAGCTCTGACTCCCTCAGGCTGATTGAGAAGGGCCTCGCCGTTCCCCCCCTTTTGCGGCGAGGCCCATTTTCGTTTCTAGCCGGCGCCTTCCAGCTGCTCGCCCAGTGCGAGCCATTCAATTTCCAGTCGCTCCAGTTCGTCGGAAACCTGCGCCCGCTGCGTCAGAAGTTCGGTCATGGTCTTGCCCGCAAGCTGGGCGGAGGAATTGGCGGGTTCGTACATCGCCCGGTCGATCTCGGTGCAATGCGCCTGCAATTTGGCGATGGATTTTTCGACGCGGGTGATTTCCGATTTGATGTAGCGGGCCTGCGCCTGCGATTTGCCGGATGGCTTGGCCGGAGCCTTTGCACCCTTGGCGCCGCCATCCTTCTTCGGCTGGTTCCGGCCCAGCACGAAGTCGATATAATCCTCCATGCTGCCGGAATAATCCTTCGCCGTCCCGTCATCGACTAGCACCAGGCGGTCGGCCGTCAGCTCGACCATGTGGCGATCGTGGCTGATCAGGATCACCGCGCCGGAATAGTCGTTCAGCGCCTGCACCAGTGCCTCGCGCGCATCCACGTCAAGGTGGTTGGTTGGCTCGTCCAGGATGAGCATATGCGGTGCATCGCGGGTGATCAGCGCCAGCGCCAGCCTTGCGCGCTCGCCGCCCGAAAGCTGGCCCACCAGTGTGGTCGCGCGATTGCCGGAAAAGCCGAACCGCCCCAGCTGTGCACGCACGGCGGCGGGGGAGTGGCCCTCCATCGCGCGGGTCATATGTTCCAGCGGCGTCGCGTCGGTGGCCAGTTCTTCCACCTGATACTGTGTGAAATAGCCGACCTTCATCCGGCCGGATGCGTGCATGGCCCCTTCCATCGGCGTCAATTGGGCCGCCAGCAGGCGGGCGAGGGTTGTCTTGCCGTTGCCGTTGCGGCCTAGCAGGGCGATCCGCTCATCCGGGTCGATCCGCAGGTTCAGGCGGCGCAGCACCGGCTTTTCCTCGGTATAACCCACCGAGGCGAGATCCAGCGAGATCAGGGGCGGTCGCAATTCGCCCGGATCGGGGAAATCGAAGCTCAGCGAAGGATCGTCGATCAGTGCGGCGATAGGCTGCATCTTCGCCAGCATCTTGGCGCGGGACTGCGCCTGCTTGGCCGTGGAAGCACGCGCGCTGTTACGGGCGACGTAATCCTGCAGGCGTGCGCGTTGGGCGTCCTGCGATGCCTTGGCGGCGGCGAGCTGCGCGGCCCGCTCCGCCCGCTGGCGCTCGAAACTGTCATAGCCGCCGGGATAGAGCGTCAGCTTGCCGCCTTGCAGGTGCAGGATATGGTCCACCACATTGTTGAGCAGGTCACGCTCGTGGCTGATCACCACCAGCGTGGCCGGATAGGACTTGAGGAAGTTCTCCAGCCACAGCGTGGCTTCCAGATCGAGGTGGTTCGAAGGTTCGTCCAGCAGCAGCACGTCAGGCTGGGAAAACAGCAGCGCAGCCAGCGCGACGCGCATTTTCCAGCCGCCAGAAAAGCTGTCCAGCGGGCGGGACTGCATTTCCTCGTCAAAGCCGAGGCCGATGAGGATGCGGGCCGCGCGCGAGGGCGCGCTATAGGCGTCGATCGCCAGCAGGCGGTCATGAATGTCGCCCAGGCGGTGCGGATCGGTGCAGGTCTCGGATTCTTCCAGCAACTGCGCCCGCTCGACATCGGCGGCAAGCACGGCCTGTTCCGGCGTGATCGTGCCGCTCGGCGCTTCCTGCGCGATGTAGCCCAGCCGCGTGCGGCGGGGCATCTCGATCTCGCCCTCGTCAGGGTCGAGCGCGCCGATCATCGCTTTCATAAGCGTCGATTTGCCGGCCCCGTTGCGGCCGATCAGCCCGACCCGTCCACCGGGCGGAATCGCAGCGCTCGCGCGGTCAAGGATGGTCCGGCCGCCAAGCCGCACGGTAACGCCATTAATTGTCAGCATGGGCGCGCTCTAGCAGCACATGTCGGCCAGCCCAAGCCGCGATCTGCCGGGTTGCCGACCGAAAGCGATGCGCCGGTTCGAACCAGCAGGGGAATTCTCCTGCAGCCAGAACCGGCGCGCGCCGGACTATTGTGTGACCTTGGCAATCGGTTCCTTGGTGAAGACGTTCACCACCTGCCCGACAGGCATGACCGCAGACCGGCCAGTGATGATCATTGATCCCAGCAATGCACCGGCCGTATTGCCACGGCCTTCCTGACGATGGGAGCCGCGCAGGGCGAAGTCCCGCCCGTTCACGCGAACCCGCTCAAACGTCAGTTCGAACTTCGCGGATTTGCCGACAATGCCCTTGCCCGTGCGCCAGGTGACTGTGGCAGTGACCGGCGAGCCGCGGGGGATGATGACGACGCCGTCCTGAACGACGTCTTCAACAACCAGAAATTCGCGTGTGGTGCCTTCCTTCATCTTCTTGGAAGTGATTTCTTCGGCTGGCGTAACCAGAACCAGCGTGTTCACCGGCAGCACGATCTGCTTGCGGGTGGAGGCGACCGGCGCTGGAACGAACATTTCCGCAGGCTGGCTTGGTGCTGCTGCAGGTTCAGGCGGGGTCGGCGCGTCTTCCCTGGATGAGTCCTGCGTTGGCGCAGGAACCAGAACCCCGGGCGTGTCTGCCGCCATGGCATTGGTTGAAGCCAGTATTCCCGCCAGGCCGGCGGTTGCGATCCCGATATATTTCATAGAGCCCCCGTCTTCATGTGAAGGGCGGCAGATTAGGTGATCCGGGTTAACGGTGGATAGCGGAAATGCTTGAGATTGGCTTGCCAAGTAGTTTCCCGGAGTGCGTCATAGTCTCGCGGAATGGCGCCATAGTTTTGGCTGAATGCGGGCTGCGGCAGTGCCTGCTTCGCGGCGATCACTCGCCGTCCGGCGCCACCCAGTCAGACAGGTCCGGATCCTGTGCCATCAGGGCAAGGCCGTGTGCGATGGAGGTCAGTTCGTTGCCGGTGGCGATCCGTTCTTCGCCAAAGCGCGTTTCGAACAGGCGGCGCACGGCGGGGATGAGAAAGCGCGTTTCGAACAGGCGGCGCACGGCGGGGATGAGGGAGGAGCCGCCCGTCAGGAAAACATGGTCGATCTGTTCCGCAGCCAGCCCGGCGTTGGCAAGCGCTTGGTCCACCGTCTCGCCGATCCGGTGCAAGTCTGGTTCGATCCAGCTTTCGAAATCCGCGCGGCTCACTTCTGCGTCGATGGTCAGGCCGGGGCCTTCGAAGTGGAAATGCCCGTGGGTCTGGCTGGAAAGCGCGCGCTTGAGGTGTCCCACGGTGTCGTAAAGGGCATATCCCAGTTCGTTCTCGATCACGGCGATCATGCGCCCGATTGCGGCAGGATCGGTGGCATTGAGCTTCAATCGGGCGAGTTCGGCCATGGTCTTGCGGTTGCGCATCAGGGCGAGGCGTGACCAGTCGCCGAAATCGGTGAAATATCCGGCGGGAATCTCCACTGCCTTGTCGAAGGAACGGTAAGTGCCGCCTTTGCCCAGCCGAGGCAGAACCAGGCGATCCATGATCCGGTAATCGAACCTGTCGCCCGCTATGCCGATACCTGCCGAGCCAAGCGGCGTGCAACGCCGGGGCGAGCCGGGGGCTTCGACCCGAACGATCGAAAAGTCGCTGGTGCCGCCGCCGAAATCCGCCACCAGCAGGGTTGCCGGATCAGACAGGCCGGATGCAAAGCCATAGGCGGCCCCCAGCGGTTCGTAGACATAGTGGACCGAGCGGCCCAGCATGGCGAACATCGCATCGTACCGGGTGCGCGCAAGGGCCGTGTCCGGGCGGTTGCCGACATAGCGCACGGGGCGCCCGATCACGATGCAATCGGGCAGGTCCGCCAAAGCAATGCCCCCATGGGCCAACAGGTGGGTGAGGAAGATCTGTCCCAGCTCCTCGAAACGCAGGCGTTTTTCGAACAGACTGGCGTGTTCGAACAAGGGGTTGGCCGCCATGGATTTGAAGGACTGGATAAACCGGCTGCCCTGCGGAAAATCGAGGAATTCTGCGATGGCCCACGGCCCCGCCTCATGGCCCAGAGCGCCGCGAATGCCCTCTTCCTCCCAGAAGCACAGGGCGGATCGGAATACCGACCCGGGCCCGTTGGGCGCGGCAAACTCCACGAGGCTGGCCTGCCCGTCCTGCCCGGCGCAGGCGATGACGGAATTGGTGGTACCGAAGTCGATCCCGACTGCACTGGCCGTTGTGCGCTTGGCTGGAGCGGAGTTCGGCATGGCGGGAGGACTCACTCTGGGGGCAGGGCGGGCGCCTATGGCAGCGCATTCTGTCTGTCGCAACCGTCACGACCGGCGGATCGCGGCCGAGCTTGCCCTGCCATCGCGGGTAAGGCACCATCGCGCCAGACTTCCGTCGACAGGGGGCGTAAAGAGGATGGGCGAACAGGTTCAGATCGTGCCGGTGAAAGTCGCGGGCGATCTTCGGATGGGGGATCTTGCGGCGGCTCTGGCTGCGGGGTGGCGGGACTTCGCCGCCTGCCCGGCCTTCGGGCTGTTTTTTTCGGCGATCTATGTTGCGGCGGGGCTGTTTCTTTATTTCGCGCTGTTTTCATGGGGGCAGATCGGCTGGCTGGTTCCGGCGTCCGCGGGCTTCCCGCTGCTGGCGCCTTTCATCGCCGTGGGCCTTTATGAAGTGAGCCGCAGGCGGGAGGCGGGCCTGCCGATGAGCTGGGGTGCGGTGCTGGGTGCCCTGCGTGGTCGGGGTGACGAGCAGGTGTTGATGATGGGTGGCTTCGTCTTTGTCGGCTTCACCTTCTGGATCATCCTTGCCCATGGCATCTTCGCGATCTTCCTTGCGGAATCGGGCCTCGGTTCTGAATCGCTGGAGATATTCCGCACCGGCGCAGGCATGATGATGCTGGTGGTGGGCGGTGCGGTTGGGGCGCTGATGGCGCTTGCCTTCTATTCGATCACGGTGATGAGCCTGCCGATGCTGGTTGACCGGGAAGTGGACTTCCTCACCGCGATCATCGTCAGCCTAGCCGCTATGCGTGCCAATGGCTTCGTGCTGGTGGTATGGGCCGTGCTGATGTCGGTTGCGCTGTTCGTTTCGATGCTGCCGATGTTCTTGGGGATGTTGATCGTGTTGCCGGTGCTGGGCCATGCGACCTGGCACCTTTATCGCCGCGTCGTGCCCTTGGCTGCCTAGATCCGCTCTACACCGCCGGCTGCGACGCGCCAGCGCGCGGCCTCCACGCGGATTTCGGCAAAGGGCGTCAGTTCGGTACCGGTCAGCCAGACCTGCGCCTTGCCGGCGCGCAGCCGCTCGAACAGGGCGGCGCGGCGCACGGGGTCAAGATGGGCGGCCACTTCGTCCAGCAACAGCAGGCTTGGCCGCTCCCCGGCGGCAAGTCCGGCATGGGCAAGCGTGATGGCAATCAGCATCGCCTTTTGTTCCCCGGTGGAGCACAGCGCGGCGGGTTGGCCCTTGCCAGCCATGGTAACTTCCAGCTCGTCGCGTTGCGGGCCGGTGAGGGTGCGCTGGGCGGCGCGGTCCCGGCGGCGGCCCGCGGCAAGCGCTTCGGCCAGCGCGGCTGCATCCAGCGGGCCGCCGGGAACATAGGCCAGTACCGGGCGGGCGAACGGCTCTTCGGGCAGCAGAGCGAGCTCGGCGCCAAGCCTTGCGACCAGGGTGGCCCGCCCACGAGCGAGCGCGGCCCCGGCATCAGCAAGCTGTGCCTCCACAGCGTCCAGCCAGCGCGGATCGGGATCGTGTGGGCCGGACAGCAGCCGGTTACGCTCTCGCAGGGCGGCCTCGTGCCGTGCGGCAAGGCGCGCATGGCCGGGATTGAGCGCGAGTGCGAGCCGGTCCATATAGCGCCGCCTTGCGCCAGCGCTGTCGGCGAACAGCCGGTCCATTGCAGGGGTGAGCCAGGTCATCGCCAGCCATTCGCCAAGGCTCACCGCGCTGGCCGGGGCGCTGTTGATCTGGACAAGGCGGCGGCCCGGCTGACCAGCCTCGGTGCCGGTGCCCAACGTCACTGCCTCCGCATCGCCGGGCTGAGTCAGCCGCGCGCTGACGGTAAAGCCGCCCGGTCCGCCGCTTGCTGCCATGTCCGAAAGGGCCGCCCGCCGCAGGCCACGGCCGGGCGCGAAAAGGGAGATCGCCTCCAGCACATTCGTCTTGCCTGCGCCGTTCTCGCCCACGAGCAGGTTGAAGTGCCCGGTGCCGTCGATTGTGCTGGCCCGGTGGTTGCGAAAGGCGGCAAGTGTGATGCGGTCGAGCGCCATCGGCAGCGGCGATAGACCGGCAATGGCAGGCAGGCCAATGGAAAATGAGCCTGTCGGATTTCTCGATCCTGAAAGTTGGTGAAATTTCCCAACTCATGGTGTTTGGGTTGGGGTTGCGAGCGCGGCCAAGCCTGCCGGATCGCGCGAAAGCCTTGGAAATCCACCATTTCCTCAAATTGGCACGCCTCCTGCAATCACTGGCGCATCGGCGGGATGGGCCGCCGGATTGATTGAGGGAATTTTGAAATGCAGAACATGACTTCTACTTCCAGCCGGATCGCCGCGGGCGTATCGGCCTTCGCGCTTTCGGTCTTCCTGATCGCTGCCAGCTTCGTACCGCAGGGTGCGTTCATTCCGGGGATCGTGGCGTGAGCATGCTCGACAGCAAGAGCGGTGGATCGTCCGTGAAGGCGTTCCATCTTGATCGGGCGAATGCCAAGCTGATGGGCGTCTGCGGCGGGATCGGCAATTATGCGGGGATCGACGCCACGCTGGTGCGTATCGGCTTCGCCGCCGCAACCCTGCTGGGCTTTGGCGCGCCGGTGCTGATTTATCTCGCAATCGGGATCATTGCAGACTGACGGGGGGCATGCGTGCCCCCCACAGCATCAGGAATTCTTCGCGAAGGGCGAAAAGTCGGTGTCGCTGTCATAAACATCCACACCTTCGCGCCGCTTGAGGAAGCCCACCACCGCATAGGTCACGGGCGTAAGGGCAGCCTCCCACGCGGTCTTGATCAGCCATTGAGACAGCACGACCTGTATCAGCTGTTCGGGCGGCCAGCCGGCCAGACCGTAAAAGGCCAGCGGATAGAAGATCAGGCTGTCCAGCCCTTGTCCGACCACAGTGGAGCCAATGGTGCGCACCCACAGGAACCGGCCGCCGGTGATCAGTTTGAGCTTGGCCAGCACGAAGCTGTTGGCGAATTCGCCCGCCCAAAATGCGAACATTGAGGCGGCAACGATCCGCCAGCTGTTGCCGAACACGAATTCATAGGCTTCCTGGCCCGGCCAGCCATCGGCCGGGGGCAGGGCGACCACCACTGCCGCCATGAAGGCCATGAAAATGAGCGCGGCAAAGCCGGTCCAGATTACGCGCCTGGCATTGGCATAGCCGTAAACTTCGGTCAGCACGTCGCCAATGATGTAACTCACGGGGAAGAACAGCACTCCTGCGCCAAACGACCATTCCATGCCGCCCGGCAAAGTGACATAGCTGGGCTTGGACGCGCCGATCAGGTTCGACAGCAGCAGGATGGCGACGAAGGCGGCCATCAGATAGTCGAGATAGCGGAAATGCCTGCGCCCGCCCGCTTGGCCTTCGATGCGTCTGGTGTGTTCGCTCATGCAGCATTGCTAACCTGAAAACACCGCCGGGCATAGATACCCAAAAAGGCGTTCCCACCGGGGGGCGCCATGTTCTATGGGCACCACCACGCGCCCGTAGTTCAACTGGATAGAGCACGAGCCTTCTAAGCTTGGAGTTGCAGGTTCGAGTCCTGCCGGGCGCGCCAAAAAGGGGGCACCTCCGCCGTGGAGGTGCCCCTTTTTGTTGCGTTGAATCAGGTGGCGGCCGGTCCTGTCCTGCCGATGCAGCCTCAGGCTGCCTTCACCCGCCGCCTGCGCCAAAAGAACAGTGCGGCGAGGCCTGCCGCGAAGAGGGCCAGCATTCCCGGTTCCGGCACTTCGGTGCCGCCGGAGGAAGATCCGCCCGACGACGATCCGCCGGAACTGCTCGATGAAGGCGGTTCGTATTGATAGCCGCCATTATAAGTGCCCACATGCATCTCGCCATCCTGGGTGAGGCTGCCGAAGACGGCCGAGCCCTGAATGTAATTATAGGTGTGGGCATCCGCCTTGGGCGCCAGCACCGAGCCGCCGAAGGCAGTGGTCAGGGTGAGGTTCTCGGCGTCCGGGAAGTTCCAGATGACGTTTTCGCCCAGATTGTTCGTTCCGCCGAGAAAGTTGTCATTCAGCGTGATGTTCGTGCCGCTGACGTTCACGATGGCGGTTTGTGCGCCGTTAAGGTCGAACTGGATCTCGCCGATGGCGTCGAGATCGGCTGAGCTGATATTGAACACGGCCACGCCGTCCGCATCGGGCTGGGCAGTGAACACGCCCTTGTTCCCCTGGATCGAGAAATCGCTGTTCGGAGAAAGCGTGCTCAGATCGTAGGAGAGGTTGGTCACGCTGGTGGCGATCAGGCTCTTGTCCTGTTGCAGGTTCTGGGTGAATGCCGGGTCGGATGCTGAAAGGCCCGAAGTCACGGTGTTCTGATTGACATTCGTGTTGCTGATCGTGCCGCCGACCTGAACCGTCTGGGTCGCGCCATTGAGATTGAACCCGCTGTTGACGTTGCCGCCAACGATCGCGCCGGAGCCGTTGTTGAGGTTCTTCGTTCCGCCATTGACGTCACCAACCACGGTCAGGCCGGGCGTGCCGTTGGTCGAGGCAGGAATGGTCGAGATATTGTAATTCGAGGAATTGCCGGAAAGATCGCCGCCCACGAAAGTGCGCCCTTCCACTTCGGAGGAAGAGACGAGATCGCCCAGCACCACAAGGTTCCATTCGCTCAGGATGTCCGTGCCGGTGGGCGTGGATGCGAAGGCGGGAATGGACACGGCAAACGCCGCAGCGCCGGCGAGGAGGAACAGTCTGGATCTGGTGGACACGGGGATTCTCTGTGCAATTTCAACGGGGGGACTCGGCCCTTAACCCATTCCGTGAAGATTTATGCGTTTGATTAAACGGCGTTCCAAACAGGCACAGGTTACATCTGAAAGGATTGGGATCGCTGGCCGCGCAGTGCCATGCGCCTCGTATTTCAGTGGGCCTGAGATGGCTGGAGCAGGTCGGGGAAACCTTCGAGCAAGAGGCGGGACCGGGAGACCAGGTTTGGGGGACAGGGACGGTCCCGCCTCTATTCGAAGACTAGGAGTACCAGGAGAACAGGTACGTCCCTGATATTGCAACCACCGTGCCAGTTTTGAGCTGTTTCGCTTTCTTGCCCATCACGATGGTTTGCACCAGGTTAACGGAATTCGGGCCTGTAAGGCAGGCCGACACAATTCGGCGGAATGGCCGAAATGCGTGTCGGAATCTTGACGCTGGCTTTTGATTGGGCGCAATGTCGCAGGCCGAAATGCCGGGCAGACAGCCTTGGAGAAGGCAGCAACATCGGAGCAGGACGGATGAGCGATTACAGTGAAGTGGAAACGGCGCTCAAGGCGCGGCTTGTCG
This sequence comes from Erythrobacter sp. SG61-1L, assembly GCF_001305965.1. Classification (NCBI taxonomy): domain Bacteria; kingdom Pseudomonadati; phylum Pseudomonadota; class Alphaproteobacteria; order Sphingomonadales; family Erythrobacteraceae; genus Erythrobacter; species Erythrobacter sp. SG61-1L. The sequence continues at coordinate 3,572,522 of NZ_JXQC01000003.1, forward strand.
AGCTTACCGCGCGTGCCGAAGAGATCGAGGACGACCTGCGTCACCCGCTGGACGCGGATTCGGAAGAGCAGGCAATCGATCTGGCCGATGACGAGGCACTGGCGGGTGTGGATACCGTGCTGCGCAATGAGATCATGGCAACCCGCGCGGCGTTGCAGCGGATCGAAGATGGCACTTACGGCACTTGCGCCAATTGTGGCGGAGAGATCAACGAAATGCGCCTGAAGGCCCAGCCCACGGCGACTTTATGCATCAATTGCGCCTGAAATGAAGAAAACCCCGGACCACAAGGCCCGGGGAGCTTCGAATTATTCGGCCTTGGCGACCTGTGCGTCCTGCATCAGCTGCTGCAGTTCGCCAGCTTCGAACATTTCCATCATGATGTCGCTGCCGCCGACGAATTCGCCCTTCACGTAGAGCTGGGGGATGGTCGGCCAGTCGGAAAAGCTCTTGATGCCCTGGCGAATTTCCATGTCCTGCAGCACGTCCACACTGCCATAGGCCACGCCGAGATGGTCGAGGATCGCCACCGCGCGGCTGGAAAAGCCACATTGCGGGAAGAGCGGAGTGCCCTTCATGAACAGGACGACGTCGTTCGAATTCACGATGTCGGAAATGCGGGCATTGGTATCGGACATGGGTGTAATCCCGGAAAATTCGTTTGGTTCTGACCGTCAGTTGGGAACGGCGGTGGTCAGTTGCAAGGCATGGAGCGCGCCGCCCATGCGACCGCCCAATGCCTCGTAGACCAGCTTGTGCTGCTGCACGCGGCTTTTGCCCGTGAAGGCGGACGAAACCACACGTGCCGAATAATGATCGCCATCGCCAGCAAGGTCGGTGATTTCCACCGACGCATCGGGCAGGGCGGCCCTGATCAGCGCCGCAATATCGTCAGCCGCCATCGCCATAGGTCAGACTTCGCCCATCAGCTGGCGGCGGGCTTCGACGGTCTTCTCATCGAGCGCGGCGCGCACGCCTGCCTCGTCGATGTCGATGCCGGCGCCAACCAGATCGCCCAGAACCTTGCGGATCACGTCCTCATGGCCGGCTTCTTCGAAATCGGCCTGCACGACCGACTTGGCATAGGCTTCGGTCTCTTCCGGGGTCAGCCCCATCTTGGCCGCAGCCCACAGGCCCAGCAGCTTGTTGCTGCGCGCGGCCACGCGGAAAGCGGTTTCCTCGTCCATTGCATATTTGCGCTCTTCAGCGCGCTCGCGGTCCTGGAAATCGGTCATCTAGAGAATCCCTCGAAACAAAGCTGAAATCAGATAACGCGCGGCGTGCTTACGCCGCAAGGCCGGTTCCCTTGGCGAACCAGGGCATGTCTTTTGCCTGACGCGCCTCATAGGCCGAAATCGTGTCGCTGCGGGCCAGAGTCATGCCCACTTCGTCCAGCCCTTCCAGCAGGCAATGCTTGCGGAACGGGTCGATCTCGAAATTGAAACGGTCCTGGAACGGGGTCGTCACCGTCTGATGCTCGAGGTCGATCGAGATCGGATCGGTCTCGGCCACTTCCATCAGCCGGTCGATCGCTTCTTGCGGAAGGACGACGGTAAGAATGCCGTTCTTGAAGGCGTTGCCGGAAAAGATGTCGGAAAAGCTAGGGGCGATCACGGCCTTCACACCCATGTCCAGCAAGGCCCATGCGGCATGTTCGCGGCTCGATCCGCAGCCGAAATTGTCGCCCGCCACAATGATCGGTGCGCCTTTGACGTCTTCCCGGTCGAAGACATTGGCGGGGTCCTTGCGCAGCGCTTCGAAAGCGCCGCGGCCGAGGCCCTCGCGGCTGATCGTCTTCAGCCAGTGGGCGGGAATGATGATGTCGGTATCGACATTCTTCATCCCGAAAGGATAGGCGCGGCCTTCAACCTGGCGCACGGGTTCCATCAATCGGTCTCCGGAGGCTCGCCCGAGGGAATGGGCGGCAATTGTTCGGGCTTGTTCTTATGCTTGCGGCGGTTGGCGAACATCACTGCGGCGGCGACGGCGGCGGAACCGATCCCGATTGCCGCGCCCGCAATGGCAGCCTTTGTGCCCACGCCCATGCCGGAATCGGACTTGGCAGCCCGGTTCTTCGACTTCTCGCTCTTCGGTGTGTTGTCGGTCATGGCAGAAAGATGGGGTAGGCCGCGCTTGCGGTCAATCCACCAGCTCCCTCACATCGGTAAGGCGGCCGGTGACGGCGGCGGCGGCCGCCATTGCCGGGCTGACGAGGTGCGTGCGCGCGCCGGGGCCCTGACGGCCTACGAAGTTGCGGTTGCTGGTGCTGGCGCAGCGCTCGCCTGCGGGCACCTTGTCCGGGTTCATGCCGAGGCAGGCCGAACAGCCCGGTTCGCGCCATTCCAGGCCCGCTTCGATGAAGATCTTGTCCAGACCCTCTTCCTCGGCCTGATGCTTCACCAGGCCGGAGCCGGGCACGACAATAGCCCATTTGACGTTGTCGGCCTTCTTGCGGCCCTTCAGAACCTTGGCGGCGGCGCGCAGATCCTCGATCCGGCTGTTGGTGCACGAACCGATGAAGATGTTCTGGACTTCGATGTCCGTCATCTTCTGGCCCGGCTCCAGCCCCATATAGTCAAGGCTGGCCTGTGCGGCCTTCTGCTTGGAAGGATCGGCAAAGCTTTCCGGCGCCGGAACCACGCCGCCGATGGCGACGGTGTCTTCCGGGCTGGTGCCCCATGTAACGGTGGGCTGCACATCGGCTGCGTCGATCACCACGCTTTTGTCGAAGGTCGCGCCTTCATCGGTGCGCAGGCTGGCCCACCACGCCACGGCACGATCCCAGTCTTCGCCCTTGGGTGCATATTGGCGGCCCTTGAGATAGGCGAAGGTCTTCTCGTCAGGCGCGACGAGGCCGGCGCGGGCACCGCCTTCGATCGACATGTTGCACACCGTCAGGCGGCTTTCGATTGACATGTCCTCGAAAGCCTTGCCGCGATATTCGATCACATGGCCGGTGCCGCCGGCCGTGCCGATCACGCCGATGATGTGCAGGATCAGATCCTTGGCGGTCACGCCGGGCAGCAATTCGCCCTCGACGCGGATTTCCATCGTCTTCGACTGCTTGAGCAGCAGCGTCTGCGTGGCCAGCACATGCTCGACCTCGCTGGTGCCGATGCCGAAGGCCAGCGCGCCGATACCGCCATGGCAGGAGGTGTGGCTGTCGCCGCAGACGATGGTGGCGCCGGGTAGGGAGAAGGCCGTTTCCGGCCCCACCACATGCACGATGCCCTGATTGATGTCCGTCGGCCCGATATAGCGCACGCCGAATTCAGGCGCGTTCTTTTCCAGCGCGGCGAGCTGCTGGGCGCTTTCGGCATCCGCGATGGGAATGCGCTTGCCCGCTGCGTCAACGCGGGCGGTGGTCGGCAGATTGTGATCGGGGACCGCCAGTGTCAGCTCCGGGCGGCGGACCTTGCGGCCGCTGAGGCGAAGCGCCTCGAATGCCTGCGGGCTGGTCACCTCGTGGACGAGGTGGCGGTCGATGAACAGGATGCTAGTGCCGTCTTCACGGCGCTCAACTTCGTGAGCGTCCCAGATCTTCTCGTAAAGGGTGCGGGGTCGGCTGGCCATGGCGGGCGACCTAGGCTCGCCGGCCCCGCAAGACAAGGGAGGAAAAGTTGGCCGGGCTCAAGCCGGGCCTTGATGGTCACCGGCGATGGTCACCGGGGCGGCCCTGAGGGGCGCGGTCACGGTCGGCCACTTCGGCGGCGATCTGGCGCTTCACGCTGTCGATCCGCTGGTCGAGGATCCGCTCTTCAGTCCGGGTCAGACCGTTCTTGGCATAGCGCGCATGCAGATTCTGCAGCTGGTCGACCTTGCGTTCGAGGCGGTCGGCCTCGCGCTGCGAGATCAGGCGGCGTTCCTGCGCCCGGTCGATCTGGCGGTCGAGCTGGGCGATTTCCTGGCGGTAGCTGTCGCGGCCCTGCCAGCTTGCAGCAGAGGCGGGGACGGCGGCGCCCAGCACCAGCGAGGCTGCGATGGCAGGGGCAATCAGCTTGGCGAGACGGTTCATGGCTTTCATCCTTCGCTAGTTCAAAACTTCACGGCTTGTTCCGTGTGTTCAGAAATATGGCCAATTAGATGAATACCAGAGATACGGACGGTCGCAGCATTGCGGCGAATTGTAACAAAATGTCTTTGTTGCACTGCGGCGGTGGGAGTCATTGAAACGTCCCTAAAGGAGATGTAACTTACACCTATGTCAGCAGCTCCGTACAAGTTCCCGATCACGATCCTGCCCAGCGATATCGACTTCATGGGCCACGTGAATAACGCCCGCTATCTCAGCTGGGTGCAGGATGCCGTGCTCTCGCACTGGAAGAAGCTGGCTCCGGCGGATACCGCTGCCTCGCGCCTTTGGGTCGCACTGAAGCACGAGATTACCTATCGCAAACCCGCTTTCCTCGATGACGAGGTGATTGCCCGCACCGTGCTGGAACAGGTGCATGGCGCCCGCGCCTTTTATCACACGATCATCGAGCGGGGGGAGGAAGTGCTGGCCGAAGTGCAGTCCTGCTGGTGCTGCATCGATGCTGAAACGCTGCGGCCTGCGCGGATCGGTGAAGAAATTCGCCGGTTCTTTTTCCAGCCGAAGGATTGAACTATAAGGTAGCGCGATGGATGCGCTTCTTCCCCTGCTTATCGTGATCGCTACCGCCGCTGCCATGGAAGGCGTGGCCTGGGGCAGCCATAAATATATCATGCATGGCTGGGGCTGGGGCTGGCACCGTGACCACCACGAGCCGCACGAAAACCTGCTGGAGAAGAACGATCTCTACGCCATCGTCGGCGCCGCGCTGAGCATTTCGATGTTCGCCGTGGGCAGCCCCTGGGTGATGGGCGCAGATGCGTGGTGGCCTGGCACCTGGATCGGGCTGGGCGTGCTGGTCTACGGGATCATCTACACGCTGGTACATGATGGCCTCGTTCATCAGCGCTATTTTCGCTATGTTCCGCGCAGCGGCTATCTCAAGCGACTGGTGCAGGCCCACAACCTCCACCACGCGACCGTGGGCAAGGAAGGTGGGGTCAGCTTCGGCTTCCTGGTGGCGCGCGATCCGGCACAGCTGAAGGCCGAACTGAAGCGCCAGCGCGAGGCGGGCGTCGCCGTGGTGCGCGACAGCGCGGGGGCTTAAGCGGCGTAGGCAAAGTCCAGCTTAAGCTTCAACGGCCGCTTTTCAGTTGGCCGTTTCCGGGGCTTAGGCGCCAATAGCTGTCATTCTGGACACGGCAACATTGCAAACGTTTGCACGATCGTCATGCTGAACTTGTTTCAGCATCCATCCGTCCGCACGAACCGCCGTGCGATCCGGAGAAATGGATCCTGAAACAAGTTCAGGATGACGGGTTAAGATGGTCAGCCATTCATCCCAACCTTGCCGAAAGTCGCCTTTCCGGAAACGACAGCATTGCGGACCCTCCGCTCACCGAAGATCGATGCGAGCGCATTCAAATTCGACGAGGCTGCCTGTCTCAATCCCTCCCGGCAACGGGACTGGCTCTTCAAGGCGTAGGCCGCCGATCTCAAGAAGCCCTCGCTCCTTATCGACTACGAGTGCCACACCTCGATGCTGATACTGTGGGCCGATATGTTCAAGCTGAGGGACCGTTTGATAAGTGAGCATAAACACGGTCGAATCAAAAAGTTGCAGTGGCTCGGTAATCTCCGCTCCCACTTCAAAGGAACAGGGATAACAGAAGGCTTCGCAGTTGTGCCGTCCGTCACTGACGACAACCGTTGCCGAATCTGAGCCCGGGTCGAACGGAGTGACTGTTACGACATGCATGCGCGAAGATTATCATCCGTGCTGGGCGTGTGATATTTTATTCCACCTGATGTTCAATGACCGTTCTCCACAACATTCCTGTCATTTAGGTCGCAGGCAGTACTCTCAGATATCAGACGCTCATGCAGGTCCGCATTTGCTCACACCGCCCAGGTCGTTAGCCCGCCGCAGCGATTCGGGCGGCGTGTTCTTTCACCAGTGCGATCATGTTGGGCACGCCCTGCGTGCGGTTGGAACTGAGCTGTTTTTTCAGCTCGAACGGTTCCAGCGCGGCCGTGATGTCCATCGCCGCCACTTCCGATGCGGGCTTGTCCTGCACCGCGCTCAGCACCAGCGCAACAATGCCCTTGGTGATCGCGGCGTTGCTGTCTGCCAGGAAGTGCAATGCTTCGCCCGCCTGAGTGGGATAGACCCAGACCTTGGCTGAACAGCCGCGCACCAGCGTGGCATCGGTTTTCAGTGCATCGGGCATGTCTTCCAGCTCGCGGCCGAGTTCGATCAACAGGCGATAGCGTTCGTCGCCCTCAAGGAATTCGTATTCTTCGCGGATGTCGTCAAGGCTGCGCATGGGCGCGGCTCTAGCAATCCTGTCCTAGAGGTCCACCCCCGATGCGATGGCTTCCAGCTTGCGGATGCGTTCCTTCAGGTCCGCCAGTTCGATGCGGGCGGCGCCTTCGCCAGCCCGGCCTTCGATCTCGACATGGGGGCGGCGGGCATCCAGTTCCCTGCCTTTCAGCGCAAGCCAGCCCTGCCAGCCGCGCAGCGCGGTGGTGGAAAGGATCGCCAGGCCGAGCAAGGCGATGCAGGCGATCAGCAAATCGTCGCTCAGGATCTGGCTCAGCATCAGGCATCTCCTTTCGGCGCAGCCTCAAGGCTGCGCAGGCTTTCGATCTCTGCGGCAATGGCTCGGGCATCGCGGCCCGATCCGGTGTGGCTGTCGGTGGCAATCCGTTCGAGCACCTTTACCCGCTCGCGCAGTTCCGCAACTTCACGTTCCAGCGCTTCGTTTTGCTGGCCGAGCCTGAACTGATTGCCTGACGAATCCTGCCCGATGCCGGCCTGGGCGCGGTAGCGCGAGGACATCGTCCCGGCGATTGCGCAGATCAGCACTATCAGGACAAGGACTGTACCGAATCCCATCTTATCCTCCTCAATGGTCCTGCGGGTCGCGCAGGGGCCTGCTCTGCCCAAGGGCCTTGCTGTCGTTGTCGCGCAGGGCTTCGATCTCGCTGGCGAGATTGTAGCTGCGGTCGGTCACGATGCGTTCGAGCACTGCCAGCCGGTCTTCCGACGCTTCGAGCCGGTCGATCAGGCGGGCGTTTTCGGCGCGCAGCACTTCCACTTCCTCGCTCTCGTCCCGGCGGCCGCGGTTCCGGCCATGGTGGCCGAAGGGGCCGCGCTGGCCCGCATCGCCATGCCGGGCGCGGATCCAGCTTTTCACTACTCCGGCCAGCATCGCCATGGCGATGATCGCAAGCACGAATTCGGCACCGTATTGCATGTATCGAACTCCCCTTTTCGCGGCGTTCAGTTCACGGATTTTTCGCGGGTGGCGTCCGGCAACGGCGCCGGTTCAGGCTCGCGCAGGCTTTCGATCTGCCGGGCCAGGTCGAAGCCCTTGTCGGTCACGATCCGCTCCACCACGGCCATGCGATCCTTCACGGAGGCCAGCTCGGCGCGCAGCGAGGCGTTTTCCTGGGTTAGCAGGCGCACGCGCTGCATCGCTTCGGAATTGAGTTCCGGCTTCAGCGACTGGCCCCACATGCCTTCCAGCGGATAGCCGTGCTGGATGCGCAGCTTGGTGGTGTGCATCCAGCCCCAAATGCCCGCCAGGCTGACCACGAAGGCGCCGCCGACGATCCAGCCGAGATAGGGCAGGAAATCTTGCGCGCTCATCAGATGCGCTCCTTTTCGCGGTTGCTTGCCGGCAGTTCCACCTTGTGCGTGTCGCGCAGGGCCTCGATCTGGCTGGCAATGTCATAGCCATTGTCGGTCACGATCCGCTCCAGCACGCGCACGCGCTCCTCCAGATCCCTGATCTGGCCGGCATATTGCGCGGCGCGTTCCGCCGAGGCGCCTGCCATGGAATTGGCCTGCATTTCCGCGATCTTCTGCTGGTGCTTCGTCCAGATCGCGATGATTGGAATGGACATGCCCAGAATCGGAATCATCAGGGCCAGAGTGCCTGCGTCCAACATAATTCCCCCCTCTTGGTCCTTCGCGTCTCAGCGCAGGTTTTCGATTTCCGCGGAAAGGCGCGGATTGCTGGAGACGTAATAGCTTTCCACCTCGGCCAGACGCCGGTCGATGTCGCGGAAACGGGCGCGGATTTCGCGCGCGGTGCGCTTGGGCGACTGGCGCACACGCTGCCAGTATTTCTGCTCGTCCCGGTCCACATAAAGGTCTGCCGGCTTCTTCTGGACGAACATGGCCAATGCGAAATAGGCCAGCGGGATGAAGCCCACGCCCATCACCGTCAGTGCGACAGTAGCCAGCCTGATCCACAGGACGTTGACGCCGGTATAGTCTGCAATACCTGCGCAGACGCCGAAGACTTTGCCATTCTGCGTGTCGCGGTAAAGCATTGTGCGGGGGCTATTCACTTGCGGTCTCCCTTTTCAGCCAGCATGCGATCGAGTTCGCGCAGGCGCTGGTTGTCCACTTCCAGATCGTGGTGAATGCGTGCGGGTTTGAAGTCCGAATGGTCGGATGCGACGAGCCGCTCGACCGTGTCCATGCGCTCATCCAGGCGACGGGCGAGCTGGTAGAGTTCCTCCAGCAGGACTTCATCGTCGGTGGTGATCGTCGCCGCGGTCTTCCACTTGGTGATGTAGTGAAGGATGATCCAGGGAAGGCCGACGAACAGGCCCAGGATGGCAACCATCGGAATAAGTGCGTCATCCATAGCTTAGCCCCCCTTGCTTTCGTCGCCCATGCCGAGCGCACGCTTCATTTCTTCCAGTTCCTCGTCGATCTTGTCCGATCCGGCGAGGGCGTTGATCTCGTCGGCCAGGCTCGGCTGGCCGCCTTCGGCAATCCGCAGCGCATCGGCGCGGCCTTCGGCATAATCCACCCGGCGCTCCAACTGGTCGAAGCGGGCCATTGCCTCGTCCACCCGTTCGGTGGCGAGCAGGGTGCGCAGCTTCACGCGGTTTTCCGCGCTTTCCAGCCGCGCTGCGATCTGGCTCTGGCGGCTGCGGGCTTCGCGCAGGCGGTTCTGCAGTTTCTGGATGTCATCCTCATAGGCGCGCAGGGCATCGTCCAGCACGGTGATTTCCGCCCTGAGCTGTTCGGCCATGTCGCCTGCCTTGCGCTTTTCGACCAGCGCTGCACGCGCCAGGTCTTCGCGGGCCTTGGACAGGGCAAGCTGGGCCTTTTCGCCCCAATCCGCCTGAAGCCGTTCCAGCTTCATCGTGTGACGGTGCATTTCCTTCTGGTCCGCAATTGTGCGCGCCGCACTGGCGCGAACTTCCACCAGCGTTTCCTCCATTTCCAGAATGATCATGCGGATCATCTTGGCCGGGTCTTCGGCCTGATCCAGCAGATCGCTGAAATTGGCGGCGATGATGTCGCGGGTACGAGAGAAAATGCCCATCCAGGGAACTCCACCAAAAGTTGCATTACGGGAAGTCGGGTCAGCTTTGTGCCGCAGCCGCTCTACCTCGGAAGCGAGGCGAACGCGACGCGGCTCTTCCCCGCTGAGGGCGGGAGCGCGGTTGCCGGAACGGCTGGGCTGTGTCCCGTCCATCCGGATTGCCCGGCGCTCTGCCCCGATCGGGCCGAGCGGAGTGTCGTCCGCCTTGCTCACGCCAGCTCCACGACCTGCGTGGCCAGCGCCAGCGGCACGGGTGCCGCCTGCAGCTGCTGGCTGAGCGCAAGTATGTTGAAGGCCAGCATGGCGGCCAGACTGATGATCGCGGCCTTGCCCAGCTTGCTGCTGAAAAATTGGCGGTCAAACATGGATCGGTTCCCTCCAGAAATCATGCCACGGAATTAGCAAGGGGCGTGCCAAATCGCGCGGAGGGCGGAAATCGGGCAAATTTGCGTTTGGGGTAGGAATTGGTGTTGGGAAATATTGCCACCTGTTGGGAAAATGCGCTATTTGCTGGCGCATGGATCGGGGCAACCAGTTCATCGGGCAATCCGGGGCCTTTCTCGATGCGGTGGAGCGCGCCAGCCGCGCCGCGCCCATGCGCCGCCCGGTGCTCGTCATCGGCGAGCGCGGGACGGGTAAGGAACTGATCGCCGAACGCCTCCATCGCCTGTCCAACCGCTGGGAAGAACCGCTGGTTACGATGAACTGCGCGGCGCTGCCTGAAACCCTGATCGAGGCCGAACTGTTCGGCCATGAGGCAGGAGCTTTCACTGGCGCTACCAGGGCGCGCGAGGGAAGGTTCGAGGAAGCCGACCGGGGCACGCTGTTTCTCGACGAACTGGCGACATTGTCCATGGGCGCGCAGGAGCGCCTGCTGCGCGCGGTGGAATATGGCGAGGTGACCCGCATCGGTTCCTCCCGCCCGATCCGGGTGGATGTGCGCATCGTGGCGGCCACGAACGAGGATCTGCCGCGCATGGCGAAGGAAGGCCGCTTCCGGTCCGACCTGCTCGACCGGCTGAGTTTCGAGGTCATCACCCTTCCGCCGCTGCGTGTGCGGGAAGGGGATATTGCTGTTCTGGCCGAGTATTTCGGCCGCCGTATGGCTGCTGAACTGGGGTGGGAAGCCTGGCCGGGCTATGCCCCGCATGTCCAGCGACAGCTCGACGATTATGTCTGGCCCGGCAATGTCCGCGAATTGCGCAATGTGGTGGAACGGGCCGTTTATCGCTGGGACGATTGGGACGAACCGATCGGCCACGTGCAGTTCGATCCGTTCGACAGCCCTTGGAAACCGGTGGGCGAACGGGTGCACAAGGGCACCGAGATTGTGCACAAGGCGCCCGAGGCTATGCTCAAGGCGCCCGAGCACGATCAGGTAACCGATCTGCGCGCGGCGGTGGACGCGCATGAGAAGGCGATCCTCGAACACGCACTGGGCCGCTACCGCTGGAACCAGCGGCAGACGGCCAAGGCGCTCGGGCTAACCTACGATCAGCTTCGCCACTGCATCCGCAAGCACGGGCTTGTTCAATAGGGATCAGGCTGGCTGGGCTACCTTGCGGATGGTCAGCACGCGCTCGCTGCCATTGCGGGCGGGCCAGATGATCGACTGCCCTTCGGCCAGCCCGATCAGACCGGCGCCCACCGGGGTGAGGACGGAGAGCTTGCCCGCAGCAATATCCGCCTGGCCGGGATAGACGAGCTGGATCGTATGGCCGCCTTCATGGGTGCCGTCCGCGAATTCCACGGTTGAGTTCATTGTCACCACGCCTGCCGGAACCTTCCCGGCTGGGTGAAGGCTGGCGCGGTCGATCTCGCGCAGCAGCAGCTCGCTGGCTTCCGGGAAACGCTCGCTATTGCCGATGGCGAGATTGGCGAGGCTTTCGGCCTCATTGTCGATCATGTGAATGGGCGGCCTGCGCGAGGCCTTGGTATTTGTCATGGTGCTGGCACCTCCGGACAGGAAACGATGCGGCCTGGTGCCGCGTTCGGTCTTGGAAGTTCGCCCCGGGCGCGGGGCGTGTGCGCACCGGACCCGGGGCTACATGCCCGCGAGGAGTTGACCACCCAGATGTCGGAAGAAGTGTCCGTGCATGGGCTAAGGCTGTCACCGGTGCGGCGGCAAGTCAATCGCTGCGGGACAAGGATGGTTCGGTTGGTGCTGGCGGCACACTGAATCTGGCAGCATAGTCCGCTGCAGGAAAGGGGGATCTATGCATTGGAAGGCGATTCTCGGCGCCGTTACTGTCTGTGCGCTTCAGGTGCCGGCAGCAGCGGAAGACATTGCACCGTCACCGGCTGAGGCGGAAGTGCCCTATGCCGCTGAGACGGCGCGGGCCGAGAAGCTTGGCCTGCAGATGTATCTTTACGATCAGGCAGCCTGGCTTGCGACAGACAGCTTCCTGCCGGACATGGGCAAGCTGCCGCAGAAGCAATTGCGCGGATATGTTGTGGTTCCGGGCCAGGGCGATCGGCTCGAGGCTGTGTTCTACGGCGAGGTAGATGGCGAACTGACAGAGTTTGCCCGATATGATGTCGATAAGGGCAAGGTCGTTTCCGGCGGCATACTGGCGAAAGCCGACAGGGTCGCGCTGTCACCTCTGGCGAAGCGCCTTGCCGATGCGCGCGCGGTGGCAATCGATGAAGTGATCGCCAAATCCTACGGCTTCTGTTCGGATCAGCAGCCCAACACGCTGACACTGCCGCCCGATGAGAACAATATCGTGTCGGTCTATGTGATGACCCCGCCCGTCACGAACGATTCCTATCCTTTGGGTGGCCATTACCGGGTCGACGTCGATGCGCAGGGCAAAGCCATCCATTCGCGGCGTTTCCTCAATTCCTGTTTTGAGGTGCAATACAGGAATGCGAAGGATGAAAACGGGAAACCGATGGAGCCGACGGCGCTAGTGGTGACGCATCTGCTCGATCCCTATCCGACCGAGATTCACGCATTCGCAAGCCGATATTTGCCGGTCGAACTGATGGTGGTCACGGTGGACAACAAGGCCATGTGGTCCGTGGTTCAGGGCGATATTGCCTATGCGGGCCAGCTTTCAGGCCTGGACGAGGCGGAGGATTGAAAGGGTAAGGGCAGGCGGGCCTCAGCCCGCGCCCTGTTCCCGTACGATCCTGAGCCAGGGGTTCATGTCCACTTCGCCCACCTTGGTCAGGCGATTGTTGTCGCGATGGTGGAAGGGTTCGGTCTGGCCGCGCACGGTCAGCACAGTGTCCTGCACATAGCTCCAGCTGCCGTCCTCGTGAAATTCCACTTCGATCGAGTAGGAATCGGTGCGGAAGGCCTGTTCGAGGAAGAAGGTGGAGGCAATGCCGTATTCGGTGGTGCCGCGCGATGCGGCCAGCTTCAATTTCGTATCGTCCGGCCCGGCGTGGCCCGATGCCAGCGCCACTTGCCCGCGCGGGATCGCCAGCGATTGCATGATGAGGCCGGTGGCAGGTTCCCATAGCCAGTAGCCCACCTGATCGTGGAACGTGATGTCCTCGTCCGGCGTGTTGACGTGCAGGTGATAGCGCAGGCCATAGAGCAGCTGCGGGCCGTTCGACTGGGGATCGATCGGCTGCATCACGATGCGTTCGTAATATTCGCTCTCGTCCGGGCCTTCCGCCTTGGGTGCGATGTCCGTGCCGCGATTGCCTTCCCAGATCCCCGCGAAGCGCCGCAACGGGCCGAGATTGGCCAGCGTATCGGGGTCCACATCTTCCTGTTCGGTGAAGATGTCCTCGGGAATTTGCATTCGTCGCTCCAGTTCGCAGAAGGGCAGCCTGTGCTTGTGCAAGCAGTCAAACCTGCCAGCGTCAAGCGCGACTCGGCGCTATGCGGGGCCTCGTCACTTTCCCTTGCATTTTGTTCGCCACACGCCTAATTGCAGCCCATCCCGACATTGTGATTCACGGTTTGGATGCTGGCGCCGCAGGGGGCCGGCCCGAAGCGCGTTTCCCACTGTCCGTCTACCGGAGTCTGCATGGCCGATATTGCGCGCCTTACTGAAGTGATCGAACCTGAGGCGAATGCCCTGGGGTTTGACCTTGTGCGCGTGAAGATGATCGGCGCCGAAGCGGGCGAGGGGGAACCTGCGCTGCAGATCATGGCGGAAGACCCGGCGACCGGGCAGCTGGTGATCGAACAATGCGCGGAACTTTCGCGCCGTATTTCCGACCGGATGGACGAATTGGAAGAGGCGGGCGAAGTGCTGGTGGAAGGGGCCTATCGCCTCGAAGTCAGCTCGCCCGGCATCGACCGCCCGCTGACCCGTCCGAAGGATTTCGCGAACTGGGCCGGCCACGAAGTGCGCGTCGCCCTGGCCGAAACGATTACCGGCGACGATGGCAAGCCGCGCAAGACCGTGAAGGGCGATCTTGCCGGGATCGAAGGCGATGTCGTCACCGTGGACGATGCCAAGGTAGGGCGGGTGCAATTCCCGCTGGAACTCATTCATTCGGCAAAGCTTGTGCTTACCGACAGGCTGATTGCCGCAACCCGTCCGCTCGACACTTCCGGCGCTGAGGAAGTGGATGAAGGCGCAGAAGAATTTCTCGAAGAAGAGGAAGGCTGATACCAATGGCCAGTGCGATTTCCGCCAACAAGGCAGAGCTGCTCGCGATTGCGAACTCCGTTGCCAGCGAGAAGATGATCGACAAGGCGATCGTCATCGAGGCGATGGAAGAAGCGATCCAGAAGGCTGCCCGTGCCCGTTACGGCGCCGAGAACGATATTCGTGCGAAGCTCGATCCCAAGACCGGCGACCTGCGCCTGTGGCGCGTCGTGGAAGTGGTCGAGGAAGTGGAAGACTATTTCAAGCAGGTCGATCTCAAGCAGGCCCAGAAGCTGGACAAGAATGCCGGCCTGGGTGACTTCATCGTCGATCCGCTGCCGCCGGTCGATCTTGGCCGTATCGACGCGCAGAGCGCCAAGCAGGTGATCTTCCAGAAGGTCCGCGATGCCGAGCGTGAACGCCAGTACGAAGAATTCAAGGACCGTGCGGGCGAAGTGATCACCGGCGTGATCAAGTCGGTCGAATTCGGCCATGTGATCGTCAATCTCGGCCGCGCCGAAGGCGTGATCCGCCGCGATCAGCAGATCCCCCGCGAAGCCGCCCGCGTGGGCGAGCGCGTGCGGGCGCTGATCCTGAAGGTGGAACGCAACAGCCGCGGCCCGCAGATCTTCCTTTCCCGCGCGCATCCGGAGTTCATGAAGAAGCTCTTCGCGCAGGAAGTGCCCGAAATCTACGATAGCATCATCGAGATCAAGGCCGCTGCCCGCGATCCGGGTTCGCGCGCCAAGATCGGCGTGATTAGCCGCGACAGCTCGATTGACCCGGTCGGCGCCTGCGTCGGCATGAAGGGCAGCCGCGTTCAGGCCGTGGTGCAGGAACTGCAGGGCGAAAAGATCGACATCATCCCCTGGAGCGAGGACACCGCGACTTTCGTGGTCAATGCCCTCCAGCCCGCCACCGTCAGCCGCGTGGTGATCGACGAGGAAGAAAGCCGCATCGAAGTTGTGGTGCCGGACGACCAGCTTTCGCTGGCCATCGGCCGCCGCGGCCAGAACGTGCGCCTTGCCAGCCAGCTGACCGGCAGCCAGATCGACATCATGACCGAGGCCGAGGCTTCGGAGAAGCGCCAGAAGGAATTCTCCGAGCGTTCCAAGATGTTCGAGGAAGAGCTGGACGTGGACGAGACGCTGTCGCAGCTGCTCGTGGCCGAAGGCTTCGCCGAGCTGGAAGAAGTCGCCTATGTGGGGATGGACGAGCTGGCTTCGATCGAAGGCTTCGACGAAGAACTGGCCGAAGAACTCCAGAACCGCGCCCGCGAAGCGCTCGATCGCCAGGAAGAGGCTGCCCGTCAGGAACGCCGCGCCCTGGGCGTGGAAGATGCGCTGGCCGAAATTCCGAACCTTACCGAAGCGATGCTGGTCACGCTCGGCAAGGCCGGGATCAAGACGCTGGACGATCTGGCCGATCTGGCCACCGATGAACTCATTGCCAAGAAGCGCAACGAACCGCGTCGCCGTGGTGACGGTCCGCCGGCGCGCCGCAATGCCCGCACCGAGGACAAGGCGGGCGTGCTTGGCGAATATGGCCTGACCGAAGAGCAGGGCAACGAGATCATCATGGCTGCCCGCGCACACTGGTTCGAAGACGAAGAACCGGTTGCTGACAATGGGGAGGCCGCCGATGCGGACACCCCGCAATGAGCCGCTAGGTTCCGACAGTTCCGCACTCCGCCCGCCGCGCAACCGCGCGGCCGGGACGGAGGAGGCGACTCCCGAACGCAAGTGCGTTCTCACCGGCCAGAACGGCTCGCGTGACGAATTCCTGCGTCTGGCGATTTCTCCCGACGGGCAGGTTCTGCCCGACGCGCTGGCCCGTGCACCGGGCCGGGGGGCGTGGATCGGTGTGACCCGTGCCGAACTGGACGAGGCGATTGCCTCGGGCAGGTTGCGCGGCGCGCTGGCGCGTGCCTTCAAGGGCGCCAAGCTCTCGCTTCCCGAAGATCTGGGCGCGATGGCGCAGGATGCACTGACGCGCGCATTTCTTCAGCGCCTCGGCCTCGAAATGCGGTCGGGAAAGCTTATATTGGGTTCTGACCGCATCGCGCAGCAGGCGCGGGGCGGGGCTGTCGCCTGGCTCGGCCATGCTGCCGATGCGAGCGACGATGGCTGCAGAAAGCTCGACCAGGCCTATCGTGTCGGCATGGATGCCGAAGGTTCGGGGCTGACGGGAGAGCGCTTGCCACTGGACCGCGCGGCTCTGTCTGTGGCATTGGGCCGCGATAATGTCGTCCATCTGGCGCTGGCTGACCACGGGTCGGCCGAAAGGGTCGCAATTCCCCTAAGGCGTCTGATGCGTTTCACGGGGGCATATCCTGCGGCTGAAGGCATTTCCCCGGAAGGGGCGGCGAACGGCGCCGCGCATCATGCCGAGGTTACCGGCTAGGGCCGGTGATTAACCACGGTACGGACGACGAATAGAGAATACGAAGGATAGATTGAGGCGTATGAGCGACACCGACAACAAACCGACGCTGGGCCGCAAGCCGCTGGGGCTGAAGCGTTCGGTCGAAGCGGGCGAGGTCAAGCAGACCTTCAGCCACGGCCGCACCAACAAGGTGGTCGTGGAAGTGAAGCGCCGCAAGATCGTGAAGCCCGGCCAGGCTCCGGAGGCTGCGGCCCCGGCGCCCGCCGCCGCGCCCGAACCGGCACCGCAGCCGGCTGTCCAGGCTCCGCCGGCGCCCGCGCCGCGCCCGGCCGTCTCGACCGAAACCCGGCTTGAACAGCAGGAACGCCTGCTGCGCGAGGCTGAAGAAGCACGCCTTACCGCGCTGGAAGAAGCCAATCGCCGCGAACAGGAAGAACGCCTGCGCGCGATTGAGGAAGAAAAGCGCCGCGCCGAGGAAAACCGCAAGGCTGAAGAAGAAGCCGCCGCACAGGCATCTGCCGAACCGGAAGCTGCGCCTGCGCCTGCTCCTGAAGCCGCCGCTCCGCCCGCTGCAGAGCCGGAAGCGCCCGCCGCTGCCGCGCCCGCACCGGCTGCTGTAGTACCTGCTGCGCCCGCCGAGGAAAAGCCGGCAGCAGCGTCTGCCCCTGCGCCGCGCATGTTCACGCCTGTCGTCCGCCCCGAGCCGAAGCGCCCGGAAAAGGCCGAGGCTGCCCCCAAGGCGGCCGACAAGCCCGAGAAGAAGCGCGAGGACAAGAAGCCCGCAGGCGGCCGCGGCAACGAACGCAACGATCGCAACAACAGCAATGCCGCCAGCCTGGCGGATCGCCGCCGTGGCGGGAAACTCACCGTCAACCGCGCGCTCAACGAAGATGAAGGCGCCCGTGCCCGCTCGCTCGCCGCGCTCAAGCGTGCCCGCGAAAAGGAACGCCGCGCTCACTTCTCCGGCCAGACGCAGCAGCGCGACAAGCAGGTGCGCGACGTTGTGGTGCCCGAAGCGATCACGGTGCAGGAACTTGCCAACCGCATGGCCGAAAAGGGCGCGGATCTGGTGAAGGCCCTGTTCAAGATGGGCATGATGGTCACCGTCAACCAGACGATCGACCAGGATACGGCGGAACTGCTGGTGACCGAATTCGGCCACAATTTGCAGCGCGTTTCGGAAAGCGATGTCGACATCGACACGTCCGAGGACGTGGATGCCGATGCCACCCTGCAGCCGCGTCCGCCGGTCGTCACGATCATGGGCCATGTCGATCACGGCAAGACCAGCCTGCTCGACGCGCTGCGCGGCACCGATGTGGTGCGCGGCGAAGCGGGCGGCATCACCCAGCATATCGGCGCCTATCAGATCACCACCAAGGGCGGTGACAAGATCACCTTCCTCGATACGCCGGGCCACTCCGCCTTCACGGAAATGCGTGCGCGCGGTGCCAATGTCACCGACATCGTGGTGCTGGTGGTTGCCGCGGATGACGGCATCATGCCGCAGACGATCGAGGCCATCAATCACACCAAGGCCGCCGGCGTGCCGATGATCGTTGCGATCAACAAGTGCGACAAGCCGGAAGCCAACCCGCAGCGCATCCGCGAACGTCTGCTCGAACACGAAGTCGTGGTCGAAGAGATGAGCGGCGACGTGCAGGACGTGGAAGTCTCGGCCAAGAGCAAGCTGGGTCTGGACGATCTGATCGAGAAGATCATGCTCCAGGCCGAACTGCTCGAACTGAAGGCCAATCCGGATCGCGAAGCGGAAGCCACCGTGATCGAAGCCAAGCTGGACAAGGGCCGCGGCCCGGTTGCCACCGTGCTGATCAATCGCGGTACGCTGAAGACGGGCGACGTCTTCGTGGTCGGCACCGAAAGCGGCCGTGTCCGCGCGATGATCGACGACAAGGGCCGCCAGATCAAGGAAGCCCCGCCGTCGCTGCCGGTGGAAGTGCTCGGCCTTGCGGGTGTTCCGATGGCGGGCGACAAGCTCACCGTGGTCGAAAATGAACAGCGTGCGCGCGAAGTCGCCAACTACCGCAAGGAAAAGGCGACCGAAAAGCGTACTGCCATCGCCCCTGCCAGCCTCGACACCATGTTCTCCGCCCTGAAGGACAAGGAGAGCGTGATCGAATTCCCGCTGGTGGTGAAGGCCGACGTGCAGGGCAGCGTGGAAGCGATCAACAATGCGCTCCACAATCTGTCGAATGACGAGATCAAGGTCCGCATCCTGCATTCGGGCGTGGGCGCGATCACGGAAAGCGACGTGACGCTGGCTTCGGCCTCCGGCGCGCCGATCATCGGCTTCAACGTCCGTCCGAACGCCAAGGCGCGCGAACTGATCGACCGCAACAAGACCCGGATGATGTATTACGACGTCATCTATCACCTGACCGAGGAAATCGCGAAGGAGATGGCAGGCGAACTGGGGCCGCTGCGGATCGAAAACGTCATGGGCCGCGCCGAGGTCAAGCAGGTGTTCCCCGCGGGCAAGAAGGACAAGGCCGCCGGCCTCCTCGTGCTCGAAGGCATCATCCGCAAGGGCTTCCACGCACGCCTTACCCGCAACGATGTTATCGTTTCCAAGACGGTCATCGCCTCGCTGCGGCGCTTCAAGGACGATGTGGACGAAGTCCGCGCCGGTCTGGAATGCGGCGTGGTTCTGCAGGACACGAACGACATCAAGGCGGGCGACATGCTCGAAGTGTTCGAAATCGAGGAACGCGAACGGACCCTGTGACGCGCGGCGACCGGGAAGTGAGCTACGAGCCAGGCAAGACGCATGAGATTTGCGATCCGATGCCTGGCTCTCGCTTCCGGGTTTTGCCGAGTGTCCCGGTGATCCTGCCTGTCGTGGCTGGAAATTGATGAACCGCTACGTAGCCTTGCTTGGCAGCATCAATGTCGGTGGTAACCGGCTGAGGATGGAAGACCTGCGCAAGGCGCTGGAGTGGGAAGATTTCGAGGATGTGGAGACGGTTGTTGCCAGCGGCAATGTGCTGTTTTCACATGAGGAACGCCCATCGGAAGGGCTGGCGGAAAAGCTGGCCTATGTCGTGCGCGATGCGTTCCAGATCGATAGTTTCGCCGTGGTGATGAACCGGCAGGAGTTGGTGGCGACACTGGCGGAAAATCCCTTCGCGGAAACGGGCGAGGACAAGCAGGTCCACGTCCATTTTCTCGAACGCCAACCGGAACCGGAAGCTTTTGCCAAGCTGATCGCCGATTATGCCACGCGCGGGCCGGAACGCATTGCTGCGGGCCATCGCGCGTTGCATGTAGATTACGTCAATGGCGCAGGCGTCACGAAGCTGAGCGGGGAATTCATCGCCCGCCGCCTCGGTTGCCGCCACACCGCGCGCAACATCCGCTCGATCCGGCGGATAATCGAGATTATGGAACGCTGATGGCCCGCAACGCTGCAACCGGTGAAGAGAAGTCCGTTCGCCTGCTCAAGGTGGGTGAACGCGTGCGCCATATCCTGTCGGAGCTGCTGGCCCGGCAGGAAGTGCATGACGATACGCTGTCGGCCCATTCCGTCTCCGTCACAGAAGTGCGGATGACGCCGGACCTGCGCAACGCGACCGTCTATGTGAAGCCGCTACTGGGCGAGGACGAGGAAGTGGTGGTGAAGGCGCTGCGCCAGAACACCGCCTATTTCCAGCGCGAAGTGGCCAAGCGGCTCGGCCTCAAATTCGCGGCCAAGCTGCAGTTCCGCACCGATGAGAGCTTCGACGAGGCCGACCGGATCGAGCGCCTGCTGTCCGACCCGCGCGTGTCGCGCGATCTCGGCGAGGACGAATAGTCTGCCTCTGCCGGCAGGCTTGCCCCAATTCATACCGCATAAGTGAAATAGGGCTTGGCCATTGCGCGCCAGCCTGCAACTCTGCCGCCAACTAACCCGATCCTGGACCGTTATGGGGAAAGGTGCAGGCGATGACTGAGGCAGAGATTCCGGCGGGCCCGCCTGCCAAAGGCATTCTCGCGATGGTGGAACGTGTGGGCAATCGCCTGCCCGATCCGGTATTCCTGTTCCTGTGGCTGATCGCCGGGCTGATCGTCACTTCCCTGATCGCAAGCTGGGCAGGCTGGTCCGTGCCCCATCCCACCCAGATTGACGAGGGCACCGGCGCGGCGAGCATCGTGGCCGCCAGCAGCCTGCTGTCGGCCGATAATATCCGGCGGCTGTGGGTGGAGATGCCCGCCACCTTCACCCATTTTCACCCTCTCGGCTATGTGCTGGTGGTGATGCTGGGTGCCGGGGTGGCAGAACGCACCGGCCTGTTCGGAACCGCCATGCGCGCGGCGGTGCGCAATGCGCCTGTGTTCCTGCTCACGCCGATTGTCAGTCTTGTGGGGATGCTCGGCAATCTGGCGGCGGATGCGGCCTATGTGGTGCTGATCCCGCTGGCCGGGATCATATTCCACGCCGCCGGACGTAATCCGATCGTTGGCATTGCGGCCTGCTTTGCCGGGGTTGCGGGCGGCTTTTCCGCCAATTTGCTGCCCGGCCAGCTGGATGCCTTGCTGTTCGGCATCACCGAAGCGGCAGTGGAAACCGCATTCGGCGATTACACGGCCAACATCCTGGGCAATTGGTATTTCATCATCGCCATGACGGCTGTGTTCCTGCCGGTGATCTGGCTGGTGACGGACCGGATCATCGAACCGCGGTTGGGGCCGTGGGATTCCTCCCGCGCCGGTTCCGCCGCCGCTAATGAACAGGAAGACCGTCCCCTGCTGGCGCAAGAGCACAAGGGCCTGCGCCATGCAGCGCTTGGTGCGCTGGGCGTGGTGGCCCTGTGGCTGATCTTTCTGTTCGGGCCGGGCACTCCGCTGATCGACGAGGGCGCTGCACCGGAAGCGCGGCTGACGCCGTTCTATCAAAGCCTTGTGGCAGGGTTCTTCCTGTTGTTCCTGATTTCCGGCTGGGCTTACGGCAAGGCGGCAGGATCGATCACCGACCATCGCAGCCTTGTGAAGATGATGAGCGATGCGATGGCCGACATGGCCTATTATCTCGTCCTCGCTTTCGTGGCCGCGCATTTCGTGGCGATGTTCGGCTGGTCCAATCTTGGGCTGATCATGGCGGTAGAAGGGGCGGACATGCTGCGCGCCTCCGGCCTTCCGGCCTGGGCCTTGCTGGTGCTGATCGTGCTGTTCTCGGCACTGCTGAACCTGCTGATCGGGTCGGCCAGTGCCAAATGGGCGCTGCTGGCGCCGGTCATGGTGCCCATGCTGATGCTGCTGGGCATCACGCCGGAAATGGCCACCGCAACTTATCGCGTGGGGGATAGCGCCACCAACATCATCACGCCGCTGATGGTCTATTTCCCGCTGATCCTGATCTTCTGCCAGCGCTGGCAACAGGATTTCGGGCTGGGCAGCCTTGCGGCGACAATGTTGCCCTATTCCGTCGGGCTGCTGGTCGCGGGGCTGGTGCTGGTGGGCGGCTGGGTGCTGCTGGACCTGCCGCTGGGGCCGGGCGCGCAGGTCTTCATGCCAGTGGCGCCCGGGCGCTGAGCTGAGCGACATCATCGGGGCAAGATAGCTGCTGCCCTGCTGACGACCGGCCAACGGGGCGCTATGTCCCGGCCATGGCCAAGCTCTATTTCTACTATGCCAGCATGAATGCGGGGAAGTCTTCCACGCTGCTGCAGGCGGAATTCAATTATCGCGAGCGCGGCATGGCGACCATGCTGTGGACCGCCGCGCTCGACACACGCTCTCAGGGCAAGCCGATTGCCAGCCGCATCGGGCTGGAGGCAGCCGCCAATCTGTTCGACCGGAATACGGATCTATGGACGCAGGTGAGCATGGCCAATGTCACCCGCGATCTGGCCTGCGTGCTGATCGACGAGGCGCAGTTCCTGACGAAGGAACAGGTGTGGCAATGCGCAAGGCTGGCGGATGAGGCGGGCATTCCCGTGCTCTGCTATGGCCTGCGCACCGATTTTCAGGGGGAATTGTTCCCCGGATCGGCGGCCTTGCTGGGCATAGCCGATGCGCTGATCGAGTTGAAGGCAGTGTGCCATTGCGGGCGCAAGGCGACGATGAACCTGCGGGTGGATGAAAGCGGCGTGGCGGTGCGCGATGGCGCCCAGACCGAGATCGGCGGGAACGAACGCTATGTCGCCCTGTGCCGCAGGCATTTTTCGGAGGCGGTCGCCCCATGAATGACGGGCTATATGTGACGCTGGAAGATGCCGAGCTGCGGCTGGAGCCTCTGGAAGAGCGGCACCGTGAAGGTTTGCGCGCGGCAACTGCCGCCGATTCCGAAATCTGGGCGATCTATCCCACCAATTACGCGGGGGAGGCGTTCGATCCCCAGTTCGACAGCCTGCTGGCTGCCCCGCCGCAGCGTCGGGTCTATGCGATTGTCGTCAATGGCAAGGTTGCGGGGATGACCGCCTGGATCGAACGCGGCGCGCCGGGATGGGCAGTGGAGATCGGCAACAGCTTCATCATGCCCGAATTGCGCGGGACGGGCCTCAATGGCCGGATCAAGCGCCTGATGCTGCGCCATGCCTTTGCCAGCGGGATCAGGCGCGTGGAATTCCGCGTGGATGTGCGCAATGCCCGCTCGCAGGCGGCCGTGCTGAAGCTGGGCGCGCAGAAGGAAGGCGTGCTGCGGGCGGAACGGATCACCTGGAATGCCCATGTGCGCGACACGGCGGTATTCTCGATCCTGTCCGACGAATGGGCTGAAAGAACCGACGGGTAGCTTGGCCTTTCGCATGGCCGCACCTATCTGACGGGCATGAACGAAACGCTCATGTCCGCGCTGGTGCTGATCCCGGCGATGGTCATCGCCATTGTCTTTCACGAAGTCTCGCATGGCTGGACTGCACTGGCGCTGGGCGACACCACCGCACGGGACATGCGGCGGCTGAGCCTCAACCCGCTGCGCCATGTCGATCCGCTGGGCACGGTAATCCTGCCTGGCGTGCTGGCGCTGACGGGGGCGCCCGTCTTCGGCTGGGCCAAGCCGGTGCCGGTAAACGCAAGGCGTCTGCGCAATCCGCGCTATGGCATGATGGTGGTCGCGGCGGCCGGTCCGGTCAGCAATCTGGTGCTGGCGGGTGTGGGCGCCATTGCACTCGGCCTGATGTCCAGAGGCCTTCAGGCCCCGCCGGAGGGGCTGTACGCGCTGGCGATGATGGGCGCGCAATATTTCATCCTGATCAATATCTTCCTGGCCCTGTTCAACCTGCTGCCGATTCCGCCCTTCGATGGATCGCATATCGTGGAAGGCCTGCTGCCGCGCGATGCGGCGCGCGCCTATGCCAAGCTGCGCCCCTGGGGCCTGCCGCTGGTATTCCTGCTGCTGCTGATCCTGCCCAGCCTGATCCCGGGCTTCGACCTTGTCGGCCGTTACCTCGAGCCGGTCGTTACGCAGGTGGAGGATTTCTATTACATCATCGCCGGCTGGGCCGCAGGCATGCCGCAGAACTGAGGCAGGCGCGCGTCGTCACCGTCCTTGAAACACTGCTCGCGCCTTCCGACATAGGGGGCGAGTGGGAGATTGAAAGGAAGTTACGATGAAGCTTTCATTCGCATTGCCTGCCCTCGCGGTGCTGGCAGCCGTTTCCTCCCCGGTTCTGGCGGAAGAAGAACAGGGCGCAGCCCAATCTGCCGAAAAGGTCGCGGAAGCCTATATCCCCTTTGCCAATCACGGCGGCGTGCGCGATTGGCGGGCCGATGGGCGCGAGGTGATCTATTTCCAGGATTCCCATCGCCGCTGGTACAAGGCCGAACTGTTCAGTTCGGCACCGGATTTGCCTTATACGCTGTTCATCGGCCTCGATACCGGTGTTGGCGGCAGGCTCGACCGCTGGAGCAATGTCTATATTTCCGGCCAGCGTTATGCGCTGAAGTCCTTCGTCCGGATCGAGGGCGATCCGCCCAAGAAGGCGAAGAAGGGCAAGAAGCCCGAGGCGGAACCGGCTACCACGGATGCGACAGTCGAGTGATGATATTTACCCGGATAATATGTTGACTATTTGATCCGGGTAAATATATGCGGTGCTCTCAAGGAGCTACCGCATATGGACGTCACCGTATTCCTCAAGGGCGAAGTGATTGCCCGTGGCCCGGCCGAAGACATGGCCGAGCGCCTGAAGGGCATCGAACCGCCGGAGAAAGCGAACGACCTGCTGGCCTTCGACGATGAAACAGGCCGGCAGGTCGATCTCGATCTGCGCCCTGCGGAACAACGCCCACGCGGCCGCCCCGCTCTGGGAGTGAAGGCTAGGGAAGTGACGCTGCTGCCTCGTCATTGGGACTGGCTCGGCGCCCAGCGCGGCGGTGCCTCCGCCACCTTGCGGCGGCTGGTGGATGCGGCGCGGGCACAGGCCAAGACGCCGGAACAATGCCACGACGCGGCCTATCGCTTCCTTTCCGCCATGGCAGGCGACCTGCCGAAATTCGAGGATGCCCTGCGCGAGATCTATGCGGGCAATCCGGTGGGATACGATCACTTCACCCACGGCTGGCCCGAAGGCATCCGCGCCCATGGCCGCGCGCTGGCTTTCCCGGAAGGCACCGCGCAATGAGCGTCCATGGCTGGATCATTCTCGACAAGCCGGTGGGGCTGGGGTCCACTCAGGCCGTAGGTGCCGTGAAGCGCAATCTGCGCGAGGCGGGTTATGGCAAGGTGAAGGTGGGCCATGGCGGCACGCTTGATCCGCTGGCCGAAGGCGTGCTGCCCATCGCGCTGGGCGAGGCGACCAAGCTGTGCGGGCGGATGCTGGACAGCGACAAGGTCTATGAGT
Source organism: Erythrobacter sp. SG61-1L (assembly GCF_001305965.1). Classification (NCBI taxonomy): domain Bacteria; kingdom Pseudomonadati; phylum Pseudomonadota; class Alphaproteobacteria; order Sphingomonadales; family Erythrobacteraceae; genus Erythrobacter; species Erythrobacter sp. SG61-1L. The sequence goes on from NZ_JXQC01000003.1 coordinate 3,597,627, forward strand.
TTACTGTGCAGTTCGGGAGCGAAACGGATACGCTCGATCGCGAAGGCACGGTTATTGCCACGAGCGATTTCCAGCCGGGCTTCGGTTCTGTCGAGGCAATTGTCGAACAGAAATTCACTGGGGAAATCGAGCAGATTCCGCCAGCCTATTCCGCGATCAAGATAGATGGCGAGCGTGCGTATGACCGTGCGCGTGCTGGCGAACAGATTGAACTCAAGTCCCGCTTGGTCAATATCCGCCGTTGGGATTACATCGCAGAAGGCTTTGTGGGTGATTGGGACGCAAGCGCTCAATATGCTACGCTTCGAGTAACGGTCTCCAAGGGCACCTATATCCGCAGCCTCGCGCGTGATATAGCGCTGGCGCTCGGCACGGTCGGCCATGTCACCATGCTGCGCCGGGTGAAGGCCGGGCCGTTCACGCTCGATCAGGCGATTTCGCTGGACAAATTGAACGAAATCGGCAAGGGCGCGCCCCTTGAAGACGTAATCCTGCCGCTTGAGGCGGGGCTGGACGACATCCCGGCCCTCGATCTCTCTCCGGAAGCGGCGGTGGCGGTCCGACAGGGCCGTGTCCTCACCGGAATGCCCCAAGGTGACGGGTTGTACTGGGCGAAGGCGGGAAGCGTTCCCGTGGCGCTGGTCGAACTCGAAGCCGGGACGGCGAAAGTCGTCCGGGGTTTCAATCTTTAGCGATGTCGCGGAGCAATACTATGTCGGTTACCGCCGAAAAGAAGACTGAGATCATCCAGGGCAACGCTCGCGTCGAGGGCGACACCGGTTCCCCCGAAGTGCAGGTCGCGATCCTTACGGAACGTATCCGCAACCTGACCGAACACTTCAAGGCGCACCACAAGGACAACCACTCGCGCCGTGGCCTGCTGATGATGGTCAACAAGCGCCGCAGCCTGCTCGCCTATCTCAAGAAGAAGGATGTCGAGCGGTACAACTCGCTGATCCAGAAGCTGGGTCTGCGTAAGTAAGAATTATCGGGAAGCGGCCCCTAGTTGGGCCGCTTTTCGCTTAAGGGGCTGGTTCGCAATTCGGCGAACCGCCTGGGGCAAGTCAAAAACGCCCCGCACCGGACCGGGACGGCATACCCGGTAGCAGAGGCCCCGCGCCGCAATAGGGCCGCGCGGGACATAAGGAAAATACATGTTCGACGTGAAAACCGTATCGCTGGAGTGGGGCGGAAAGACCCTCACTCTGGAAACCGGCCGTATCGCACGCCAGGCCAATGGCGCCGTGCTGGCCACCTATGGCGAAACCGTGGTGCTGTGCGCCGTGACCGCCGCCAAGAGCGTGAAGGAAGGGCAGGACTTCTTCCCCCTTACCGTTCACTATCAGGAAAAGTTCTCCTCTGCCGGCCGTATTCCGGGTGGCTTCTTCAAGCGTGAACGTGGCGCGACGGAAAAGGAAACGCTGGTTTCCCGCCTGATCGACCGCCCGGTGCGTCCGCTGTTCCCCGAAGGTTTCTACAACGAAATCAACGTGATCTGCCAGGTCATGTCCTATGACGGCGAAAGCGAGCCCGACATCGTTGCGATGATCGCCGCTTCGGCCGCCCTGACGATTTCCGGCGTGCCCTTCATGGGTCCGATCGGCGCTGCCCGCGTCGGCTTCAAGGATGGCGAGTATCAGCTCAACCCGTCCCTGTCGGAAGCGGCTGAAGGCCGCCTCGACCTCGTCGTCGCCGGTACGCAGGACGCGGTGATGATGGTCGAATCCGAAGCCAAGGAACTGACCGAAGACGAAATGCTGGGCGCCGTGATGTTCGCCCATGCCGAATCGCAGAAGGTCATCAAGGCGATCATCGATCTGGCCGAAAAGGCCGCGAAGGACCCGTGGGAAGTCGATCTTTCGGACAACACGTCCGAAATGAAGGCGAAGCTTAAGGATCTGATCGGCGCCGATATCGCCGCAGCCTACAAGCTGACCGACAAGTCGGCACGCTCCAATGCGCTGAACGAAGCCCGCGCCAAGGCGAAGGCCGCTTTCGCAGATGAAAGCGCCCAGACCCAGATGGTCGCCAACAAGACCATGAAGAAGCTGGAAGCGGAAATCGTGCGCAGCGCCATCATCAAGGATGGCCAGCGCATCGACGGCCGCACCACCACGCAGGTCCGCCCGATCGAAAGCATGGTCGGCTTCCTGCCGCGCACCCATGGTTCGGCCCTGTTCACTCGCGGTGAAACGCAGGCGATCTGCACCACCACGCTGGGCACCAAGGACAGCGAGCAGATGATCGACGGCCTCACTGGCCTGTCGTATGAAAGCTTCATGCTGCACTACAACTTCCCGCCCTATTCGGTCGGTGAAGTGGGTCGCTTCGGCGCTCCGGGCCGCCGCGAAGTCGGCCATGGCAAGCTGGCATGGCGTGCGCTGCACCCCGTGCTGCCTTCGAAGGAAGACTTCCCCTACACGATCCGCGTCCTGTCGGACATCACCGAGTCCAACGGTTCGTCCTCCATGGCGACCGTGTGCGGTGGCTGTCTGTCGATGATGGATGCCGGTGTTCCCATCGAACGCCCGGTTTCCGGCATCGCCATGGGCCTGATCCTGGAAGGCGAAGAATTCGCCGTGCTGTCCGACATCCTGGGTGACGAAGATCACCTGGGCGACATGGACTTCAAGGTGGCCGGTACGGAAGCGGGCATCACCTCGCTCCAGATGGACATCAAGATCGCCGGCATCACCGAAGAGATCATGAAGCAGGCCCTCGCTCAGGCGAAGGAAGGCCGTGCGCATATCCTGGGTGAAATGACCAAGGCCCTGGGTTCGGCCCGTACCGAACTTTCGGCCCATGCCCCGCGCATCGAGACCATGCAGATCGACAAGTCGAAGATCCGCGAAGTCATCGGCACCGGCGGCAAGGTGATCCGCGAAATCGTGGCTGAAACCGGCGCGAAGGTGGACATTGACGATGAAGGCCTGATCAAGATCTCGTCTTCGGACCTGACCCAGATCGAAGCCGCCAAGAAGTGGATTCTCGGCATTGTCGAGGAACCGGAAGTCGGCAAGATCTACAACGGCAAGGTCGTCAACATCGTCGACTTCGGTGCTTTCGTGAACTTCATGGGTGGCAAGGACGGCCTCGTCCACGTCAGCGAAATGAAGAACGAACGCGTCGAAAAGCCGACCGATGTCGTTTCCGAAGGCCAGGAAGTTAAGGTCAAGGTTCTCGAAATCGATCCGCGCGGCAAGGTTCGCCTGTCGATGCGCGTCGTCGATCAGGAAACCGGCGAGGAACTGGAAGACACCCGCCCGCCGCGTGAACCCCGCGAACCGCGTGGCGATCGCGGTGACCGTGGCGACCGCCGTGGCCCGCGTCGTGATGGCGACCGTGGTGGCCGTGGCGGCGACCGTGGCGGCCGTGATCGTGGCCCGCGCCGCGAGCGTGACGGCGAAGGTGGCGGCAATCCCGACCACATGCCGGCCTTCCTCAAGGACGACTAAGTTCGGGCTGACCTGAACTGAAGGAAATCAGGGCCGCGGGGGTAACCTCGCGGCCCTTTTCTTGCGCGCCCCTCACCGTGGAGGTGTGCGTTGCGCGAAATCTCCAAGATCCTCCCGGTCGCGAGGCGATGGGGAGGTGGCGCGCGCCACCTCCCCATCGCCTCGCGACCGGGAGGATCTTGGAGATTTCGCGCAACGCACACCTCCACGGTGAGGGGCGCGCAAGAAAAGGGCCGCGAGGTTACCCCCGCGGCCCTGATTTCCTTCAGTTCAGGTCAGCCCGAACTTAGTCGTCCTTGAGGAAGGCCGGCATGTGGTCGGGATTGCCGCCACCTTCGCCGTCACGCTCGCGGCGCGGGCCACGATCACGGCCGCCACGGTCGCCGCCACGGCCACCACGGTCGCCATCACGACGCGGGCCACGGCGGTCGCCACGGTCACCGCGATCGCCACGCGGTTCGCGGGGTTCACGCGGCGGGCGGGTGTCTTCCAGTTCCTCGCCGGTTTCCTGATCGACGACGCGCATCGACAGGCGAACCTTGCCGCGCGGATCGATTTCGAGAACCTTGACCTTAACTTCCTGGCCTTCGGAAACGACATCGGTCGGCTTTTCGACGCGTTCGTTCTTCATTTCGCTGACGTGGACGAGGCCGTCCTTGCCACCCATGAAGTTCACGAAAGCACCGAAGTCGACGATGTTGACGACCTTGCCGTTGTAGATCTTGCCGACTTCCGGTTCCTCGACAATGCCGAGAATCCACTTCTTGGCGGCTTCGATCTGGGTCAGGTCCGAAGACGAGATCTTGATCAGGCCTTCATCGTCAATGTCCACCTTCGCGCCGGTTTCAGCCACGATTTCGCGGATCACCTTGCCGCCGGTGCCGATGACTTCGCGGATCTTCGACTTGTCGATCTGCATGGTCTCGATGCGCGGGGCATGGGCCGAAAGTTCGGTACGGGCCGAACCCAGGGCCTTGGTCATTTCACCCAGGATATGCGCACGGCCTTCCTTCGCCTGAGCGAGGGCCTGCTTCATGATCTCTTCGGTGATGCCGGCGATCTTGATGTCCATCTGGAGCGAGGTGATGCCCGCTTCCGTACCGGCCACCTTGAAGTCCATGTCGCCCAGGTGATCTTCGTCACCCAGGATGTCGGACAGCACGGCGAATTCTTCGCCTTCCAGGATCAGGCCCATGGCGATGCCGGAAACCGGGCGTTCGATGGGAACACCGGCATCCATCATCGACAGACAGCCACCGCACACGGTCGCCATGGAGGACGAACCGTTGGACTCGGTGATGTCCGACAGGACGCGGATCGTGTAGGGGAAGTCTTCCTTCGAAGGCAGCACGGGGTGCAGCGCACGCCATGCCAGCTTGCCATGGCCGACTTCGCGGCGGCCCGGAGCGCCGAAGCGACCCACTTCACCGACCGAATAGGGCGGGAAGTTGTAGTGCAGCATGAAGCTTTCATACGACAGGCCAGTGAGGCCGTCGATCATCTGCTCGCTGTCCTTGGTGCCCAGCGTGGTGGTGCAGATCGCCTGCGTTTCACCGCGAGTGAACAGGGCCGAACCATGGGTGCGCGGCAGGAAGCCGACCATGCTTTCGATCGGGCGGACCTGCGTGGTGGTGCGGCCGTCGATGCGCTGGCCATCCTTGATGATGGCGCTGCGCACGATTTCCGCTTCCAGCTTCTTCATGGTCTTGTTGGCGACCATCTGGGTCTGGGCGCTTTCATCTGCGAAAGCGGCCTTCGCCTTGGCGCGGGCTTCGTTCAGCGCATTGGAGCGTGCCGACTTGTCGGTCAGCTTGTAGGCTGCGGCGATATCGGCGCCGATCAGATCCTTAAGCTTCGCCTTCATTTCGGACGTGTTGTCCGAAAGATCGACTTCCCACGGGTCCTTCGCGGCCTTTTCGGCCAGATCGATGATCGCCTTGATGACCTTCTGCGATTCGGCATGGGCGAACATCACGGCGCCCAGCATTTCGTCTTCGGTCAGTTCCTTGGCTTCGGATTCGACCATCATCACCGCGTCCTGCGTACCGGCGACGACGAGGTCGAGGCGGCCTTCAGCCGCTTCCGACAGGGACGGGTTGAGCTGATACTCGCCATCCTTGAAGCCGACGCGGGCAGCGCCGATCGGACCCATGAAGGGCACGCCGGAAATCGTCAGGGCGGCCGAAGCGGCGATCATCGCAACGATGTCGGGCTCGCTTTCGCCGTCATAGGACATGACCTGGCAGATCACGTTGATTTCGTTGTAGAAACCTTCGGGGAACAGCGGACGCACCGGGCGGTCGATCAGGCGGGAAACCAGCGTTTCCTTTTCCGTCGCGCCACGTTCACGCTTGAAGAAGCCACCCGGAATACGGCCGGCAGAGGAGAACTTTTCCTGATAGTGAACGGTAAGGGGGAAGAAGTCCTGCCCTTCCTTCACGCTCTTGGCGGCGGTCACGGCGCACAGCACCACGGTTTCGCCATAGGTGGCCAGCACGGCGCCATTGGCCTGGCGTGCGATACGGCCGGTTTCCAGAGTGAGGGTCTTTCCGCCCCACTCCAGCGATACGGTTTTCACGTCGAACATGTATTTTCCTTATGTCCCGCGCGGCCCTATTGCGGCGCGGGGCCTCTGCTACCGGGTATGCCGTCCCGGTCCGGTGCGGGGCGTTTTTGACTTGCCCCAGGCGGTTCGCCGAATTGCGAACCAGCCCCTTAAGCGAAAAGCGGCCCAACTAGGGGCCGCTTCCCGATAATTCTTACTTACGCAGACCCAGCTTCTGGATCAGCGAGTTGTACCGCTCGACATCCTTCTTCTTGAGATAGGCGAGCAGGCTGCGGCGCTTGTTGACCATCATCAGCAGGCCACGGCGCGAGTGGTTGTCCTTGTGGTGCGCCTTGAAGTGTTCGGTCAGGTTGCGGATACGTTCCGTAAGGATCGCGACCTGCACTTCGGGGGAACCGGTGTCGCCCTCGACGCGAGCGTTGCCCTGGATGATCTCAGTCTTCTTTTCGGCGGTAACCGACATAGTATTGCTCCGCGACATCGCTAAAGATTGAAACCCCGGACGACTTTCGCCGTCCCGGCTTCGAGTTCGACCAGCGCCACGGGAACGCTTCCCGCCTTCGCCCAGTACAACCCGTCACCTTGGGGCATTCCGGTGAGGACACGGCCCTGTCGGACCGCCACCGCCGCTTCCGGAGAGAGATCGAGGGCCGGGATGTCGTCCAGCCCCGCCTCAAGCGGCAGGATTACGTCTTCAAGGGGCGCGCCCTTGCCGATTTCGTTCAATTTGTCCAGCGAAATCGCCTGATCGAGCGTGAACGGCCCGGCCTTCACCCGGCGCAGCATGGTGACATGGCCGACCGTGCCGAGCGCCAGCGCTATATCACGCGCGAGGCTGCGGATATAGGTGCCCTTGGAGACCGTTACTCGAAGCGTAGCATATTGAGCGCTTGCGTCCCAATCACCCACAAAGCCTTCTGCGATGTAATCCCAACGGCGGATATTGACCAAGCGGGACTTGAGTTCAATCTGTTCGCCAGCACGCGCACGGTCATACGCACGCTCGCCATCTATCTTGATCGCGGAATAGGCTGGCGGAATCTGCTCGATTTCCCCAGTGAATTTCTGTTCGACAATTGCCTCGACAGAACCGAAGCCCGGCTGGAAATCGCTCGTGGCAATAACCGTGCCTTCGCGATCGAGCGTATCCGTTTCGCTCCCGAACTGCACAGTAAACTCATAGACCTTGTCGCTGTCCAGCATCCGCCCGCACAGCTTGGTCGCCTCGCCCAGCGCGATGGGCAGCACGCCTTCGGCCAGCGGATCAAGCGTGCCGCCATGGCCCACCTTCACCTTGCCATAACCCGCCTCGCGCAGATTGCGCTTCACGGCACCTACGGCCTGAGTGGACCCCAGCCCCACCGGCTTGTCGAGAATGATCCAGCCATGGACGCTCATTGCGCGGTGCCTTCCGGGAAAGCCAGCGCGCGGCCATGGGCGCGGATGCCTTCGGGCCAGCCGTGGGTGAAGTGATCGTATCCCACCGGATTGCCCGCATAGATCTCGCGCAGGGCATCCTCGAATTTCGGCAGGTCGCCTGCCATGGCGGAAAGGAAGCGATAGGCCGCGTCGTGGCATTGTTCCGGCGTCTTGGCCTGTGCCCGCGCCGCATCCACCAGCCGCCGCAAGGTGGCGGAGGCACCGCCGCGCTGGGCGCCGAGCCAGTCCCAATGACGAGGCAGCAGCGTCACTTCCCTAGCCTTCACTCCCAGAGCGGGGCGGCCGCGTGGGCGTTGTTCCGCAGGGCGCAGATCGAGATCGACCTGCCGGCCTGTTTCATCGTCGAAGGCCAGCAGGTCGTTCGCTTTCTCCGGCGGTTCGATGCCCTTCAGGCGCTCGGCCATGTCTTCGGCCGGGCCACGGGCAATCACTTCGCCCTTGAGGAATACGGTGACGTCCATATGCGGTAGCTCCTTGAGAGCACCGCATATATTTACCCGGATCAAATAGTCAACATATTATCCGGGTAAATATCATCACTCGACTGTCGCATCCGTGGTAGCCGGTTCCGCCTCGGGCTTCTTGCCCTTCTTCGCCTTCTTGGGCGGATCGCCCTCGATCCGGACGAAGGACTTCAGCGCATAACGCTGGCCGGAAATATAGACATTGCTCCAGCGGTCGAGCCTGCCGCCAACACCGGTATCGAGGCCGATGAACAGCGTATAAGGCAAATCCGGTGCCGAACTGAACAGTTCGGCCTTGTACCAGCGGCGATGGGAATCCTGGAAATAGATCACCTCGCGCCCATCGGCCCGCCAATCGCGCACGCCGCCGTGATTGGCAAAGGGGATATAGGCTTCCGCGACCTTTTCGGCAGATTGGGCTGCGCCCTGTTCTTCTTCCGCCAGAACCGGGGAGGAAACGGCTGCCAGCACCGCGAGGGCAGGCAATGCGAATGAAAGCTTCATCGTAACTTCCTTTCAATCTCCCACTCGCCCCCTATGTCGGAAGGCGCGAGCAGTGTTTCAAGGACGGTGACGACGCGCGCCTGCCTCAGTTCTGCGGCATGCCTGCGGCCCAGCCGGCGATGATGTAATAGAAATCCTCCACCTGCGTAACGACCGGCTCGAGGTAACGGCCGACAAGGTCGAAGCCCGGGATCAGGCTGGGCAGGATCAGCAGCAGCAGGAATACCAGCGGCAGGCCCCAGGGGCGCAGCTTGGCATAGGCGCGCGCCGCATCGCGCGGCAGCAGGCCTTCCACGATATGCGATCCATCGAAGGGCGGAATCGGCAGCAGGTTGAACAGGGCCAGGAAGATATTGATCAGGATGAAATATTGCGCGCCCATCATCGCCAGCGCGTACAGCCCCTCCGGCGGGGCCTGAAGGCCTCTGGACATCAGGCCGAGTGCAATGGCGCCCACACCCGCCAGCACCAGATTGCTGACCGGACCGGCCGCCGCGACCACCATCATGCCATAGCGCGGATTGCGCAGACGCCTTGCGTTTACCGGCACCGGCTTGGCCCAGCCGAAGACGGGCGCCCCCGTCAGCGCCAGCACGCCAGGCAGGATTACCGTGCCCAGCGGATCGACATGGCGCAGCGGGTTGAGGCTCAGCCGCCGCATGTCCCGTGCGGTGGTGTCGCCCAGCGCCAGTGCAGTCCAGCCATGCGAGACTTCGTGAAAGACAATGGCGATGACCATCGCCGGGATCAGCACCAGCGCGGACATGAGCGTTTCGTTCATGCCCGTCAGATAGGTGCGGCCATGCGAAAGGCCAAGCTACCCGTCGGTTCTTTCAGCCCATTCGTCGGACAGGATCGAGAATACCGCCGTGTCGCGCACATGGGCATTCCAGGTGATCCGTTCCGCCCGCAGCACGCCTTCCTTCTGCGCGCCCAGCTTCAGCACGGCCGCCTGCGAGCGGGCATTGCGCACATCCACGCGGAATTCCACGCGCCTGATCCCGCTGGCAAAGGCATGGCGCAGCATCAGGCGCTTGATCCGGCCATTGAGGCCCGTCCCGCGCAATTCGGGCATGATGAAGCTGTTGCCGATCTCCACTGCCCATCCCGGCGCGCCGCGTTCGATCCAGGCGGTCATCCCCGCAACCTTGCCATTGACGACAATCGCATAGACCCGACGCTGCGGCGGGGCAGCCAGCAGGCTGTCGAACTGGGGATCGAACGCCTCCCCCGCGTAATTGGTGGGATAGATCGCCCAGATTTCGGAATCGGCGGCAGTTGCCGCGCGCAAACCTTCACGGTGCCGCTCTTCCAGAGGCTCCAGCCGCAGCTCGGCATCTTCCAGCGTCACATATAGCCCGTCATTCATGGGGCGACCGCCTCCGAAAAATGCCTGCGGCACAGGGCGACATAGCGTTCGTTCCCGCCGATCTCGGTCTGGGCGCCATCGCGCACCGCCACGCCGCTTTCATCCACCCGCAGGTTCATCGTCGCCTTGCGCCCGCAATGGCACACTGCCTTCAACTCGATCAGCGCATCGGCTATGCCCAGCAAGGCCGCCGATCCGGGGAACAATTCCCCCTGAAAATCGGTGCGCAGGCCATAGCAGAGCACGGGAATGCCCGCCTCATCCGCCAGCCTTGCGCATTGCCACACCTGTTCCTTCGTCAGGAACTGCGCCTCGTCGATCAGCACGCAGGCCAGATCGCGGGTGACATTGGCCATGCTCACCTGCGTCCATAGATCCGTATTCCGGTCGAACAGATTGGCGGCTGCCTCCAGCCCGATGCGGCTGGCAATCGGCTTGCCCTGAGAGCGTGTGTCGAGCGCGGCGGTCCACAGCATGGTCGCCATGCCGCGCTCGCGATAATTGAATTCCGCCTGCAGCAGCGTGGAAGACTTCCCCGCATTCATGCTGGCATAGTAGAAATAGAGCTTGGCCATGGCCGGGACATAGCGCCCCGTTGGCCGGTCGTCAGCAGGGCAGCAGCTATCTTGCCCCGATGATGTCGCTCAGCTCAGCGCCCGGGCGCCACTGGCATGAAGACCTGCGCGCCCGGCCCCAGCGGCAGGTCCAGCAGCACCCAGCCGCCCACCAGCACCAGCCCCGCGACCAGCAGCCCGACGGAATAGGGCAACATTGTCGCCGCAAGGCTGCCCAGCCCGAAATCCTGTTGCCAGCGCTGGCAGAAGATCAGGATCAGCGGGAAATAGACCATCAGCGGCGTGATGATGTTGGTGGCGCTATCCCCCACGCGATAAGTTGCGGTGGCCATTTCCGGCGTGATGCCCAGCAGCATCAGCATGGGCACCATGACCGGCGCCAGCAGCGCCCATTTGGCACTGGCCGACCCGATCAGCAGGTTCAGCAGTGCCGAGAACAGCACGATCAGCACCAGCAAGGCCCAGGCCGGAAGGCCGGAGGCGCGCAGCATGTCCGCCCCTTCTACCGCCATGATCAGCCCAAGATTGGACCAGCCGAACATCGCCACGAAATGCGCGGCCACGAAAGCGAGGACGAGATAATAGGCCATGTCGGCCATCGCATCGCTCATCATCTTCACAAGGCTGCGATGGTCGGTGATCGATCCTGCCGCCTTGCCGTAAGCCCAGCCGGAAATCAGGAACAACAGGAAGAACCCTGCCACAAGGCTTTGATAGAACGGCGTCAGCCGCGCTTCCGGTGCAGCGCCCTCGTCGATCAGCGGAGTGCCCGGCCCGAACAGAAAGATCAGCCACAGGGCCACCACGCCCAGCGCACCAAGCGCTGCATGGCGCAGGCCCTTGTGCTCTTGCGCCAGCAGGGGACGGTCTTCCTGTTCATTAGCGGCGGCGGAACCGGCGCGGGAGGAATCCCACGGCCCCAACCGCGGTTCGATGATCCGGTCCGTCACCAGCCAGATCACCGGCAGGAACACAGCCGTCATGGCGATGATGAAATACCAATTGCCCAGGATGTTGGCCGTGTAATCGCCGAATGCGGTTTCCACTGCCGCTTCGGTGATGCCGAACAGCAAGGCATCCAGCTGGCCGGGCAGCAAATTGGCGGAAAAGCCGCCCGCAACCCCGGCAAAGCAGGCCGCAATGCCAACGATCGGATTACGTCCGGCGGCGTGGAATATGATCCCGGCCAGCGGGATCAGCACCACATAGGCCGCATCCGCCGCCAGATTGCCGAGCATCCCCACAAGACTGACAATCGGCGTGAGCAGGAACACAGGCGCATTGCGCACCGCCGCGCGCATGGCGGTTCCGAACAGGCCGGTGCGTTCTGCCACCCCGGCACCCAGCATCACCACCAGCACATAGCCGAGAGGGTGAAAATGGGTGAAGGTGGCGGGCATCTCCACCCACAGCCGCCGGATATTATCGGCCGACAGCAGGCTGCTGGCGGCCACGATGCTCGCCGCGCCGGTGCCCTCGTCAATCTGGGTGGGATGGGGCACGGACCAGCCTGCCCAGCTTGCGATCAGGGAAGTGACGATCAGCCCGGCGATCAGCCACAGGAACAGGAATACCGGATCGGGCAGGCGATTGCCCACACGTTCCACCATCGCGAGAATGCCTTTGGCAGGCGGGCCCGCCGGAATCTCTGCCTCAGTCATCGCCTGCACCTTTCCCCATAACGGTCCAGGATCGGGTTAGTTGGCGGCAGAGTTGCAGGCTGGCGCGCAATGGCCAAGCCCTATTTCACTTATGCGGTATGAATTGGGGCAAGCCTGCCGGCAGAGGCAGACTATTCGTCCTCGCCGAGATCGCGCGACACGCGCGGGTCGGACAGCAGGCGCTCGATCCGGTCGGCCTCGTCGAAGCTCTCATCGGTGCGGAACTGCAGCTTGGCCGCGAATTTGAGGCCGAGCCGCTTGGCCACTTCGCGCTGGAAATAGGCGGTGTTCTGGCGCAGCGCCTTCACCACCACTTCCTCGTCCTCGCCCAGTAGCGGCTTCACATAGACGGTCGCGTTGCGCAGGTCCGGCGTCATCCGCACTTCTGTGACGGAGACGGAATGGGCCGACAGCGTATCGTCATGCACTTCCTGCCGGGCCAGCAGCTCCGACAGGATATGGCGCACGCGTTCACCCACCTTGAGCAGGCGAACGGACTTCTCTTCACCGGTTGCAGCGTTGCGGGCCATCAGCGTTCCATAATCTCGATTATCCGCCGGATCGAGCGGATGTTGCGCGCGGTGTGGCGGCAACCGAGGCGGCGGGCGATGAATTCCCCGCTCAGCTTCGTGACGCCTGCGCCATTGACGTAATCTACATGCAACGCGCGATGGCCCGCAGCAATGCGTTCCGGCCCGCGCGTGGCATAATCGGCGATCAGCTTGGCAAAAGCTTCCGGTTCCGGTTGGCGTTCGAGAAAATGGACGTGGACCTGCTTGTCCTCGCCCGTTTCCGCGAAGGGATTTTCCGCCAGTGTCGCCACCAACTCCTGCCGGTTCATCACCACGGCGAAACTATCGATCTGGAACGCATCGCGCACGACATAGGCCAGCTTTTCCGCCAGCCCTTCCGATGGGCGTTCCTCATGTGAAAACAGCACATTGCCGCTGGCAACAACCGTCTCCACATCCTCGAAATCTTCCCACTCCAGCGCCTTGCGCAGGTCTTCCATCCTCAGCCGGTTACCACCGACATTGATGCTGCCAAGCAAGGCTACGTAGCGGTTCATCAATTTCCAGCCACGACAGGCAGGATCACCGGGACACTCGGCAAAACCCGGAAGCGAGAGCCAGGCATCGGATCGCAAATCTCATGCGTCTTGCCTGGCTCGTAGCTCACTTCCCGGTCGCCGCGCGTCACAGGGTCCGTTCGCGTTCCTCGATTTCGAACACTTCGAGCATGTCGCCCGCCTTGATGTCGTTCGTGTCCTGCAGAACCACGCCGCATTCCAGACCGGCGCGGACTTCGTCCACATCGTCCTTGAAGCGCCGCAGCGAGGCGATGACCGTCTTGGAAACGATAACATCGTTGCGGGTAAGGCGTGCGTGGAAGCCCTTGCGGATGATGCCTTCGAGCACGAGGAGGCCGGCGGCCTTGTCCTTCTTGCCCGCGGGGAACACCTGCTTGACCTCGGCGCGGCCCATGACGTTTTCGATCCGCAGCGGCCCCAGTTCGCCTGCCATCTCCTTCGCGATTTCCTCGGTCAGGTGATAGATGACGTCGTAATACATCATCCGGGTCTTGTTGCGGTCGATCAGTTCGCGCGCCTTGGCGTTCGGACGGACGTTGAAGCCGATGATCGGCGCGCCGGAGGCCGAAGCCAGCGTCACGTCGCTTTCCGTGATCGCGCCCACGCCCGAATGCAGGATGCGGACCTTGATCTCGTCATTCGACAGATTGTGGAGCGCATTGTTGATCGCTTCCACGCTGCCCTGCACGTCGGCCTTCACCACCAGCGGGAATTCGATCACGCTCTCCTTGTCCTTCAGGGCGGAGAACATGGTGTCGAGGCTGGCAGGGGCGATGGCAGTACGCTTTTCGGTCGCCTTTTCCTTGCGGTAGTTGGCGACTTCGCGCGCACGCTGTTCATTTTCGACCACGGTGAGCTTGTCGCCCGCCATCGGAACACCCGCAAGGCCGAGCACTTCCACCGGCAGCGACGGCGGGGCTTCCTTGATCTGGCGGCCCTTGTCGTCGATCATCGCGCGGACACGGCCGCTTTCGGTGCCGACCACGAAGACGTCGCCCGTCTTCAGCGTACCGCGATTGATCAGCACGGTGGCAACCGGGCCGCGGCCCTTGTCCAGCTTGGCTTCGATCACGGTGGCTTCCGCTTCGCGATCCGGATTGGCCTTCAGTTCGAGCAGTTCGGCCTGGAGCATGATCTTCTCGATCAGATCGTCCAGACCCAGCTTGCTCTTGGCCGAGACTTCCACGTCCTGCACGTCGCCGCTCATCTCTTCGACCACGACTTCGTGTTCGAGCAGACGTTCGCGGATGCGCTGCGGGTTGGCTTCCGGCTTGTCGCACTTGTTGATCGCAACGATCATCGGCACGCCGGCGGCCTTGGTGTGATTGATGGCCTCGATCGTCTGCGGCATGATGCCGTCATCCGCGGCAACCACCAGCACCACGATGTCGGTGACATTGGCACCGCGCGCACGCATTTCCGTGAAGGCGGAGTGGCCCGGCGTATCGAGGAAGGTGATCTTGTCACCGCCCTTGGTGGTGATCTGATAGGCGCCGATATGCTGGGTGATGCCGCCCGCTTCGCCGCGCACCACATCGGTGCCGCGCAGCGCGTCGAGCAGGCTGGTCTTGCCGTGATCGACATGGCCCATGATCGTGACGACCGGCGGACGCGGCTGCAGGGTGGCATCGGCATCCACGTCCTCGGACGTGTCGATGTCGACATCGCTTTCCGAAACGCGCTGCAAATTGTGGCCGAATTCGGTCACCAGCAGTTCCGCCGTATCCTGGTCGATCGTCTGGTTGACGGTGACCATCATGCCCATCTTGAACAGGGCCTTCACCAGATCCGCGCCCTTTTCGGCCATGCGGTTGGCAAGTTCCTGCACCGTGATCGCTTCGGGCACCACAACGTCGCGCACCTGCTTGTCGCGCTGCTGCGTCTGGCCGGAGAAGTGAGCGCGGCGTTCCTTTTCGCGGGCACGCTTGAGCGCGGCGAGCGAGCGGGCACGGGCGCCTTCATCTTCGTTGAGCGCGCGGTTGACGGTGAGTTTCCCGCCACGGCGGCGATCCGCCAGGCTGGCGGCATTGCTGTTGTTGCGATCGTTGCGTTCGTTGCCGCGGCCGCCTGCGGGCTTCTTGTCCTCGCGCTTCTTCTCGGGCTTGTCGGCCGCCTTGGGGGCAGCCTCGGCCTTTTCCGGGCGCTTCGGCTCGGGGCGGACGACAGGCGTGAACATGCGCGGCGCAGGGGCAGACGCTGCTGCCGGCTTTTCCTCGGCGGGCGCAGCAGGTACTACAGCAGCCGGTGCGGGCGCGGCAGCGGCGGGCGCTTCCGGCTCTGCAGCGGGCGGAGCGGCGGCTTCAGGAGCAGGCGCAGGCGCAGCTTCCGGTTCGGCAGATGCCTGTGCGGCGGCTTCTTCTTCAGCCTTGCGGTTTTCCTCGGCGCGGCGCTTTTCTTCCTCAATCGCGCGCAGGCGTTCTTCCTGTTCGCGGCGATTGGCTTCTTCCAGCGCGGTAAGGCGTGCTTCTTCAGCCTCGCGCAGCAGGCGTTCCTGCTGTTCAAGCCGGGTTTCGGTCGAGACGGCCGGGCGCGGCGCGGGCGCCGGCGGAGCCTGGACAGCCGGCTGCGGTGCCGGTTCGGGCGCGGCGGCGGGCGCCGGGGCCGCAGCCTCCGGAGCCTGGCCGGGCTTCACGATCTTGCGGCGCTTCACTTCCACGACCACCTTGTTGGTGCGGCCGTGGCTGAAGGTCTGCTTGACCTCGCCCGCTTCGACCGAACGCTTCAGCCCCAGCGGCTTGCGGCCCAGCGTCGGTTTGTTGTCGGTGTCGCTCATACGCCTCAATCTATCCTTCGTATTCTCTATTCGTCGTCCGTACCGTGGTTAATCACCGGCCCTAGCCGGTAACCTCGGCATGATGCGCGGCGCCGTTCGCCGCCCCTTCCGGGGAAATGCCTTCAGCCGCAGGATATGCCCCCGTGAAACGCATCAGACGCCTTAGGGGAATTGCGACCCTTTCGGCCGACCCGTGGTCAGCCAGCGCCAGATGGACGACATTATCGCGGCCCAATGCCACAGACAGAGCCGCGCGGTCCAGTGGCAAGCGCTCTCCCGTCAGCCCCGAACCTTCGGCATCCATGCCGACACGATAGGCCTGGTCGAGCTTTCTGCAGCCATCGTCGCTCGCATCGGCAGCATGGCCGAGCCAGGCGACAGCCCCGCCCCGCGCCTGCTGCGCGATGCGGTCAGAACCCAATATAAGCTTTCCCGACCGCATTTCGAGGCCGAGGCGCTGAAGAAATGCGCGCGTCAGTGCATCCTGCGCCATCGCGCCCAGATCTTCGGGAAGCGAGAGCTTGGCGCCCTTGAAGGCACGCGCCAGCGCGCCGCGCAACCTGCCCGAGGCAATCGCCTCGTCCAGTTCGGCACGGGTCACACCGATCCACGCCCCCCGGCCCGGTGCACGGGCCAGCGCGTCGGGCAGAACCTGCCCGTCGGGAGAAATCGCCAGACGCAGGAATTCGTCACGCGAGCCGTTCTGGCCGGTGAGAACGCACTTGCGTTCGGGAGTCGCCTCCTCCGTCCCGGCCGCGCGGTTGCGCGGCGGGCGGAGTGCGGAACTGTCGGAACCTAGCGGCTCATTGCGGGGTGTCCGCATCGGCGGCCTCCCCATTGTCAGCAACCGGTTCTTCGTCTTCGAACCAGTGTGCGCGGGCAGCCATGATGATCTCGTTGCCCTGCTCTTCGGTCAGGCCATATTCGCCAAGCACGCCCGCCTTGTCCTCGGTGCGGGCATTGCGGCGCGCCGGCGGACCGTCACCACGGCGACGCGGTTCGTTGCGCTTCTTGGCAATGAGTTCATCGGTGGCCAGATCGGCCAGATCGTCCAGCGTCTTGATCCCGGCCTTGCCGAGCGTGACCAGCATCGCTTCGGTAAGGTTCGGAATTTCGGCCAGCGCATCTTCCACGCCCAGGGCGCGGCGTTCCTGACGGGCAGCCTCTTCCTGGCGATCGAGCGCTTCGCGGGCGCGGTTCTGGAGTTCTTCGGCCAGTTCTTCGTCGAAGCCTTCGATCGAAGCCAGCTCGTCCATCCCCACATAGGCGACTTCTTCCAGCTCGGCGAAGCCTTCGGCCACGAGCAGCTGCGACAGCGTCTCGTCCACGTCCAGCTCTTCCTCGAACATCTTGGAACGCTCGGAGAATTCCTTCTGGCGCTTCTCCGAAGCCTCGGCCTCGGTCATGATGTCGATCTGGCTGCCGGTCAGCTGGCTGGCAAGGCGCACGTTCTGGCCGCGGCGGCCGATGGCCAGCGAAAGCTGGTCGTCCGGCACCACAACTTCGATGCGGCTTTCTTCCTCGTCGATCACCACGCGGCTGACGGTGGCGGGCTGGAGGGCATTGACCACGAAAGTCGCGGTGTCCTCGCTCCAGGGGATGATGTCGATCTTTTCGCCCTGCAGTTCCTGCACCACGGCCTGAACGCGGCTGCCCTTCATGCCGACGCAGGCGCCGACCGGGTCAATCGAGCTGTCGCGGCTAATCACGCCGATCTTGGCGCGCGAACCCGGATCGCGGGCAGCGGCCTTGATCTCGATGATGCTATCGTAGATTTCGGGCACTTCCTGCGCGAAGAGCTTCTTCATGAACTCCGGATGCGCGCGGGAAAGGAAGATCTGCGGGCCGCGGCTGTTGCGTTCCACCTTCAGGATCAGCGCCCGCACGCGCTCGCCCACGCGGGCGGCTTCGCGGGGGATCTGCTGATCGCGGCGGATCACGCCTTCGGCGCGGCCGAGATTGACGATCACATGGCCGAATTCGACCGACTTGATCACGCCGGTGATCACTTCGCCCGCACGGTCCTTGAATTCTTCGTACTGGCGTTCACGCTCGGCATCGCGGACCTTCTGGAAGATCACCTGCTTGGCGCTCTGCGCGTCGATACGGCCAAGATCGACCGGCGGCAGCGGATCGACGATGAAGTCACCCAGGCCGGCATTCTTGTCCAGCTTCTGGGCCTGCTTGAGATCGACCTGCTTGAAATAGTCTTCCACTTCCTCGACCACTTCCACGACGCGCCACAGGCGCAGGTCGCCGGTCTTGGGATCGAGCTTCGCACGAATATCGTTCTCGGCGCCGTAACGGGCACGGGCAGCCTTCTGGATCGCTTCTTCCATCGCCTCGATGACGATCGCCTTGTCGATCATCTTCTCGCTGGCAACGGAGTTCGCAATCGCGAGCAGCTCTGCCTTGTTGGCGGAAATCGCACTGGCCATTGGTATCAGCCTTCCTCTTCTTCGAGAAATTCTTCTGCGCCTTCATCCACTTCCTCAGCGCCGGAAGTGTCGAGCGGACGGGTTGCGGCAATCAGCCTGTCGGTAAGCACAAGCTTTGCCGAATGAATGAGTTCCAGCGGGAATTGCACCCGCCCTACCTTGGCATCGTCCACGGTGACGACATCGCCTTCGATCCCGGCAAGATCGCCCTTCACGGTCTTGCGCGGCTTGCCATCGTCGCCGGTAATCGTTTCGGCCAGGGCGACGCGCACTTCGTGGCCGGCCCAGTTCGCGAAATCCTTCGGACGGGTCAGCGGGCGGTCGATGCCGGGCGAGCTGACTTCGAGGCGATAGGCCCCTTCCACCAGCACTTCGCCCGCCTCTTCCAATTCGTCCATCCGGTCGGAAATACGGCGCGAAAGTTCCGCGCATTGTTCGATCACCAGCTGCCCGGTCGCCGGGTCTTCCGCCATGATCTGCAGCGCAGGTTCCCCCTCGCCCGCTTCGGCGCCGATCATCTTCACGCGCACAAGGTCAAACCCCAGGGCATTCGCCTCAGGTTCGATCACTTCAGTAAGGCGCGCAATATCGGCCATGCAGACTCCGGTAGACGGACAGTGGGAAACGCGCTTCGGGCCGGCCCCCTGCGGCGCCAGCATCCAAACCGTGAATCACAATGTCGGGATGGGCTGCAATTAGGCGTGTGGCGAACAAAATGCAAGGGAAAGTGACGAGGCCCCGCATAGCGCCGAGTCGCGCTTGACGCTGGCAGGTTTGACTGCTTGCACAAGCACAGGCTGCCCTTCTGCGAACTGGAGCGACGAATGCAAATTCCCGAGGACATCTTCACCGAACAGGAAGATGTGGACCCCGATACGCTGGCCAATCTCGGCCCGTTGCGGCGCTTCGCGGGGATCTGGGAAGGCAATCGCGGCACGGACATCGCACCCAAGGCGGAAGGCCCGGACGAGAGCGAATATTACGAACGCATCGTGATGCAGCCGATCGATCCCCAGTCGAACGGCCCGCAGCTGCTCTATGGCCTGCGCTATCACCTGCACGTCAACACGCCGGACGAGGACATCACGTTCCACGATCAGGTGGGCTACTGGCTATGGGAACCTGCCACCGGCCTCATCATGCAATCGCTGGCGATCCCGCGCGGGCAAGTGGCGCTGGCATCGGGCCACGCCGGGCCGGACGATACGAAATTGAAGCTGGCCGCATCGCGCGGCACCACCGAATACGGCATTGCCTCCACCTTCTTCCTCGAACAGGCCTTCCGCACCGATTCCTACTCGATCGAAGTGGAATTTCACGAGGACGGCAGCTGGAGCTATGTGCAGGACACTGTGCTGACCGTGCGCGGCCAGACCGAACCCTTCCACCATCGCGACAACAATCGCCTGACCAAGGTGGGCGAAGTGGACATGAACCCCTGGCTCAGGATCGTACGGGAACAGGGCGCGGGCTGAGGCCCGCCTGCCCTTACCCTTTCAATCCTCCGCCTCGTCCAGGCCTGAAAGCTGGCCCGCATAGGCAATATCGCCCTGAACCACGGACCACATGGCCTTGTTGTCCACCGTGACCACCATCAGTTCGACCGGCAAATATCGGCTTGCGAATGCGTGAATCTCGGTCGGATAGGGATCGAGCAGATGCGTCACCACTAGCGCCGTCGGCTCCATCGGTTTCCCGTTTTCATCCTTCGCATTCCTGTATTGCACCTCAAAACAGGAATTGAGGAAACGCCGCGAATGGATGGCTTTGCCCTGCGCATCGACGTCGACCCGGTAATGGCCACCCAAAGGATAGGAATCGTTCGTGACGGGCGGGGTCATCACATAGACCGACACGATATTGTTCTCATCGGGCGGCAGTGTCAGCGTGTTGGGCTGCTGATCCGAACAGAAGCCGTAGGATTTGGCGATCACTTCATCGATTGCCACCGCGCGCGCATCGGCAAGGCGCTTCGCCAGAGGTGACAGCGCGACCCTGTCGGCTTTCGCCAGTATGCCGCCGGAAACGACCTTGCCCTTATCGACATCATATCGGGCAAACTCTGTCAGTTCGCCATCTACCTCGCCGTAGAACACAGCCTCGAGCCGATCGCCCTGGCCCGGAACCACAACATATCCGCGCAATTGCTTCTGCGGCAGCTTGCCCATGTCCGGCAGGAAGCTGTCTGTCGCAAGCCAGGCTGCCTGATCGTAAAGATACATCTGCAGGCCAAGCTTCTCGGCCCGCGCCGTCTCAGCGGCATAGGGCACTTCCGCCTCAGCCGGTGACGGTGCAATGTCTTCCGCTGCTGCCGGCACCTGAAGCGCACAGACAGTAACGGCGCCGAGAATCGCCTTCCAATGCATAGATCCCCCTTTCCTGCAGCGGACTATGCTGCCAGATTCAGTGTGCCGCCAGCACCAACCGAACCATCCTTGTCCCGCAGCGATTGACTTGCCGCCGCACCGGTGACAGCCTTAGCCCATGCACGGACACTTCTTCCGACATCTGGGTGGTCAACTCCTCGCGGGCATGTAGCCCCGGGTCCGGTGCGCACACGCCCCGCGCCCGGGGCGAACTTCCAAGACCGAACGCGGCACCAGGCCGCATCGTTTCCTGTCCGGAGGTGCCAGCACCATGACAAATACCAAGGCCTCGCGCAGGCCGCCCATTCACATGATCGACAATGAGGCCGAAAGCCTCGCCAATCTCGCCATCGGCAATAGCGAGCGTTTCCCGGAAGCCAGCGAGCTGCTGCTGCGCGAGATCGACCGCGCCAGCCTTCACCCAGCCGGGAAGGTTCCGGCAGGCGTGGTGACAATGAACTCAACCGTGGAATTCGCGGACGGCACCCATGAAGGCGGCCATACGATCCAGCTCGTCTATCCCGGCCAGGCGGATATTGCTGCGGGCAAGCTCTCCGTCCTCACCCCGGTGGGCGCCGGTCTGATCGGGCTGGCCGAAGGGCAGTCGATCATCTGGCCCGCCCGCAATGGCAGCGAGCGCGTGCTGACCATCCGCAAGGTAGCCCAGCCAGCCTGATCCCTATTGAACAAGCCCGTGCTTGCGGATGCAGTGGCGAAGCTGATCGTAGGTTAGCCCGAGCGCCTTGGCCGTCTGCCGCTGGTTCCAGCGGTAGCGGCCCAGTGCGTGTTCGAGGATCGCCTTCTCATGCGCGTCCACCGCCGCGCGCAGATCGGTTACCTGATCGTGCTCGGGCGCCTTGAGCATAGCCTCGGGCGCCTTGTGCACAATCTCGGTGCCCTTGTGCACCCGTTCGCCCACCGGTTTCCAAGGGCTGTCGAACGGATCGAACTGCACGTGGCCGATCGGTTCGTCCCAATCGTCCCAGCGATAAACGGCCCGTTCCACCACATTGCGCAATTCGCGGACATTGCCGGGCCAGACATAATCGTCGAGCTGTCGCTGGACATGCGGGGCATAGCCCGGCCAGGCTTCCCACCCCAGTTCAGCAGCCATACGGCGGCCGAAATACTCGGCCAGAACAGCAATATCCCCTTCCCGCACACGCAGCGGCGGAAGGGTGATGACCTCGAAACTCAGCCGGTCGAGCAGGTCGGACCGGAAGCGGCCTTCCTTCGCCATGCGCGGCAGATCCTCGTTCGTGGCCGCCACGATGCGCACATCCACCCGGATCGGGCGGGAGGAACCGATGCGGGTCACCTCGCCATATTCCACCGCGCGCAGCAGGCGCTCCTGCGCGCCCATGGACAATGTCGCCAGTTCGTCGAGAAACAGCGTGCCCCGGTCGGCTTCCTCGAACCTTCCCTCGCGCGCCCTGGTAGCGCCAGTGAAAGCTCCTGCCTCATGGCCGAACAGTTCGGCCTCGATCAGGGTTTCAGGCAGCGCCGCGCAGTTCATCGTAACCAGCGGTTCTTCCCAGCGGTTGGACAGGCGATGGAGGCGTTCGGCGATCAGTTCCTTACCCGTCCCGCGCTCGCCGATGACGAGCACCGGGCGGCGCATGGGCGCGGCGCGGCTGGCGCGCTCCACCGCATCGAGAAAGGCCCCGGATTGCCCGATGAACTGGTTGCCCCGATCCATGCGCCAGCAAATAGCGCATTTTCCCAACAGGTGGCAATATTTCCCAACACCAATTCCTACCCCAAACGCAAATTTGCCCGATTTCCGCCCTCCGCGCGATTTGGCACGCCCCTTGCTAATTCCGTGGCATGATTTCTGGAGGGAACCGATCCATGTTTGACCGCCAATTTTTCAGCAGCAAGCTGGGCAAGGCCGCGATCATCAGTCTGGCCGCCATGCTGGCCTTCAACATACTTGCGCTCAGCCAGCAGCTGCAGGCGGCACCCGTGCCGCTGGCGCTGGCCACGCAGGTCGTGGAGCTGGCGTGAGCAAGGCGGACGACACTCCGCTCGGCCCGATCGGGGCAGAGCGCCGGGCAATCCGGATGGACGGGACACAGCCCAGCCGTTCCGGCAACCGCGCTCCCGCCCTCAGCGGGGAAGAGCCGCGTCGCGTTCGCCTCGCTTCCGAGGTAGAGCGGCTGCGGCACAAAGCTGACCCGACTTCCCGTAATGCAACTTTTGGTGGAGTTCCCTGGATGGGCATTTTCTCTCGTACCCGCGACATCATCGCCGCCAATTTCAGCGATCTGCTGGATCAGGCCGAAGACCCGGCCAAGATGATCCGCATGATCATTCTGGAAATGGAGGAAACGCTGGTGGAAGTTCGCGCCAGTGCGGCGCGCACAATTGCGGACCAGAAGGAAATGCACCGTCACACGATGAAGCTGGAACGGCTTCAGGCGGATTGGGGCGAAAAGGCCCAGCTTGCCCTGTCCAAGGCCCGCGAAGACCTGGCGCGTGCAGCGCTGGTCGAAAAGCGCAAGGCAGGCGACATGGCCGAACAGCTCAGGGCGGAAATCACCGTGCTGGACGATGCCCTGCGCGCCTATGAGGATGACATCCAGAAACTGCAGAACCGCCTGCGCGAAGCCCGCAGCCGCCAGAGCCAGATCGCAGCGCGGCTGGAAAGCGCGGAAAACCGCGTGAAGCTGCGCACCCTGCTCGCCACCGAACGGGTGGACGAGGCAATGGCCCGCTTCGACCAGTTGGAGCGCCGGGTGGATTATGCCGAAGGCCGCGCCGATGCGCTGCGGATTGCCGAAGGCGGCCAGCCGAGCCTGGCCGACGAGATCAACGCCCTCGCCGGATCGGACAAGATCGACGAGGAACTGGAAGAAATGAAGCGTGCGCTCGGCATGGGCGACGAAAGCAAGGGGGGCTAAGCTATGGATGACGCACTTATTCCGATGGTTGCCATCCTGGGCCTGTTCGTCGGCCTTCCCTGGATCATCCTTCACTACATCACCAAGTGGAAGACCGCGGCGACGATCACCACCGACGATGAAGTCCTGCTGGAGGAACTCTACCAGCTCGCCCGTCGCCTGGATGAGCGCATGGACACGGTCGAGCGGCTCGTCGCATCCGACCATTCGGACTTCAAACCCGCACGCATTCACCACGATCTGGAAGTGGACAACCAGCGCCTGCGCGAACTCGATCGCATGCTGGCTGAAAAGGGAGACCGCAAGTGAATAGCCCCCGCACAATGCTTTACCGCGACACGCAGAATGGCAAAGTCTTCGGCGTCTGCGCAGGTATTGCAGACTATACCGGCGTCAACGTCCTGTGGATCAGGCTGGCTACTGTCGCACTGACGGTGATGGGCGTGGGCTTCATCCCGCTGGCCTATTTCGCATTGGCCATGTTCGTCCAGAAGAAGCCGGCAGACCTTTATGTGGACCGGGACGAGCAGAAATACTGGCAGCGTGTGCGCCAGTCGCCCAAGCGCACCGCGCGCGAAATCCGCGCCCGTTTCCGCGACATCGACCGGCGTCTGGCCGAGGTGGAAAGCTATTACGTCTCCAGCAATCCGCGCCTTTCCGCGGAAATCGAAAACCTGCGCTGAGACGCGAAGGACCAAGAGGGGGGAATTATGTTGGACGCAGGCACTCTGGCCCTGATGATTCCGATTCTGGGCATGTCCATTCCAATCATCGCGATCTGGACGAAGCACCAGCAGAAGATCGCGGAAATGCAGGCCAATTCCATGGCAGGCGCCTCGGCGGAACGCGCCGCGCAATATGCCGGCCAGATCAGGGATCTGGAGGAGCGCGTGCGCGTGCTGGAGCGGATCGTGACCGACAATGGCTATGACATTGCCAGCCAGATCGAGGCCCTGCGCGACACGCACAAGGTGGAACTGCCGGCAAGCAACCGCGAAAAGGAGCGCATCTGATGAGCGCGCAAGATTTCCTGCCCTATCTCGGCTGGATCGTCGGCGGCGCCTTCGTGGTCAGCCTGGCGGGCATTTGGGGCTGGATGCACACCACCAAGCTGCGCATCCAGCACGGCTATCCGCTGGAAGGCATGTGGGGCCAGTCGCTGAAGCCGGAACTCAATTCCGAAGCGATGCAGCGCGTGCGCCTGCTAACCCAGGAAAACGCCTCGCTGCGCGCCGAGCTGGCCTCCGTGAAGGATCGCATGGCCGTGGTGGAGCGGATCGTGACCGACAAGGGCTTCGACCTGGCCCGGCAGATCGAAAGCCTGCGCGAGCCTGAACCGGCGCCGTTGCCGGACGCCACCCGCGAAAAATCCGTGAACTGAACGCCGCGAAAAGGGGAGTTCGATACATGCAATACGGTGCCGAATTCGTGCTTGCGATCATCGCCATGGCGATGCTGGCCGGAGTAGTGAAAAGCTGGATCCGCGCCCGGCATGGCGATGCGGGCCAGCGCGGCCCCTTCGGCCACCATGGCCGGAACCGCGGCCGCCGGGACGAGAGCGAGGAAGTGGAAGTGCTGCGCGCCGAAAACGCCCGCCTGATCGACCGGCTCGAAGCGTCGGAAGACCGGCTGGCAGTGCTCGAACGCATCGTGACCGACCGCAGCTACAATCTCGCCAGCGAGATCGAAGCCCTGCGCGACAACGACAGCAAGGCCCTTGGGCAGAGCAGGCCCCTGCGCGACCCGCAGGACCATTGAGGAGGATAAGATGGGATTCGGTACAGTCCTTGTCCTGATAGTGCTGATCTGCGCAATCGCCGGGACGATGTCCTCGCGCTACCGCGCCCAGGCCGGCATCGGGCAGGATTCGTCAGGCAATCAGTTCAGGCTCGGCCAGCAAAACGAAGCGCTGGAACGTGAAGTTGCGGAACTGCGCGAGCGGGTAAAGGTGCTCGAACGGATTGCCACCGACAGCCACACCGGATCGGGCCGCGATGCCCGAGCCATTGCCGCAGAGATCGAAAGCCTGCGCAGCCTTGAGGCTGCGCCGAAAGGAGATGCCTGATGCTGAGCCAGATCCTGAGCGACGATTTGCTGATCGCCTGCATCGCCTTGCTCGGCCTGGCGATCCTTTCCACCACCGCGCTGCGCGGCTGGCAGGGCTGGCTTGCGCTGAAAGGCAGGGAACTGGATGCCCGCCGCCCCCATGTCGAGATCGAAGGCCGGGCTGGCGAAGGCGCCGCCCGCATCGAACTGGCGGACCTGAAGGAACGCATCCGCAAGCTGGAAGCCATCGCATCGGGGGTGGACCTCTAGGACAGGATTGCTAGAGCCGCGCCCATGCGCAGCCTTGACGACATCCGCGAAGAATACGAATTCCTTGAGGGCGACGAACGCTATCGCCTGTTGATCGAACTCGGCCGCGAGCTGGAAGACATGCCCGATGCACTGAAAACCGATGCCACGCTGGTGCGCGGCTGTTCAGCCAAGGTCTGGGTCTATCCCACTCAGGCGGGCGAAGCATTGCACTTCCTGGCAGACAGCAACGCCGCGATCACCAAGGGCATTGTTGCGCTGGTGCTGAGCGCGGTGCAGGACAAGCCCGCATCGGAAGTGGCGGCGATGGACATCACGGCCGCGCTGGAACCGTTCGAGCTGAAAAAACAGCTCAGTTCCAACCGCACGCAGGGCGTGCCCAACATGATCGCACTGGTGAAAGAACACGCCGCCCGAATCGCTGCGGCGGGCTAACGACCTGGGCGGTGTGAGCAAATGCGGACCTGCATGAGCGTCTGATATCTGAGAGTACTGCCTGCGACCTAAATGACAGGAATGTTGTGGAGAACGGTCATTGAACATCAGGTGGAATAAAATATCACACGCCCAGCACGGATGATAATCTTCGCGCATGCATGTCGTAACAGTCACTCCGTTCGACCCGGGCTCAGATTCGGCAACGGTTGTCGTCAGTGACGGACGGCACAACTGCGAAGCCTTCTGTTATCCCTGTTCCTTTGAAGTGGGAGCGGAGATTACCGAGCCACTGCAACTTTTTGATTCGACCGTGTTTATGCTCACTTATCAAACGGTCCCTCAGCTTGAACATATCGGCCCACAGTATCAGCATCGAGGTGTGGCACTCGTAGTCGATAAGGAGCGAGGGCTTCTTGAGATCGGCGGCCTACGCCTTGAAGAGCCAGTCCCGTTGCCGGGAGGGATTGAGACAGGCAGCCTCGTCGAATTTGAATGCGCTCGCATCGATCTTCGGTGAGCGGAGGGTCCGCAATGCTGTCGTTTCCGGAAAGGCGACTTTCGGCAAGGTTGGGATGAATGGCTGACCATCTTAACCCGTCATCCTGAACTTGTTTCAGGATCCATTTCTCCGGATCGCACGGCGGTTCGTGCGGACGGATGGATGCTGAAACAAGTTCAGCATGACGATCGTGCAAACGTTTGCAATGTTGCCGTGTCCAGAATGACAGCTATTGGCGCCTAAGCCCCGGAAACGGCCAACTGAAAAGCGGCCGTTGAAGCTTAAGCTGGACTTTGCCTACGCCGCTTAAGCCCCCGCGCTGTCGCGCACCACGGCGACGCCCGCCTCGCGCTGGCGCTTCAGTTCGGCCTTCAGCTGTGCCGGATCGCGCGCCACCAGGAAGCCGAAGCTGACCCCACCTTCCTTGCCCACGGTCGCGTGGTGGAGGTTGTGGGCCTGCACCAGTCGCTTGAGATAGCCGCTGCGCGGAACATAGCGAAAATAGCGCTGATGAACGAGGCCATCATGTACCAGCGTGTAGATGATCCCGTAGACCAGCACGCCCAGCCCGATCCAGGTGCCAGGCCACCACGCATCTGCGCCCATCACCCAGGGGCTGCCCACGGCGAACATCGAAATGCTCAGCGCGGCGCCGACGATGGCGTAGAGATCGTTCTTCTCCAGCAGGTTTTCGTGCGGCTCGTGGTGGTCACGGTGCCAGCCCCAGCCCCAGCCATGCATGATATATTTATGGCTGCCCCAGGCCACGCCTTCCATGGCAGCGGCGGTAGCGATCACGATAAGCAGGGGAAGAAGCGCATCCATCGCGCTACCTTATAGTTCAATCCTTCGGCTGGAAAAAGAACCGGCGAATTTCTTCACCGATCCGCGCAGGCCGCAGCGTTTCAGCATCGATGCAGCACCAGCAGGACTGCACTTCGGCCAGCACTTCCTCCCCCCGCTCGATGATCGTGTGATAAAAGGCGCGGGCGCCATGCACCTGTTCCAGCACGGTGCGGGCAATCACCTCGTCATCGAGGAAAGCGGGTTTGCGATAGGTAATCTCGTGCTTCAGTGCGACCCAAAGGCGCGAGGCAGCGGTATCCGCCGGAGCCAGCTTCTTCCAGTGCGAGAGCACGGCATCCTGCACCCAGCTGAGATAGCGGGCGTTATTCACGTGGCCCATGAAGTCGATATCGCTGGGCAGGATCGTGATCGGGAACTTGTACGGAGCTGCTGACATAGGTGTAAGTTACATCTCCTTTAGGGACGTTTCAATGACTCCCACCGCCGCAGTGCAACAAAGACATTTTGTTACAATTCGCCGCAATGCTGCGACCGTCCGTATCTCTGGTATTCATCTAATTGGCCATATTTCTGAACACACGGAACAAGCCGTGAAGTTTTGAACTAGCGAAGGATGAAAGCCATGAACCGTCTCGCCAAGCTGATTGCCCCTGCCATCGCAGCCTCGCTGGTGCTGGGCGCCGCCGTCCCCGCCTCTGCTGCAAGCTGGCAGGGCCGCGACAGCTACCGCCAGGAAATCGCCCAGCTCGACCGCCAGATCGACCGGGCGCAGGAACGCCGCCTGATCTCGCAGCGCGAGGCCGACCGCCTCGAACGCAAGGTCGACCAGCTGCAGAATCTGCATGCGCGCTATGCCAAGAACGGTCTGACCCGGACTGAAGAGCGGATCCTCGACCAGCGGATCGACAGCGTGAAGCGCCAGATCGCCGCCGAAGTGGCCGACCGTGACCGCGCCCCTCAGGGCCGCCCCGGTGACCATCGCCGGTGACCATCAAGGCCCGGCTTGAGCCCGGCCAACTTTTCCTCCCTTGTCTTGCGGGGCCGGCGAGCCTAGGTCGCCCGCCATGGCCAGCCGACCCCGCACCCTTTACGAGAAGATCTGGGACGCTCACGAAGTTGAGCGCCGTGAAGACGGCACTAGCATCCTGTTCATCGACCGCCACCTCGTCCACGAGGTGACCAGCCCGCAGGCATTCGAGGCGCTTCGCCTCAGCGGCCGCAAGGTCCGCCGCCCGGAGCTGACACTGGCGGTCCCCGATCACAATCTGCCGACCACCGCCCGCGTTGACGCAGCGGGCAAGCGCATTCCCATCGCGGATGCCGAAAGCGCCCAGCAGCTCGCCGCGCTGGAAAAGAACGCGCCTGAATTCGGCGTGCGCTATATCGGGCCGACGGACATCAATCAGGGCATCGTGCATGTGGTGGGGCCGGAAACGGCCTTCTCCCTACCCGGCGCCACCATCGTCTGCGGCGACAGCCACACCTCCTGCCATGGCGGTATCGGCGCGCTGGCCTTCGGCATCGGCACCAGCGAGGTCGAGCATGTGCTGGCCACGCAGACGCTGCTGCTCAAGCAGTCGAAGACGATGGAAATCCGCGTCGAGGGCGAATTGCTGCCCGGCGTGACCGCCAAGGATCTGATCCTGCACATCATCGGCGTGATCGGCACGGCCGGCGGCACCGGCCATGTGATCGAATATCGCGGCAAGGCTTTCGAGGACATGTCAATCGAAAGCCGCCTGACGGTGTGCAACATGTCGATCGAAGGCGGTGCCCGCGCCGGCCTCGTCGCGCCTGACGAGAAGACCTTCGCCTATCTCAAGGGCCGCCAATATGCACCCAAGGGCGAAGACTGGGATCGTGCCGTGGCGTGGTGGGCCAGCCTGCGCACCGATGAAGGCGCGACCTTCGACAAAAGCGTGGTGATCGACGCAGCCGATGTGCAGCCCACCGTTACATGGGGCACCAGCCCGGAAGACACCGTCGCCATCGGCGGCGTGGTTCCGGCGCCGGAAAGCTTTGCCGATCCTTCCAAGCAGAAGGCCGCACAGGCCAGCCTTGACTATATGGGGCTGGAGCCGGGCCAGAAGATGACGGACATCGAAGTCCAGAACATCTTCATCGGTTCGTGCACCAACAGCCGGATCGAGGATCTGCGCGCCGCCGCCAAGGTTCTGAAGGGCCGCAAGAAGGCCGACAACGTCAAATGGGCTATTGTCGTGCCCGGCTCCGGCCTGGTGAAGCATCAGGCCGAGGAAGAGGGTCTGGACAAGATCTTCATCGAAGCGGGCCTGGAATGGCGCGAACCGGGCTGTTCGGCCTGCCTCGGCATGAACCCGGACAAGGTGCCCGCAGGCGAGCGCTGCGCCAGCACCAGCAACCGCAACTTCGTAGGCCGTCAGGGCCCCGGCGCGCGCACGCACCTCGTCAGCCCGGCAATGGCGGCCGCCGCCGCCGTCACCGGCCGCCTTACCGATGTGAGGGAGCTGGTGGATTGACCGCAAGCGCGGCCTACCCCATCTTTCTGCCATGACCGACAACACACCGAAGAGCGAGAAGTCGAAGAACCGGGCTGCCAAGTCCGATTCCGGCATGGGCGTGGGCACAAAGGCTGCCATTGCGGGCGCGGCAATCGGGATCGGTTCCGCCGCCGTCGCCGCCGCAGTGATGTTCGCCAACCGCCGCAAGCATAAGAACAAGCCCGAACAATTGCCGCCCATTCCCTCGGGCGAGCCTCCGGAGACCGATTGATGGAACCCGTGCGCCAGGTTGAAGGCCGCGCCTATCCTTTCGGGATGAAGAATGTCGATACCGACATCATCATTCCCGCCCACTGGCTGAAGACGATCAGCCGCGAGGGCCTCGGCCGCGGCGCTTTCGAAGCGCTGCGCAAGGACCCCGCCAATGTCTTCGACCGGGAAGACGTCAAAGGCGCACCGATCATTGTGGCGGGCGACAATTTCGGCTGCGGATCGAGCCGCGAACATGCCGCATGGGCCTTGCTGGACATGGGTGTGAAGGCCGTGATCGCCCCTAGCTTTTCCGACATCTTTTCCGGCAACGCCTTCAAGAACGGCATTCTTACCGTCGTCCTTCCGCAAGAAGCGATCGACCGGCTGATGGAAGTGGCCGAGACCGATCCGATCTCGATCGACCTCGAGCATCAGACGGTGACGACCCCGTTCCAGGACCGTTTCAATTTCGAGATCGACCCGTTCCGCAAGCATTGCCTGCTGGAAGGGCTGGACGAAGTGGGCATGACTCTGGCCCGCAGCGACACGATTTCGGCCTATGAGGCGCGTCAGGCAAAAGACATGCCCTGGTTCGCCAAGGGAACCGGCCTTGCGGCGTAAGCACGCCGCGCGTTATCTGATTTCAGCTTTGTTTCGAGGGATTCTCTAGATGACCGATTTCCAGGACCGCGAGCGCGCTGAAGAGCGCAAATATGCAATGGACGAGGAAACCGCTTTCCGCGTGGCCGCGCGCAGCAACAAGCTGCTGGGCCTGTGGGCTGCGGCCAAGATGGGGCTGACCCCGGAAGAGACCGAAGCCTATGCCAAGTCGGTCGTGCAGGCCGATTTCGAAGAAGCCGGCCATGAGGACGTGATCCGCAAGGTTCTGGGCGATCTGGTTGGCGCCGGCATCGACATCGACGAGGCAGGCGTGCGCGCCGCGCTCGATGAGAAGACCGTCGAAGCCCGCCGCCAGCTGATGGGCGAAGTCTGACCTATGGCGATGGCGGCTGACGATATTGCGGCGCTGATCAGGGCCGCCCTGCCCGATGCGTCGGTGGAAATCACCGACCTTGCTGGCGATGGCGATCATTATTCGGCACGTGTGGTTTCGTCCGCCTTCACGGGCAAAAGCCGCGTGCAGCAGCACAAGCTGGTCTACGAGGCATTGGGCGGTCGCATGGGCGGCGCGCTCCATGCCTTGCAACTGACCACCGCCGTTCCCAACTGACGGTCAGAACCAAACGAATTTTCCGGGATTACACCCATGTCCGATACCAATGCCCGCATTTCCGACATCGTGAATTCGAACGACGTCGTCCTGTTCATGAAGGGCACTCCGCTCTTCCCGCAATGTGGCTTTTCCAGCCGCGCGGTGGCGATCCTCGACCATCTCGGCGTGGCCTATGGCAGTGTGGACGTGCTGCAGGACATGGAAATTCGCCAGGGCATCAAGAGCTTTTCCGACTGGCCGACCATCCCCCAGCTCTACGTGAAGGGCGAATTCGTCGGCGGCAGCGACATCATGATGGAAATGTTCGAAGCTGGCGAACTGCAGCAGCTGATGCAGGACGCACAGGTCGCCAAGGCCGAATAATTCGAAGCTCCCCGGGCCTTGTGGTCCGGGGTTTTCTTCATTTCAGGCGCAATTGATGCATAAAGTCGCCGTGGGCTGGGCCTTCAGGCGCATTTCGTTGATCTCTCCGCCACAATTGGCGCAAGTGCCGTAAGTGCCATCTTCGATCCGCTGCAACGCCGCGCGGGTTGCCATGATCTCATTGCGCAGCACGGTATCCACACCCGCCAGTGCCTCGTCATCGGCCAGATCGATTGCCTGCTCTTCCGAATCCGCGTCCAGCGGGTGACGCAGGTCGTCCTCGATCTCTTCGGCACGCGCGGTAAGCTCGACAAGCCGCGCCTTGAGCGCCGTTTCCACTTCACTGTAATCGCTCATCCGTCCTGCTCCGATGTTGCTGCCTTCTCCAAGGCTGTCTGCCCGGCATTTCGGCCTGCGACATTGCGCCCAATCAAAAGCCAGCGTCAAGATTCCGACACGCATTTCGGCCATTCCGCCGAATTGTGTCGGCCTGCCTTACAGGCCCGAATTCCGTTAACCTGGTGCAAACCATCGTGATGGGCAAGAAAGCGAAACAGCTCAAAACTGGCACGGTGGTTGCAATATCAGGGACGTACCTGTTCTCCTGGTACTCCTAGTCTTCGAATAGAGGCGGGACCGTCCCTGTCCCCCAAACCTGGTCTCCCGGTCCCGCCTCTTGCTCGAAGGTTTCCCCGACCTGCTCCAGCCATCTCAGGCCCACTGAAATACGAGGCGCATGGCACTGCGCGGCCAGCGATCCCAATCCTTTCAGATGTAACCTGTGCCTGTTTGGAACGCCGTTTAATCAAACGCATAAATCTTCACGGAATGGGTTAAGGGCCGAGTCCCCCCGTTGAAATTGCACAGAGAATCCCCGTGTCCACCAGATCCAGACTGTTCCTCCTCGCCGGCGCTGCGGCGTTTGCCGTGTCCATTCCCGCCTTCGCATCCACGCCCACCGGCACGGACATCCTGAGCGAATGGAACCTTGTGGTGCTGGGCGATCTCGTCTCTTCCTCCGAAGTGGAAGGGCGCACTTTCGTGGGCGGCGATCTTTCCGGCAATTCCTCGAATTACAATATCTCGACCATTCCTGCCTCGACCAACGGCACGCCCGGCCTGACCGTGGTTGGTGACGTCAATGGCGGAACGAAGAACCTCAACAACGGCTCCGGCGCGATCGTTGGCGGCAACGTCAACAGCGGGTTCAATCTCAATGGCGCGACCCAGACGGTTCAGGTCGGCGGCACGATCAGCAACACGAATGTCAATCAGAACACCGTGACTTCGGGCCTTTCAGCATCCGACCCGGCATTCACCCAGAACCTGCAACAGGACAAGAGCCTGATCGCCACCAGCGTGACCAACCTCTCCTACGATCTGAGCACGCTTTCTCCGAACAGCGATTTCTCGATCCAGGGGAACAAGGGCGTGTTCACTGCCCAGCCCGATGCGGACGGCGTGGCCGTGTTCAATATCAGCTCAGCCGATCTCGACGCCATCGGCGAGATCCAGTTCGACCTTAACGGCGCACAAACCGCCATCGTGAACGTCAGCGGCACGAACATCACGCTGAATGACAACTTTCTCGGCGGAACGAACAATCTGGGCGAAAACGTCATCTGGAACTTCCCGGACGCCGAGAACCTCACCCTGACCACTGCCTTCGGCGGCTCGGTGCTGGCGCCCAAGGCGGATGCCCACACCTATAATTACATTCAGGGCTCGGCCGTCTTCGGCAGCCTCACCCAGGATGGCGAGATGCATGTGGGCACTTATAATGGCGGCTATCAATACGAACCGCCTTCATCGAGCAGTTCCGGCGGATCGTCGTCGGGCGGATCTTCCTCCGGCGGCACCGAAGTGCCGGAACCGGGAATGCTGGCCCTCTTCGCGGCAGGCCTCGCCGCACTGTTCTTTTGGCGCAGGCGGCGGGTGAAGGCAGCCTGAGGCTGCATCGGCAGGACAGGACCGGCCGCCACCTGATTCAACGCAACAAAAAGGGGCACCTCCACGGCGGAGGTGCCCCCTTTTTGGCGCGCCCGGCAGGACTCGAACCTGCAACTCCAAGCTTAGAAGGCTCGTGCTCTATCCAGTTGAACTACGGGCGCGTGGTGGTGCCCATAGAACATGGCGCCCCCCGGTGGGAACGCCTTTTTGGGTATCTATGCCCGGCGGTGTTTTCAGGTTAGCAATGCTGCATGAGCGAACACACCAGACGCATCGAAGGCCAAGCGGGCGGGCGCAGGCATTTCCGCTATCTCGACTATCTGATGGCCGCCTTCGTCGCCATCCTGCTGCTGTCGAACCTGATCGGCGCGTCCAAGCCCAGCTATGTCACTTTGCCGGGCGGCATGGAATGGTCGTTTGGCGCAGGAGTGCTGTTCTTCCCCGTGAGTTACATCATTGGCGACGTGCTGACCGAAGTTTACGGCTATGCCAATGCCAGGCGCGTAATCTGGACCGGCTTTGCCGCGCTCATTTTCATGGCCTTCATGGCGGCAGTGGTGGTCGCCCTGCCCCCGGCCGATGGCTGGCCGGGCCAGGAAGCCTATGAATTCGTGTTCGGCAACAGCTGGCGGATCGTTGCCGCCTCAATGTTCGCATTTTGGGCGGGCGAATTCGCCAACAGCTTCGTGCTGGCCAAGCTCAAACTGATCACCGGCGGCCGGTTCCTGTGGGTGCGCACCATTGGCTCCACTGTGGTCGGACAAGGGCTGGACAGCCTGATCTTCTATCCGCTGGCCTTTTACGGTCTGGCCGGCTGGCCGCCCGAACAGCTGATACAGGTCGTGCTGTCTCAATGGCTGATCAAGACCGCGTGGGAGGCTGCCCTTACGCCCGTGACCTATGCGGTGGTGGGCTTCCTCAAGCGGCGCGAAGGTGTGGATGTTTATGACAGCGACACCGACTTTTCGCCCTTCGCGAAGAATTCCTGATGCTGTGGGGGGCACGCATGCCCCCCGTCAGTCTGCAATGATCCCGATTGCGAGATAAATCAGCACCGGCGCGCCAAAGCCCAGCAGGGTTGCGGCGGCGAAGCCGATACGCACCAGCGTGGCGTCGATCCCCGCATAATTGCCGATCCCGCCGCAGACGCCCATCAGCTTGGCATTCGCCCGATCAAGATGGAACGCCTTCACGGACGATCCACCGCTCTTGCTGTCGAGCATGCTCACGCCACGATCCCCGGAATGAACGCACCCTGCGGTACGAAGCTGGCAGCGATCAGGAAGACCGAAAGCGCGAAGGCCGATACGCCCGCGGCGATCCGGCTGGAAGTAGAAGTCATGTTCTGCATTTCAAAATTCCCTCAATCAATCCGGCGGCCCATCCCGCCGATGCGCCAGTGATTGCAGGAGGCGTGCCAATTTGAGGAAATGGTGGATTTCCAAGGCTTTCGCGCGATCCGGCAGGCTTGGCCGCGCTCGCAACCCCAACCCAAACACCATGAGTTGGGAAATTTCACCAACTTTCAGGATCGAGAAATCCGACAGGCTCATTTTCCATTGGCCTGCCTGCCATTGCCGGTCTATCGCCGCTGCCGATGGCGCTCGACCGCATCACACTTGCCGCCTTTCGCAACCACCGGGCCAGCACAATCGACGGCACCGGGCACTTCAACCTGCTCGTGGGCGAGAACGGCGCAGGCAAGACGAATGTGCTGGAGGCGATCTCCCTTTTCGCGCCCGGCCGTGGCCTGCGGCGGGCGGCCCTTTCGGACATGGCAGCAAGCGGCGGACCGGGCGGCTTTACCGTCAGCGCGCGGCTGACTCAGCCCGGCGATGCGGAGGCAGTGACGTTGGGCACCGGCACCGAGGCTGGTCAGCCGGGCCGCCGCCTTGTCCAGATCAACAGCGCCCCGGCCAGCGCGGTGAGCCTTGGCGAATGGCTGGCGATGACCTGGCTCACCCCTGCAATGGACCGGCTGTTCGCCGACAGCGCTGGCGCAAGGCGGCGCTATATGGACCGGCTCGCACTCGCGCTCAATCCCGGCCATGCGCGCCTTGCCGCACGGCACGAGGCCGCCCTGCGAGAGCGTAACCGGCTGCTGTCCGGCCCACACGATCCCGATCCGCGCTGGCTGGACGCTGTGGAGGCACAGCTTGCTGATGCCGGGGCCGCGCTCGCTCGTGGGCGGGCCACCCTGGTCGCAAGGCTTGGCGCCGAGCTCGCTCTGCTGCCCGAAGAGCCGTTCGCCCGCCCGGTACTGGCCTATGTTCCCGGCGGCCCGCTGGATGCAGCCGCGCTGGCCGAAGCGCTTGCCGCGGGCCGCCGCCGGGACCGCGCCGCCCAGCGCACCCTCACCGGCCCGCAACGCGACGAGCTGGAAGTTACCATGGCTGGCAAGGGCCAACCCGCCGCGCTGTGCTCCACCGGGGAACAAAAGGCGATGCTGATTGCCATCACGCTTGCCCATGCCGGACTTGCCGCCGGGGAGCGGCCAAGCCTGCTGTTGCTGGACGAAGTGGCCGCCCATCTTGACCCCGTGCGCCGCGCCGCCCTGTTCGAGCGGCTGCGCGCCGGCAAGGCGCAGGTCTGGCTGACCGGTACCGAACTGACGCCCTTTGCCGAAATCCGCGTGGAGGCCGCGCGCTGGCGCGTCGCAGCCGGCGGTGTAGAGCGGATCTAGGCAGCCAAGGGCACGACGCGGCGATAAAGGTGCCAGGTCGCATGGCCCAGCACCGGCAACACGATCAACATCCCCAAGAACATCGGCAGCATCGAAACGAACAGCGCAACCGACATCAGCACGGCCCATACCACCAGCACGAAGCCATTGGCACGCATAGCGGCTAGGCTGACGATGATCGCGGTGAGGAAGTCCACTTCCCGGTCAACCAGCATCGGCAGGCTCATCACCGTGATCGAATAGAAGGCAAGCGCCATCAGCGCCCCAACCGCACCGCCCACCACCAGCATCATCATGCCTGCGCCGGTGCGGAATATCTCCAGCGATTCAGAACCGAGGCCCGATTCCGCAAGGAAGATCGCGAAGATGCCATGGGCAAGGATGATCCAGAAGGTGAAGCCGACAAAGACGAAGCCACCCATCATCAACACCTGCTCGTCACCCCGACCACGCAGGGCACCCAGCACCGCACCCCAGCTCATCGGCAGGCCCGCCTCCCGCCTGCGGCTCACTTCATAAAGGCCCACGGCGATGAAAGGCGCCAGCAGCGGGAAGCCCGCGGACGCCGGAACCAGCCAGCCGATCTGCCCCCATGAAAACAGCGCGAAATAAAGAAACAGCCCCGCCGCAACATAGATCGCCGAAAAAAACAGCCCGAAGGCCGGGCAGGCGGCGAAGTCCCGCCACCCCGCAGCCAGAGCCGCCGCAAGATCCCCCATCCGAAGATCGCCCGCGACTTTCACCGGCACGATCTGAACCTGTTCGCCCATCCTCTTTACGCCCCCTGTCGACGGAAGTCTGGCGCGATGGTGCCTTACCCGCGATGGCAGGGCAAGCTCGGCCGCGATCCGCCGGTCGTGACGGTTGCGACAGACAGAATGCGCTGCCATAGGCGCCCGCCCTGCCCCCAGAGTGAGTCCTCCCGCCATGCCGAACTCCGCTCCAGCCAAGCGCACAACGGCCAGTGCAGTCGGGATCGACTTCGGTACCACCAATTCCGTCATCGCCTGCGCCGGGCAGGACGGGCAGGCCAGCCTCGTGGAGTTTGCCGCGCCCAACGGGCCCGGGTCGGTATTCCGATCCGCCCTGTGCTTCTGGGAGGAAGAGGGCATTCGCGGCGCTCTGGGCCATGAGGCGGGGCCGTGGGCCATCGCAGAATTCCTCGATTTTCCGCAGGGCAGCCGGTTTATCCAGTCCTTCAAATCCATGGCGGCCAACCCCTTGTTCGAACACGCCAGTCTGTTCGAAAAACGCCTGCGTTTCGAGGAGCTGGGACAGATCTTCCTCACCCACCTGTTGGCCCATGGGGGCATTGCTTTGGCGGACCTGCCCGATTGCATCGTGATCGGGCGCCCCGTGCGCTATGTCGGCAACCGCCCGGACACGGCCCTTGCGCGCACCCGGTACGATGCGATGTTCGCCATGCTGGGCCGCTCGGTCCACTATGTCTACGAACCGCTGGGGGCCGCCTATGGCTTTGCATCCGGCCTGTCTGATCCGGCAACCCTGCTGGTGGCGGATTTCGGCGGCGGCACCAGCGACTTTTCGATCGTTCGGGTCGAAGCCCCCGGCTCGCCCCGGCGTTGCACGCCGCTTGGCTCGGCAGGTATCGGCATAGCGGGCGACAGGTTCGATTACCGGATCATGGATCGCCTGGTTCTGCCTCGGCTGGGCAAAGGCGGCACTTACCGTTCCTTCGACAAGGCAGTGGAGATTCCCGCCGGATATTTCACCGATTTCGGCGACTGGTCACGCCTCGCCCTGATGCGCAACCGCAAGACCATGGCCGAACTCGCCCGATTGAAGCTCAATGCCACCGATCCTGCCGCAATCGGGCGCATGATCGCCGTGATCGAGAACGAACTGGGATATGCCCTTTACGACACCGTGGGACACCTCAAGCGCGCGCTTTCCAGCCAGACCCACGGGCATTTCCACTTCGAAGGCCCCGGCCTGACCATCGACGCAGAAGTGAGCCGCGCGGATTTCGAAAGCTGGATCGAACCAGACTTGCACCGGATCGGCGAGACGGTGGACCAAGCGCTTGCCAACGCCGGGCTGGCTGCGGAACAGATCGACCATGTTTTCCTGACGGGCGGCTCCTCCCTCATCCCCGCCGTGCGCCGCCTGTTCGAAACGCGCTTTCTCATCCCCGCCGTGCGCCGCCTGTTCGAAACGCGCTTTGGCGAAGAACGGATCGCCACCGGCAACGAACTGACCTCCATCGCACACGGCCTTGCCCTGATGGCACAGGATCCGGACCTGTCTGACTGGGTGGCGCCGGACGGCGAGTGATCGCCGCGAAGCAGGCACTGCCGCAGCCCGCATTCAGCCAAAACTATGGCGCCATTCCGCGAGACTATGACGCACTCCGGGAAACTACTTGGCAAGCCAATCTCAAGCATTTCCGCTATCCACCGTTAACCCGGATCACCTAATCTGCCGCCCTTCACATGAAGACGGGGGCTCTATGAAATATATCGGGATCGCAACCGCCGGCCTGGCGGGAATACTGGCTTCAACCAATGCCATGGCGGCAGACACGCCCGGGGTTCTGGTTCCTGCGCCAACGCAGGACTCATCCAGGGAAGACGCGCCGACCCCGCCTGAACCTGCAGCAGCACCAAGCCAGCCTGCGGAAATGTTCGTTCCAGCGCCGGTCGCCTCCACCCGCAAGCAGATCGTGCTGCCGGTGAACACGCTGGTTCTGGTTACGCCAGCCGAAGAAATCACTTCCAAGAAGATGAAGGAAGGCACCACACGCGAATTTCTGGTTGTTGAAGACGTCGTTCAGGACGGCGTCGTCATCATCCCCCGCGGCTCGCCGGTCACTGCCACAGTCACCTGGCGCACGGGCAAGGGCATTGTCGGCAAATCCGCGAAGTTCGAACTGACGTTTGAGCGGGTTCGCGTGAACGGGCGGGACTTCGCCCTGCGCGGCTCCCATCGTCAGGAAGGCCGTGGCAATACGGCCGGTGCATTGCTGGGATCAATGATCATCACTGGCCGGTCTGCGGTCATGCCTGTCGGGCAGGTGGTGAACGTCTTCACCAAGGAACCGATTGCCAAGGTCACACAATAGTCCGGCGCGCGCCGGTTCTGGCTGCAGGAGAATTCCCCTGCTGGTTCGAACCGGCGCATCGCTTTCGGTCGGCAACCCGGCAGATCGCGGCTTGGGCTGGCCGACATGTGCTGCTAGAGCGCGCCCATGCTGACAATTAATGGCGTTACCGTGCGGCTTGGCGGCCGGACCATCCTTGACCGCGCGAGCGCTGCGATTCCGCCCGGTGGACGGGTCGGGCTGATCGGCCGCAACGGGGCCGGCAAATCGACGCTTATGAAAGCGATGATCGGCGCGCTCGACCCTGACGAGGGCGAGATCGAGATGCCCCGCCGCACGCGGCTGGGCTACATCGCGCAGGAAGCGCCGAGCGGCACGATCACGCCGGAACAGGCCGTGCTTGCCGCCGATGTCGAGCGGGCGCAGTTGCTGGAAGAATCCGAGACCTGCACCGATCCGCACCGCCTGGGCGACATTCATGACCGCCTGCTGGCGATCGACGCCTATAGCGCGCCCTCGCGCGCGGCCCGCATCCTCATCGGCCTCGGCTTTGACGAGGAAATGCAGTCCCGCCCGCTGGACAGCTTTTCTGGCGGCTGGAAAATGCGCGTCGCGCTGGCTGCGCTGCTGTTTTCCCAGCCTGACGTGCTGCTGCTGGACGAACCTTCGAACCACCTCGATCTGGAAGCCACGCTGTGGCTGGAGAACTTCCTCAAGTCCTATCCGGCCACGCTGGTGGTGATCAGCCACGAGCGTGACCTGCTCAACAATGTGGTGGACCATATCCTGCACCTGCAAGGCGGCAAGCTGACGCTCTATCCCGGCGGCTATGACAGTTTCGAGCGCCAGCGGGCGGAGCGGGCCGCGCAGCTCGCCGCCGCCAAGGCATCGCAGGACGCCCAACGCGCACGCCTGCAGGATTACGTCGCCCGTAACAGCGCGCGTGCTTCCACGGCCAAGCAGGCGCAGTCCCGCGCCAAGATGCTGGCGAAGATGCAGCCTATCGCCGCACTGATC
Source organism: Erythrobacter sp. SG61-1L (assembly GCF_001305965.1). NCBI lineage: Bacteria > Pseudomonadati > Pseudomonadota > Alphaproteobacteria > Sphingomonadales > Erythrobacteraceae > Erythrobacter > Erythrobacter sp. SG61-1L. Next base: position 3,638,331 of record NZ_JXQC01000003.1, read on the forward strand.
GACGATCCTTCGCTGAGCTTCGATTTCCCCGATCCGGGCGAATTGCGACCGCCCCTGATCTCGCTGGATCTCGCCTCGGTGGGTTATACCGAGGAAAAGCCGGTGCTGCGCCGCCTGAACCTGCGGATCGACCCGGATGAGCGGATCGCCCTGCTAGGCCGCAACGGCAACGGCAAGACAACCCTCGCCCGCCTGCTGGCGGCCCAATTGACGCCGATGGAAGGGGCCATGCACGCATCCGGCCGGATGAAGGTCGGCTATTTCACACAGTATCAGGTGGAAGAACTGGCCACCGACGCGACGCCGCTGGAACATATGACCCGCGCGATGGAGGGCCACTCCCCCGCCGCCGTGCGTGCACAGCTGGGGCGGTTCGGCTTTTCCGGCAATCGCGCGACCACACTGGTGGGCCAGCTTTCGGGCGGCGAGCGCGCAAGGCTGGCGCTGGCGCTGATCACCCGCGATGCACCGCATATGCTCATCCTGGACGAGCCAACCAACCACCTTGACGTGGATGCGCGCGAGGCACTGGTGCAGGCGCTGAACGACTATTCCGGCGCGGTGATCCTGATCAGCCACGATCGCCACATGGTCGAGCTGACGGCCGACCGCCTGGTGCTAGTCGATGACGGGACGGCGAAGGATTATTCCGGCAGCATGGAGGATTATATCGACTTCGTGCTGGGCCGGAACCAGCCGAAGAAGGATGGCGGCGCCAAGGGTGCAAAGGCTCCGGCCAAGCCATCCGGCAAATCGCAGGCGCAGGCCCGCTACATCAAATCGGAAATCACCCGCGTCGAAAAATCCATCGCCAAATTGCAGGCGCATTGCACCGAGATCGACCGGGCGATGTACGAACCCGCCAATTCCTCCGCCCAGCTTGCGGGCAAGACCATGACCGAACTTCTGACGCAGCGGGCGCAGGTTTCCGACGAACTGGAGCGACTGGAAATTGAATGGCTCGCACTGGGCGAGCAGCTGGAAGGCGCCGGCTAGAAACGAAAATGGGCCTCGCCGCAAAAGGGGGGGAACGGCGAGGCCCTTCTCAATCAGCCTGAGGGAGTCAGAGCTGACCGGGGAAAGATCAGAACGCGAATTTGGCCCTCAACCGAACCGGGACCGACAGGCGCGAACCGGAATCGTTGATCGAAGACAGGCCAAGCCCACCCAGCGCGCTGTCATCGCCAGATGCGCCGTCGGCGTAATGCAAGCCTACCTCAGGCTGCAGGAAGAAACCTTCGTTTACCTTGATCGACAAGCCAAGATCGGCGCCCGCCGAAAACACCCATGACGAATCCGAGAAGGGCGTGTCGGTCAGCGTGATGCCGGCGTCGGGAACCGTGAAGGTAGACGAAATCTCCGAAAGGCGGGCCACGCCCAACCGGCCGGCAATATACGGCGAAATTCCGCTGTCCGGCATCAGGTACTGGCGGAAGCCAAGTTCCACCGAGAGCGCCTTATAATCGGAAAAATCGCCAAACACTGGCAAGCTGGCATTTACCGGAGCGCCAGCCGCTGCCTGACCGACATTGATCTTGTTGCCCTGCGCTTCGAGATAACGGACCGAACCGAACAATTCGGAGCTGTCGCTCAGGCCATAAGCAAGCTCGGCGCCGATCCCCCAGGCATCGTCATAAACGTCCCGCTGGCTGCGCTCGCCGATCTGCAATTCCGCCGGAATGCCGGACAATGCGGGGTTGAGGATACCAAGATCGGCAATATCGACATTTTCGCCGCCATGCATCGTGCCATCGATGGCAAAATCCATGCCCCCATCAACCCCGAGCGAGAACTGACCAGCCTTGGTATGAGCCAAGGCCGGCGAAGCAGCGACGGTCGCAAATATAGCGATACCAGCAGCAAGCGAATGTTTGAGCAAAGCCATCATCTTTCCTCTCATCTGACTTTTTGATCTAGCCACGAGAGGAAGATAATCCGGACGGCCTTTCATTCGACCTGTCCTTTCGGTCATCCAGTTGCCCTTTAGGACATGATATTTATCGCCGATCCCTCACTTTGGTGGCGCAGCGAGACTGTCGCCTCTGGCCTCAGGCAACGCCTTCGCCACATCGGCCGAAGTGGCAGCGACCAGTTCCTCGATCCCGCGCGCGGTGGGATGGATCTTGTCGTCCTGCAACAGGTCCGGCTTGTCATAGACCGCCTCAAGGAAGAACGGCACCAGCGCGGCGCCATATTCCTTCGCGAGCGCGGGATAGATGGCATCGAAATCGCGCTGGAAATCCGCGCCGAGATTGGGCGGAGCGCGCATTCCCATCAGCAGGGCCGGGATTTTGCGGGCATTCAGTTCCTTCAGGATGCTTGCGATATTTGCGCGTGTTTCCCTTGGACTGAGGCCGCGCAGCAGATCGTTGCCGCCCAGTTCCACGATCACGAGCTGGGGCGGGACGGGCTGGTTGTCGAGGGTGAAGAGGAAGCGCTGGGCCGCCGCCGCGCTGGTATCGCCGGAGACGCCCGCATTGGCCACCTTCGCATTGATCCCCTGCGCGCGCAGGGCCAGCTCCAGCTTGGCCGGATAGGCTTCCGCCTGCTCGACATTATAGCCGGCAAACAGGCTGTCTCCAAAGGCGAGGATCGGGCGTTCCGGCCCCATGACCGGCACGTTTTCGGGCGCGGCGACCGTTTCGCTCGGCGCCGGATCGGGCGCGCTGCCGCCGCATGCTGAAAGGCCGAGGGACAGGCCAACGGCCAGGGCAATCGACAAACACCATTGGCGCATCGGCCAAACTCCCATGGGTACACTTGCTCTGGCAGCGATCCCTATGCCATCGCTGGGCCGTGACAAGCCCCGATCAAAGCCAGCCCGCAATTGCCGCCCGCAATCTTACCCTCACCCTTGGCGAGGGGGAGGCGGCCGTGCAGATCCTGAAGGGTATCGACCTTACCGTGAATGCGGGGGAGACCGTGGCCCTGCTCGGCCCTTCCGGTTCGGGCAAAAGCTCGCTGATGTCGGTCCTTTCCGGGCTGGAGCGCGCAGGCGGCGGCAGCCTTTCGGTTGCCGGGCAGGATTTCGCCGCGATGGACGAGGATGCGCTGGCCGCCGCGCGCCGGGGCCGCATCGGCATCGTCCTGCAGGCCTTCCACCTGTTGCCCACCATGAGTGCGCAGGAAAACGTCGCCACGCCGATGGAACTGGCCGGAGAGGCAGACGCATGGCCGCGCGCCGCCGCGGAGCTTGAGGCAGTGGGCCTCGGCCACCGCCTGACGCATTACCCCGCCCAGCTTTCCGGCGGCGAGCAGCAGCGCGTGGCCATTGCCCGCGCCACTGCCCCGCGCCCCACCCTGATCTTTGCGGACGAGCCGACCGGCAATCTGGACGGCGCAACCGGCCGGGACATTGTGGAACTGTTGTTCGCCCGCCGCGCCGAAACCGGCGCCACGCTGGTGATCATCACTCATGATCCCGCGCTGGCCGAACGCTGCGACCGGGTGGTCACTCTGGGTGACGGCCGGATCGTGAGCGACACGGCCGCATAATGACCCGCGCCGCATCCACTTCCCTGCCCTGGGCCACTGCCTGGGCCATTGCCCGGCGCGATCTTCACCGCCGGTTTCGCGGGCTGCGCCTGCTGCTGGTCTGCCTGTTTCTGGGCGTAGGCGCGCTGGCTGCCATCGGATCCCTGACCGGCGCAATCGAGGGCGAGCTGAAAAGCCGGGGCAAGGAAATCCTTGGCGGCGATCTGGAAGTCAGCCTGTGGCAGCGCGCACCCACCGTCAGGGAACTGATGGTGCTGAACGGCTATGGCCGCGTATCCGGCGGGCTAAGAATGCAGGCCACCGCCAGCGCGGGAGACATGGCCGCACCCATCGAACTGAAGGCCGTGGACAGCGAATGGCCGATGTTCGGCAGCTTCACGCTGAAGGATGGCACGAAGGCCGGTGCGCCGCCCGAAGGGCAGGCATGGCTGGCACAAGGCGCGGCCGAGCGGCTGGGGGTTGGCCCCGGCGACAGTTTCCGGCTGGGCACGCAGGTGCTGAAAGTGGGCGGCATCATCGGGGAAGAGCCGGACCGGCTGAGCGAAGGCTTCGCCCTTGGCCCAACGGTGATCGTGCCATTCGATCTGCCGGAAGAGGCCGGCCTCGTCGCGCCGGGCGCGATGTATCAGGGCAAGTACCGCATCGCCTTTGGGGGCAGATACGATGCCGAAGGCGTATCCAGGAAGATCGGGGAACTGTTCCCTTCCGCCGGTTTCGAATTCCGCAATTCCGACAATGCCTCCCCGGGGGCAGACCGCTTCGTTTCGCGCATGGGCCAGTTTCTGGTGCTGGTGGGGCTGGCCGCCTTGGTGATCGCAGGGATCGGGATCGGCGGCGGAGTATCCTCTTACCTTCAGGCCCGGCGGACCGGCATCGCCACGCTGAAAATCCTTGGCGCGACCAGCGGAGACATTGCGCGTATCTATGCCCTGCAACTGGGCGCAGCCGCGCTGGCGGGCGCGCTGGCTGGCCTGATCGCGGGCATTGCCATCACTCCATTGCTCAGCTGGGCACTGGGTTCGCTGCTGCCGGTGCAGACCGGGCTGGTGATCGACCTTGCCGCACTGGCGCGCGCCGCGGGCTTCGGCCTGCTGGTGGCGCTGATCTTCGCCGCCCCACCACTGGAAAAGGCTCGGCGCTTCCCAGCCATGGCCCTGATGCGCGAGCGCGTGATGCCGCTGGCTCGCGAATGGCGTGGGTTGCTGCTACCGGTGGGCGGCGGGCTGGTGGCGATTGCCGCACTGGCCCTGATCGGCACGCCGCAACCGGGCCTAAGCGCCATATTCATGGGCGGGGCTGCCGGGCTGCTGGCCATACTGGCCCTGCTAGGCTGGGCCATCCGCCGCGCGGCTGAACGCGCGCCGCGCCCGCGCAACCCGCTGCTGCGCAATGCGCTGGCCAATCTCCACCGGCCCGGTGCGCAAACGGGCGCGCTGGTGACGGCGCTGGGCTTCGGCCTGTCTGCCTTCGTGCTGCTGGCCGGCGTGCAGACCAGCCTGGATGCCAATATCCAGCGCAGCGTGCCGCAGATGGCGCCCGATTATTTCGTGCTCGACATTCCGCGCGCCCGGATCGGCGAGTTCGAGGACCTGGTCCGCAAGGACAGCCCCAAGGCGGAAATCCGCAGCGTGCCTACCCTGCGCGGCAAGATCCTGGCCTATGGCCCGAAGGGCAAGACGATCCGCGTGGCCGATCTGGACGAAATCCCCGAAGGCGCATGGCCCCTGCGCGGCGAACGCGGCCTGACCTATTCGGACGGCGTGCCCGAAGGCAATACGGTGACCGCAGGCAAATGGTGGCCGAAGGATTATTCAGGCGAGCCGCTGGTTTCCATCGACGAGGAACTGGCGCAGGTGCTTGGCCTGAAGATCGGCGATTACATCACGGTCGGCCTGTTGGGAGTGGAACGCAGCGCCCGCATTGCGAGCTTCCGGCGGATCGACTGGGATTCGATGGGCTTCAATTATGTGCTGGTGTTCAGCCCCAATGCCATTGCCGATGCGCCGCATAATCTGGCCGCCACAATCGACCTGCCCGACGGTGCCGCGACCGGCCCGCTGCTGCGACAGATGGTCCGCACCTTCCCCTCAAGCTCGGTGATCGAAGTGGGGCAGGTGCTGGGCGAAGCGCGAGCGATATTGAGCCAGGTGGGCGCAGCCATCCTTGCCGCCGCTTCCGTGGCCGTGCTGGCAGGGCTGGCCGTCCTGTTGGGCGCCATCGCCGCCGCCCGCGCCAGCCGCCTTTACGACAATGTGATCCTGCGCGTGCTGGGCGCCAGCCGCAAACAGCTGCTGCTGCTGCAACTTGCCGAATATGGCCTGCTGGCTCTGGTACTGGCAGGTGTGGCGCTGGTGCTGGGCAGTGGGCTTGCCTGGCTGGTGATCGTCCAGCTGTTCGAATTCGACTGGCTGCCGGACTGGCCGCGCATTCTGGCCGTGCTGGGCGCGGGCCTTGCGCTGGTATTGGGATTTGCACTGGGCGGGTCGCTTCCGCTGCTGCGGGCACGCCCCGCCCAGGCACTCAGAGAGCTTTAGGCGAAAACGCCCACATCGGTGCGGCCCTTGGGGTCCGGCCCGAAGCGATTGGGGCCTGCAGTGCCGTCAAGGCACAGGATCACCAGAAAGGCGATCGTGACGAGGAAGCCCACGAAAGGGATCAACGAAAGCAAGATGAAGCCCAGATACCACCAGCCGGACATGTTGCGATCATGCAGGCGGCGAACGGTCACGGCGATGGACGGAATCAGCGCGAACAGCGCATAGATGCCGTAAATTCCGACCATGGCGATCAGGACCGGGCTGGACAGCATCGATGCCGCCATCACGCTTTCATCATATTCGACACCCTGCCCCGCCATTTGGGCACTGGTGAAAATGGCGCTGAACATCTGCACATAGAACGGGCCCGCCAGCACGCAGGCCAGAATGACGTTCAGCAATGTGAACATCCAGAATTCCTTCCGGCGCGAACGGCCGGAAAAGTCGAAATACCGCTTAAACGGCAAGAACATCCAATTCATCGTCAATTCCCCCAATTCCCGCCCGTCCGGCGGGGGTGTGGTAACGGCCCGGCTGTTGCACGTTTGCCGTGATGGAAGCGGATGCGACTGGCTCCGCCGGTTATTCCGCTTCACAGGAAGTCGGAAATGTCGGTTTCTGGCCTCAGTGGGTCCGGGCCATAGGCATTCTCGCCCGGCGTGCCCTTCTGCGCCAATAAGTATGCCAGGGCCGGCCCCCCGATATATGGGATGAGCCCGAGCAACACATACCAGCCTGATTTCTCCAGATCGTGAAGGCGGCGTACCTGCAGTGCCAGGACGGGGCAGGATATTCCCAGCGCATAGGCCAGCAACAGCTTCGAGCCGAAATCCATGCCCCCGCTTTTGCCCGGCGCGGAATTTTCCTCGATTTCAATCCCCAACATTGTCACCAACACGGCAACGAACAGGTTGAACAGCAGGAACAGCCAGTATTCCAGCCGGCGCGAACGGCCGGAAAAGTCGAAATAGCGCCGGAACGGCAAGAACATCCAATACACGCCGATCCCCCCGAATCGTTTCGCGGGAGACCACCACAGGCTGGGCTTGCGGGCAAGAAAAAGGGGGCACTCGGCCCCCTTTCCCAATCGGTTCAGGTAGTTGTGCTTACCACTTGAAACGCACCGAACCGCCCCAGGTACGCGGCTGGTTGGTATAGCCCGAGATCGAGAGCGGCTGAGCCACTGAGTCGAACACCTGCTGCAGATAGCGATCGTCGAGCAGGTTGCGGCCCCACAGCGAGAATTCCAGGCCGGAATCCATCGCATAGGTGATCGAAGCCGAAACATCGTCCACCGTGCGAGTGAACTGGGCCGCCGCCGCAATCGCCGCAGCCTGTCCGCCGGCGATATAGCCCGGCAGGCCTTCCACGATCTGCACTTCGGATTCATGGTGATACGAAGCGTTCAGGAACAGCGCATCGCCATTGCCCATGTCGATTTCATACTGCCCGCCAAGCACCACGGTCCATTCGGGGATACCGGCCGGCTTTGTGCCGGTAAGGTCGCCTACTGCGGAAAACTTGAAGTCGTCATATTTCGGATCGAGATAGGTGACGCCCAGATTGAAGGTCAGCCCGTCAGTCGGTTCCACCATGCCTTCGAATTCGACGCCGAAGGTGGATTGCTTGCCCGCATTGGCCAGCGCGAAGCCGGTGCCGGTGAAGATGTTCGACTGGAAACCCTGGATCTCCTGCTTGAACACGGCGACGTTGGCCGAGCCGACGCCCCAGTTCCCCTTCAGGCCGAACTCGTAGACGGTCGACTTTTCGGGATCGGCATAACGGGTGCCGTAGGTCTGGTTGACCTTGAGCAGGCCGGCCGAACCCAGCGCCGCCGCATCCGAGGCAAGCGGCCGGCTGTCGCGCGACAGGTTGACCGATGCCGCCTTGAAGCCGGTGGCATAGCTTGCATAGATGTTCACTTCCGGGCTCACATCATAGGCAAGCCGGATGGTGTAAGTGAAATCGTCATCCGAAACGTGGCCATCTTCCACCGAATTCGGCACGTTGAGGAAGGGCGGCAGGTACTGCAGCGGCTTGAGCGCCAGCAGCGAGTTCACTGCCGGATCGGTATCGTTGGCATCGGCATAGGCATGGGCGCCATCCGAAGCCAGGCCGAACGCCAGCGGATTGCCCTGTGCGAACAGGCCGATTTCCTCCTGCGTGGCCGGGCGGTTGAGATTGAGGAACATCGGGCCGCCAATGGTGGTGGCCAGTGCCTGCGCATAGATCGCCGTATTGCCGTCAGCCACCAGATCGACGGTGGAGAAGGCATCCGAACCGACGATGTTGGCCGTGTAGTCCTTCACGTCCTTCGTATAATTGCCGCCCACGGTCAGCGTCAGGCCCGGCACGACTTCGTAATCGATCTGGCCGAAGATCGAGATCGCCTCGCTGTCCAGCGTGAAGGTCTCGTCATTGCCGGTCTGATAGGCGAAGAACTTGTTGGTATATTTGGACGGATCGCCTTCCAGCGTGCCCAGTGTCCCCTCAAGCGTGGCGATGTTCTGGCTGCCGCCGGAAAGGCTGCTGATCAGCGCATTGGCATAGGCGCGGGCCTGGCTGCCCCACTTCAGCTCGCCGGTCTGGTCCACCTTCTCCTTGATGTAGAAGGCGCCCAGCAGGATGCTGGCCTTGTCGGCGATTTCCGCCGTCATGCGCAGTTCCTGCGTGAAAGTGTCGAGGTTGATGTCCGCCGCCAGCGGATAGATCAGATCCGCGCTGGAGAAGTCCGCATCCTGCGCGGTCACAGCCTGATTGTTACGGAACGCCGTGATGGAGGTCAGCGTCATCGGGCCGACATTGTAATCGAGCTGGGCCGAAACGCCCCAGTTCTTGATGTCGTTGGTGGAGTTGTAATTGTTGTAAACGACATTGGCGAAAGGATGGTTCGCATCGGGCAGATCGCCCAGCGCGTCGATCACGTCGGTCGCCCCCGGCGAGGGCGCGCGCTTGAGGTTGATCACGCCGCAGCAATTCTCGTCGATACTGTCGTAATCGGCGATGATCCGCGCCTTGAAGTCGGTCGAAGGCTCGATTAGCAACTGGCCGCGAACGAACCAGCGGTTACGTTCATTGGTCCGGTCCCCGGTGCCGAGATCCTTGTTGTAGCCGTCACGGCCGGACCAGCCGCCCGCGATGCTGGCCGCCACGTTCTCCGACAGCGGGCCGGTGACGTAACCCTTGAGCACCACGGCGTTGTAATTGCCGTAACCCGCCTCGACCGAGCCGCCGAGATCGAACTGCGGCTCTTCCGTCACGATCGAGATGACGCCCGCAGAAGCGTTCTTGCCGAACAGGGTCGATTGCGGCCCGCGCAGCACTTCGATGCGGGAGACGTTGGGCAGGTCGTTTACCTGCGAGGCGGTGCGACTGCGATAGACGCCGTCAATGAACACGCCCACCGAAGGTTCGATACCGGCATTGTTCGCCCCGTTGCCGAAACCGCGAATGATGAAGTTGGTGTTGGCGGAGCTTTGCAGCTGGGTCACGCGCAGCGACGGCACGAGGGTCTGCAGATCCTTCAGATCGCGGATCTGCGCGCGTTCCAGCGCCTCGCCGGTAGCTACCGTAACGGCGACGGGAACGTCCTGCAGCGTCTGTTCGCGCTTGGTCGCGGTGACCAGAATTTCATTGCCGGAACCGGGTTCGTCTTCCGCAGGCTGGGCGAGTTCTTCCTCAGCCTGAGCGAAAGCTACGGAGGGGACCGCCAGAGCAAGGCCGGCAGCACCAAGCAGAAGGGTCGCGCGTATGGCTGTGGCACGACCAGAAACGGTGATTGTCATGTGAGGCTCCATCTCTCCATCCCCAGACCCTGCCGCAGCGCCTTCTTTAACGAGGATTGCCGACAAAGCCCGGACTCCTTTAGCGATCATAAGGTTACTGGCAGGTTCACACAATCTCCAATAGGTAGACCGGTTTCACACGTAACCGCGCGTTGCACGGCGGTAACACCGCGTCAGCCTGCCGCTACGGCATGGTGCCTTCCGATGCGGGATCGACAGACTTTGGTGTAGCATGACGCGCGCCCGACAGCGGCGTGCCTCGATATGACACAATCGCCCTTTTCCACCGTTTATACTTGCCGCAATGCAGCATTGTGTATAGGGGCGCGGCGCCCGGGCGAATTGTGTCCGAAGCCTTCAGACAACCTGCAAACCCAGAAGAGCCTGACCGATGCCCGGCCAAGACGCCCTGCGTAATATCGCAATCATTGCCCACGTTGACCATGGCAAGACCACCCTGGTTGACCAGCTATTCCGCCAATCCGGCACCTTCCGCGACAATCAGCGCGTGGAAGAACGCGCGATGGATTCCAACGATCTGGAAAAGGAACGCGGGATCACCATCCTTGCGAAGCCGACCTCGATCGAGTGGAACGATCACCGCATCAACATTGTCGACACGCCCGGCCACGCCGACTTCGGCGCCGAAGTGGAACGCATCCTCTCGATGGTCGACGGTGTGATTCTCCTGGTCGACAGCTCGGAAGGCGCGATGCCGCAGACGAAGTTCGTCACCGGCAAGGCGCTCGGCCTCGGCCTCAAGCCGATCGTCGTCGTCAACAAGATCGACCGTCCCGACGGCCGCCATGCCGAAGTGCTGGATGAAGTGTTCGACCTCTTCGTCAGCCTCGACGCCAGCGACGAGCAGCTCGACTTCCCTGTCCTCTATGCTTCGGGCCGCAACGGTTACGCCAGCTACGATCCGGACGCGCGCGACGGCACGCTGACCCCGCTGTTCGAGAAGATCGTGGAGCACGTCCCCGCGCCGAACCTCGACGTCGACGCGCCGTTCTCGTTCCTCGCAACCCTGCTCGACCGTGACAACTTCATGGGCCGCGTGCTGACCGGTCGCGTCCAGTCGGGCACGCTGAAGGTCAACGACCCGATCCGCGCCATCGACATGGACGGCAAGGTGATCGAAGTGGGCCGTGCCACCAAGGTGCTCACCTTCCGTGGCCTCGACCGCGTGCCGGTGGATGAAGCCCGCGCCGGTGACATCATCGCGCTGGCAGGTCTGGAAAAGGCCACCGTTGCCAACACCATCGCCGACCCGCAGGTTTCGGAGCCGATCAAGGCCCAGCCGATCGATCCGCCGACCCTGGCGATGCGCTTCTCGGTCAATGACAGCCCGCTGGCTGGCCGCGAAGGCGACAAGGTCACCAGCCGCATGATCCGCGACCGCCTGATGCGCGAAGCGGAAACCAATGTCGCCATCCGCGTCACCGAAAGCGCCGACAAGGACAGCTTCGAAGTGGCGGGCCGCGGCGAACTGCAGCTGGGCGTGGTGATCGAAACCATGCGCCGCGAAGGCTTCGAACTGGGCATTTCGCGCCCGCGCGTGATCTTCGGCGAGGACGAGGCGGGCAACCGCACCGAGCCTTACGAAACCGTTGTGATCGACGTGGACGATGAATTCTCCGGCACGGTCGTGGAAAAGATGCAGCGCCGCAAGGCAGAGCTTACCGACATGCGCCCCTCGGGGCTCGGCAAGACCCGCATCACTTTCTCCGCCCCGTCGCGCGGCCTGATCGGTTACCACGGCGAGTTCCTTTCGGACACGCGCGGCACCGGCATCATGAACCGCCTGTTTGAGAAATATGCCCCCTACAAGGGCAAGATCGAAGGCCGCCAGAACGGCGTATTGATCTCCAACTGCACCGGCGAGGCCGTGGGCTATGCGCTCAACAGCCTCGAAGAACGCGGCATCCTTTTCGTGAGCCCGCAGGAAAAGATCTACGAAGGCATGCTGATCGGCGAAAATGCCAAGCCGGATGACCTTGAAGTCAATCCGATGAAGTCGAAGCAGCTGACCAACTTCCGTTCGACCGGCAAGGACGATGCGATCCGCCTCACCCCGCCGCGGGTAATGACGCTGGAACAGGCCATCGCCTATATCGACGACGACGAAATGGTGGAAGTGACGCCCAAGTCCATCCGCCTGCGCAAGGCGATCCTCGATCCGAACGAACGCAAGAAGGCAAAGCGCAAGGAAGCGGCATAAAATCCGCTTGCCCTGCCGCCCGGCACGGGCATCATCCGCTTATGCCGCGCCTTCTTTCCCAGCTTCCGGCCGCACGGCTTCTCGCCGCTGCGGCCGTTTGCTTTTCGCTGCTGCCCCTCCCTGCCCTTGCCAATGATTCCGAAGCGGAATGGGCCGTAGGCGGGCTGGTGCTGAAGGCCAGCGATACCATCAGCATGGACCGGGAAGATCTGTTCATTTCCGCCGATGAAGTGCGGGTGGACTATAGCTACACCAACCATTCCGACGATCCGCAGACCATCCTGATCAGTTTCCCCCTGCCCGCATTGCCCGAACAGGGGCAGGACTGGGTGGAATATGGCAGCTGGCCCGACTGGAACAGGCTGGGCTTCTCAACCACGATTGATGGCAAGCCTGCCGAGTGGCAGACTGTGGTGCGCGCGGTAGCGAACGGCAAGGACGTGACTGCACTGGTGGAAGGCGCAGGCTTCCCGCTGGAATGGTATCAGGATTACGATTTCGTCGAACGGATCGCCGCCCTGCCCGAAACCGAGGCGGAACGGCTGGCGGCGCTGGGCCTGCTGGTGAAGGAAGAAGGCTGGGGCGGCAATGATTACGGCCCCGCCTGGCAGGTGCAGTGGCACATCACCCGCGAGCAGACTTTCCCCGCCCATGCCACGGTCAGTGTCTCCCACCGATACACCCCGATCGTCGGCGGATCGGTGGGCGGGTTGCTCCACCAGATCGACGATCCGCAATGGGCGGACCAGAAGGCCTATTACCGGCAGCATTACTGCACCGATGCGGCCTTTCTGGCAGGCGTAAAAAAGCGCCAGCGCACCGAAGAGGCGAAGGCAGGCGATGAATATCACGGCTATGGCGAAACCTGGATCGGTTATGTCCTGTCCAGCGGCGCCAACTGGCGCGGACCCATCGGGGATTTCCGGCTGGTGGTGGACAAGGGCAGGCCCGACAATCTGGTGAGCTTCTGCATGGACGGGGTGCAAAAGATCTCGCCCACTCGCTTCGAGGTGCGCAAGACGGGATACGAGCCGGATCACGATCTCGAAATATTGATCGTCCAGTGGTACGATCCCGAAGAGTGAACAAGACTGGCGGCGCCGTTGCGAGACGGCGGAGCCACCCCTAAAGCCCGGCCAGAATGGACACTTCCCAGCTTCGCATCGCCCTGTTCAGCGGCAACTACAATATGGTGCGCGATGGCGCGAACCAGGCACTGAACCGTCTGGTGGGCTATCTGTTGCGTCAGGGCGCGGCCGTGCGCGTCTATTCCCCGGTGGTGGACAAGCCGGACTTCCCGCCCACAGGCGATCTGGTGGGCGTGGCATCCTTCGCCATTCCCGGCCGCAGCGAATATCGCGTGGCCACCGGCCTTTCGCGCCAGAACCGGGAAGACCTTGCGGCCTTCGCCCCCAATGTCGTGCATATTTCCGCGCCGGATTTTGCCTGCCGTCAGGCGGCCAAATGGGCGCGGGACAGGGACATCCCCGTGCTCGCATCGGTCCACACCCGGTTCGAAACCTATCCGCGTTATTACAAGCTCGGCTTTCTCGAACCCACGGTGGAGAACTGGCTGCGCAAGCTCTATCGGCGCTGCGATGCGCTGGTCGCCCCCTCGCAGAGCATGGTGGACGTGCTGCACGAGCAGCGGATGAACGGCGATATCGGCATCTGGTCACGCGGGGTGGATCGCACGATCTTCAACCCCGGCGTGCGCGACCTTGAATGGCGCCAGTCCTTCGGCATCGCGGATGACGAAGTGGCCGTAGGCTTCCTTGGCCGTCTGGTGATGGAAAAGGGGCTGGATGTCTTTGCCGACACCGTAACCGAACTTGCCCGGCGCGGCGTGAAGCACAAGGTGCTGGTGGTGGGCGAAGGCCCGGCGCGCGGCTGGTTTGCCGAACGCGTGCCCGATGCCTGCTTCGCGGGCTTTCAGGCGGGCGCGGATCTGGGCCGGGCGGTTGCCAGCATGGACATGCTGTTCAACCCTTCAATCACCGAGACCTTCGGCAATGTCACGCTGGAAGCCATGGCCTGCCGCCTGCCGGTAGTGGCCGCGCGCGCAACGGGCAGCGATGTGCTGGTGGCCGATGGCACAACCGGTCGCCTGATTAAGCCGGGCGATATTCCCGCCTATGCCGATGCGGTGCAGGCCTATGTCGAAGACGCAGGCCTGCGCGCGCAGCACGGTGCAGCGGGCGAGGCACGCAGCCTCGATTTCGACTGGGACCGGATCAATCAGGCCGTGGCCGATACCTATATCCGCCTGATCGGGCAGCGCGCGGCGGGAAAGTAAGCGCCCCCCGCGCTACCTCTGCCAAGCCACGTCCGTTCGTCCTGAGCCTGTCGAAGGACACGCGCTGACCTTTGCCCAGCACGCAGTTATGCCAAGCTTCCCGCTCAAGCGGGAGTTTCGGTGCGCCCGGAATTACCATCACCCGTGTCCTTCGACAGGCTCAGGATGAACGGAGGTTGTTAGCAGGCCGCCGGAGACTTCATCCATCCCGCCAGTCGAACGGCAAGGGCGCCTCGCGATGGGCGAAGCGGTCCAGATGGCTGGAAACGACGCCTTTCATCACGTCCCGCTGCTGGTCCACGCTGGCGTCGATCCGCACTTCCAGACTGTCCGCATGGGCGTCCATCGTCACCAGCGCATCGCCGGGGAACGTGCCCGCGCGGCCTTCAGCCGGGAAGCGAATCGTGCCGTGTTCGGGCGTGAATTCCACTTCCAGACTGTGGGACCAGTGCTTGCACAATTGCTGCAGATAGCGGCTGCCGCTGGCGGTCGGGACGATGGCCGTGGTGGTGGCGGTTGAACTCATGAGTATCTCCATGGCTTGCACCGGCACCAGATTGTGGCGCCGGCGCAGCATTTCCAGTCGGTTCAAGCGCGTTCGATCCGCTTGGCCGCTTCGTCGATGATGTCGACGATGGCCTGCATCGTCTCCTTGTCGGGCTTGCCCGCAAAGACCCGGTGCTTGAGCACGCCACCGAAATTCATCAGCGCACGCATCAGTTCCGGCGAATGCTGGCGTTCACCTGCATCGCCCAGTTCGGCAAGGCGCTTCAGCAGAGCTTCGACTTCCTCGGCCCGTTCGGCCAGTTCGGCCCGGCCTGTATCGGTTGCCTCGAAGGCCTTGCGATTGCCGTCGCCATCGGCGCTTTCGGCAATCATGCCTTCGTCTGAAAGAAGCGAGAGCGTGGGATAGAGCGTGCCCGGGCTGGGCGAGTAATTCCCGCCGGTCAGCTCTTCCAGCGCCTTCATCAGTTCATAGCCGTGGCGCGGTTGGTCCGCGACAAGGCTAAGCAGGACGAGGCGAAGCTCTCCGCCCGCGAACATCCGTCCGCGTCGGCCCTTGCGCCCGCCGCCGCCAAAGCCGCCGCCGAAATCGTCCCAGCCGAAGCCACCGCCCCAGCCGCCACCGAATCCGCCGCGCCCCATGGCCGCGAGCTTTTCCATCTTGCCCCACAGGGGGCCACCCGGGCCGCCGCGCATACCACGATGGCGGCCATGGCGTTCGGAACGATCGCCGCAGCGATCCGAATGATTATGCATGTATGATTCCTTATTCTGCATATCTCGATAGCTTTAAGATATATCGTAGATCGAACTTGGCAAGAGCCGATGCAAAATTCCTTCGCCCCGCCTATGGTGCGCGAAATGTCTGACCTGTTTGCCGAAGACCTGCCGCCCGCCGGTGCGCCCGATGCGCCGCGCGAAGACGCGCCCCTTGCCGACCGGCTGCGCCCCTCCACCCTTTCCGAAGTGATCGGGCAGGAACATCTCACCGGGCCGGAAGGCGCCATCGGCCGCATGGTATCGGCCGGGCGACTATCCAGCATGATCCTGTGGGGCCCGCCGGGCACGGGCAAGACCAGCATCGCCCGCCTGCTGGCCGATGCGGTGGGCATGCGCTTTGCCGCCGTGAGCGCGGTGTTTTCCGGCGTCGCAGACCTGAAGAAGGCCTTTGCCGAGGCGGAAGTGGCCGCCAAGGCCGGGCAGCGCACCCTGCTGTTCGTGGACGAAATCCACCGCTTCAACCGCGCCCAGCAGGATGGCTTCCTGCCCTTCGTGGAACGCGGCACGGTGACGCTGGTGGGCGCGACGACCGAGAACCCCAGCTTCGCCCTCAACGCCGCATTGCTCAGCCGGGCCCAAGTGCTGATCCTCCACCGGCTGGATGCGGCAGCGCTCTCCGTCCTGCTAGCCCGTGCGGAGGAACTGGAAGGCCCCCTGCCCCTGACGCCGGACGCGCGCGAGGCGCTGGTGGCCAGCGCCGATGGCGACGGGCGCTTCCTGCTCAATCAGGCCGAAACGCTTTATGCCGCGAAGATTCCCGAACCGCTCGATCCGGCAGCTCTAGGCAAGTTCCTCCAGCGCCGCGTCGCCGTTTACGACAAGGATCGCGACGGGCATTACAACCTGATTTCCGCGCTCCACAAATCGCTGCGCGGCTCCGATCCGCAGGCCGCGCTCTATTACATGGCGCGCATGCTCACTGCGGGGGAAGAACCGCTTTACGTGCTGCGCCGCCTCGTCCGTTTCGCCAGCGAGGATATTGGCCTGGCCGATCCGCAGGCGCTGACCCAATGCCTTGCCGCCAAGGATGCCTATGAGTTTCTGGGCAGCCCGGAAGGCGAAGTGGCCATCGTACAGGCCTGCCTCTATCTGGCCACAGCGCCCAAATCGAATGCGGCCTACAAGGCGCAGAAAGCGGCGTGGAAAAGCGCGAAGGAAACCGGATCGCTTGCCCCGCCCGCCAATATCCTCAACGCGCCGACCAAGCTGATGAAGGATATCGGCTATGGCACCGGCTACACTTACGACCATGACACGGCAGAGGGCTTTTCCGGTGACAATTACTGGCCCGAAGGGATGGAGCCGCAGACCTATTACGAACCGGTCGAGCGCGGGTTCGAACGGCAGGTGATCGAACGGATCGCCTATTGGAACAAGCTGCGCGCCCAGCGCGGCAAGTGAGGGTGCCGGGATGAACCGCAAGGCCATGCAACGCAGTGCCGGAATGTTCGCCGCGATTGCCCTGCTGGCCGGTTGCGGCGATGCGGGGGAGGCCGCGCCCGCCGCATCTTCAACTGCTGCATCCGCATCCGCAAACACTCCCGCCGCCGAACCCGATCTTGCCGCCTGCAAGCCCTCCGAAACGGCCGATGAAGACTATCGCGAGCGCAAGGCCCCCATCCCTGTCCCACCGGCCTTCGACGGGCTGGTGCGGTCCGACATGGACCACTTCGCCGTCTCCACCGCCAATGGCCACACGATCTGCGTCGACACAGGCTGGATGGAAGGCATCGAGGACGCCAAAGCCTCGCACGACCAGCGCTTCCTCTCCTTCGCCTGGGGCGGATATGAAGCGTTCGGCTTTATCGTGGTGGACCGCAGCGGATTGGGGCAGGTTATCGAAACCGGCACTGCCCCGCTCTCCCCGCCCGGCGGCATGCGCTTCGCCTCGGTCGATCTGAGCGAATCCGCATTCGGCGGGTTCAACGCCTTCGGTGTCTGGCAGATCGAACCTGTCGGCCTGCGCCCGCTGGCCAAGGTGGAAGAAGGCATGCCTTCGGGCGACTGGCGGCTGGAAGGCTGGGCGGGCGATGGCTGCGTGAACCTCTCCGTCATTCCCAACGACCGTTACCCTTCCGATGCCGGGCTTGTGGACATCACCACGCGCGACCCGTGGCACGCGACCGAAGCGGAAAAATGGGCGCTGAAACCGGGCGCCTGCCCCAAACCATGACCCGTTTCACTCATTTCGCCGCCATCGACTGGTCCGGCGCAGCCGGCGAACGGCACCGGGGCATTGCCGTGGCGATCTGCACCACCGGCAGGGATGCACCGCAGCTGGTCCGCCCCGGCCATCGCTGGTCCCGCGCCGAAGTGCTGGACTGGCTTGCTACGCAAATGCCCGAAGGCACGCTGGCCGGACTGGATCTGGGCATGTCCTTGCCCTTCGCGGATCGCGGCGCCTTCTTTCCCGGCTGGAACGAAAGCCCCGACGATGCCCGCGCGCTGTGGGCGCTGATCGACCGCATCTGCGCCGGTGACGCGCACCTTTGCGCCAGCAGCTTCGTCGGCCATGAATGGGCACACCGCTTCTTCCGCCACCGGGGCGAGGAAGGCGACCTGTTCGGCGGCGGCAGAGGCCGCTTCCGCATCACCGAACACGCCCAGCGCGAGGCGGGCTGCAATCCCTATTCCAACTTCAATCTGGTCGGCGCGGCGCAGGTCGGCAAATCGAGCCTGACCGGAATGCGCGTGCTGCACCGGCTTTCCGGCCTTGTGCCTGTCTGGCCGGTCGATGCCCTGCCGGGCCGGGGCGGATCGGCCGTGGTGGAAATCTACACCTCGCTCGCCGCCATTCATGCCGGCCGCCGCGCAGGCCAGACGAAGCTGCGCAGCTACGAAGAACTGAACGAGGCCCTTGCCGCGCTGGGCAGCGGCCCGGTGCCCGCCATCGGCCCGGTCGACGATCACATCAGCGACGCCCTGATCACCGCCGCCTGGCTGCGCGAAGTGGCTCACCTGCCCGAATATTGGCATCCCTCCGCCATGACAGATGAAATCGCCCAAACCGAAGGCTGGACCTTCGGCGCGCTTTAGAGCAGAGGGGCTTCGCGCAGCCCGCCATCGGCGGCGCCAAGGGCCGGCTTAGCTCAGTTGGTAGAGCACCTGATTTGTAATCAGGGGGCCACGGGTTCGAATCCTGTAGCCGGCACCATCCCTTTTCCCTCCTGCCAAGGCTCCCTATCTAGCGGGCGAGAGGTGACGCCATGTCCGATACCCAATCCGAAGCGATGATCATTGCCTGCCCACACTGCGCCGCGCTGAACCGCGTTCCGCGTGAAAAACTGGGTGCGGGCGGCAAATGCGGCAAATGCCGCGCGGCCCTGTTCACGGGCACGCCGGTGACGCTGACCGCCGCCAATTTCAATGCCCATGCCGCCAAGAGCGACCTGCCGCTGCTGGTCGATTTCTGGGCGAGCTGGTGCGGCCCCTGCCGCCAGATGGCCCCGGCCTTCGGCGCGGCGGCAGGCCAGCTGGAACCGGCTATCCGACTGGGCAAGCTGGATACGGAGGCGGAGCAGGCACTGGCGGCCCGCTATGGCATCCAGTCCATCCCGACGATGATCCTGATCCACAAGGGCCGGGAAATCGCGCGGCAATCGGGGGCCATGCCCGCCAGCGCCATCGTCAACTGGGCGCGGCAGGCAGCGGCTTCGGCCTAGCCCCGCCCGCGATAGGGGGCCACGCCCTGATCGGGCACCCACAGGCCGGCGGGCGCAGCGCCCGTCTGCCAGAAGACGTCGATCGGAATGCCGCCGCGCGGATACCAATATCCGCCGATACGCAGCCAGACGGGCTTCATTTCTTCCACCAGCCGCTGGCCGATGCCCACGGTCACATCCTCGTGGAAACCGGCATGGTTGCGGAACGATCCGAGAAAGAGCTTGAGGCTTTTCGATTCGACGATGGTTTCGCCCGGCGCATAGTCGATCACCAGATGGGCAAAATCGGGCTGGCCGGTCACGGGGCACAAAGAAGTGAACTCAGGCGCGGCGAAACGGATCATATAGAGCGATCCGACGCGCGGGTTGGGCACGTAATCCAGCACCGCTTCTTCGGGGGAAGCCGGCAGCGCGCTCGATTGGCCGAGGTGAAGGGGCTTCAGGTTTTCGGGTGTGTCGGTCATGCCGCGCGTGATGCCGCGAACTCGCCTGCCGCACAAGTCACCGGTTTGACGGAGACGATTCAGCCGCTATTCAGCGCGCCCTGCGCTTCCAGACTTCCAGCCCGCGAGTGAAGACGGGCATACCGACAGGGGTCATGACCAAAACTCCCAACGACAAGAACAGGCGGATGAGGATTCAGGCCCTGCTTGCAGGCGCCGGGCTGATCGCGCTGGGCCAGGCCCCGGCTGCGGCATCGGTCGGCGATTTCCAGCTTCCGCCGGGCAATACGCAGGCCCCGGCAGGCCCGGTTGCGCCGGGGGAAGCGCCTCCGCGCTCCACCGCGACGCCCGCCCGCCCCGCTCCGCCCCCTGCGCCAACGCCCACACCTGCGCCCACTCCCACGCCGCGCCCCGCGGCCAGCACCCCGGCGCCGACGCCCGCGCCCACTGCCGCGCGGCCCACACCGACACCCGGCGCATCGCCTTCCCCGCGCGTCAGCGCCACGCCAAGCCCGACGCCGACCGCAAGCGATACGCCCGAACCAGTTTCCACGGACGAAGCGGAGGCTATCCCTACCCCGACGGCCGCGCCTGCCGCCCCGGCGACCGCCCCCACACCGGCCGAATCTTCGCAGCCGCCCGCCACCGAGGCGACCGACAGCGAATCCCTGCCATGGGGCTGGATCGGCGCGATCGCCGGACTGATTGCCGCCTTTGCCGCCGCGCTTGGTGCCGGAATCTGGTTCTGGCGGCGCGAAGGCGCCCAGCGCGCCGTGCGTGCACCGGAAATCCAGCGGCCCGATCTGGCGGCGGCAGCTGCCGCAAGGCCTGCGCCAACGCCCGCCACGGACCCGGACATGCTGATCGATGAAGCACCGGAGGAAGTGGCCCCGCTCAGCCTTGCCCTCGAAGCGCGCGAACTGGCCATCACCCTGACCGCCGCCACGCTTTCCTACCGCGTGACCCTCACCAATATGAGCGGCCGGGTAATGGAAGGCATCAGCGTGACGGGCGACATGATCTCCGCCCATGCATCCCTGCCGGAGGAAGAACAGCTTGCCTCCAGCGAGAGCGAACTGGTGCCGCAGCACCGGATCGAGCGGTTGCGCCCGGGCGAAAGCGCGCAGATGAGCGGCGAATTCCGCCTCAATTTCTCGCTCATCCGGCCGATCCGCAAGGGCACGGCCCTGATGTTCGTGCCGCTGGCCCGGCTGAAGGTGGAAGCCGCCTCTGGCGCGGCAGGCGCGATTTTGCGCACCGTACTGGTAGGGCAGCGTTCACCTCGCCCCGGCGCGGGATTGCAGCCTTTCCGGCTGGATCAGGGTCCGCGCATTTACCGAGAAGTCACACAAAGAATCTTTTGAACGATCCCCCCTCGACGGGCGAAAGGCAGGGGTTTAACCCTAGTCGTTCACGCGATGAGGAGCGCGCGAATGGAATCGCTGGTTTCGACCGACTGGCTCGCAGAGGAAATTGGATCCTGCGACCTGAGGATCGTCGACGCATCAAGTCACTTGCCCATCGCCGGGCGGGATGCCCGGGCCGAATACGAGGCCGGGCATATACCCGGTGCTGTGTTCATGGACCTGACCAATCTGGTCGACCCGGAAAGCCCGGTGCCTGCCGCGCTGCCCACGGCGGAGATGTTCGCCAGCCGCATGCAGAAGCTGGGGCTGGGCGATGGCAGCCGCATCGTGCTGTATGACGATAGCGACGTGAAGACATCGGGCCGGGCATGGTTCATGTTCAAGCTGTTCGGCGCGCAGAATGTCGCGATCCTGGACGGCGGCCTCGCCAAGTGGAAGGCGGAAGGGCGCCCGCTGGAAGGCGGCGTGCAGACATTGAAGACCCGGCATTTCACTGCCTGGCAGGAAGCCGGCAAGGTGCGCAGCAAGGCCGATATGCTCGCCAACCTCAGCAGCCATGCCGAACAGGTGGTCGATGCGCGCGATTCGGGCCGGTTTTCCGGCGAAATCCCCGATTTCCGCCCCGGCGTGCCCAGCGGGCACATTCCCGGATCGGTAAACCTGCCTTTCTACGAATTGTTCAATGCCGATGGCACCTTCAAGGACAAGGCGGGCCTGCGCGCCGCGTTCGAACAGGCGGGCGTCGATCTTTCCCAACCGGTCGCCACAACCTGCGGCGGCGGGGTGACGGCGGCGGTCCTGTGCTTTGCCCTGCACCTGCTGGGCAAGGACAAGGACGTATCGCTGTATGACGGCAGCTGGAGCGAATGGGCAGTCGATCCGGCCACTCCCAAGGAGACGGGCGCTGCGCTTCAGGATGTCTGAGATGCAGCATGTCTGATCGCGGCGACTCTGATCACAGCGACAAGGATCTGGCGCCTGCCACGATGCTGACGGGCGCCGGGCGCCGCAGGGAATGGACCGGCATTGCCGGCCACAAGGGCGGCGTTGTGAACCCGCCGGTGTGGCGGGGCAGCACTCACCTTTACGAAGATGCCGCCGATCTTGCGGCCGGGCGCCCCAATGAGGATGGGCATTTCTATTACGGCCGCCGCGGCGCGCCCACCCAATGGTCGCTGGCCGAAGCTCTGACCCAGATCGAGCCCGGCGCGGCCGGAACCGTGCTCTATCCCAGCGGCGTTGCCGCCATTGCGGGCGCGCTGCTGGCGGTGCTGCGCACGGGCGACGTTCTGCTGATGACGGACAATGCCTATCAGCCCAGCCGTGCCCTTTCCGAAGGGCTGCTGAGCCGCATGGGCGTGGAAACCCGCTGGTTCGATCCGCTGGATGTAGATGGATTCGCGGCTCAATTCTGCGAACGGACAAAGGCCATGCTGCTGGAAAGCCCCGGCAGCCTGACGATGGAAGTCTGCGACGTGCCCGCCCTTGCCGCCATCGCGCGGGACAAGGGCGCCGTCAGCCTGATCGACAATACCTGGGCCAGCCCGCTGGGCTTCCCGGCGCTGGAACGCGGCTGCGATATTTCCATCATGTCGCTGACCAAGCATGTCGGCGGCCATTCGGATGTGATGATGGGCAGCGTCAGCGCGGCCGAACCGCATTTCAGCCGTATCCGCCGCATGTCCCAGCAATTGGGGCAGGTCGTCTCGCCCGACGATGCGGCCCTTGCCCTGCGCGGCCTGCGCAGCCTTTCACTGCGGCTGGAACGGGAAAATTCCAGCGCGCTGCAGATCGCCCGCTGGCTCGCGGGCCGGGCGGAAGTCGCCCGCGTGCTTTGCCCCATGTTGCCCGGTGCGCCGGGGCACGATCTGTGGGCGCGCGATTTCACCGGTGGCTGCGGGCTGTTCAGCTTCGTGCTGAAAGGCGCCGACGATGCCGCTCGCGCCCGCTTTATCGACGCGCTGGAATTGTTCGGCATCGGCTATAGCTGGGGCGGGTTCGAGAGCCTTGTCATCCCCTTCGATCCGCAGGGCGCCCGCAGTGCCACGCACTGGCCGCCGCCGGGCAGCGATCCGGCGGACCGGCTGGGCATCCGCCTGTCCATCGGGCTTGAAGACCCGGCGGACCTGATCGCCGATCTGGCGCGCGGCTTTGCCGCCATGGGCCGGGCGGGATGAATGCCCTCGCCTTCCTCGCCGCCGCGAGTGCAGGCAAGGATGCCCCGCCCGGAGTAGCCGCGGCGGACGACATCAGGGACGCCGTTTCCGCCAAGGCCGGCGCAGTGGCCCAGTTTGTCGGCACGCTGGATTCGATTGCCCTGCAGATCGGCCACACAAGGATTTCCCTGTGGGACACACTGGTGGTGGTGATGGTCATCACTGCCGTGCTGTTTTTCGCATGGTTCGCCAGCAGGCTGGCGCGCTGGCTGCTGGGCAAGGCCACCCGGCTGGACCCGACGCAGAAACTGCTGACCGACAAGCTGCTGACCGTGGCCATCTGGGCGCTGTCGATCCTGGTCGGGATCGACATATTGGGCATAGACCTGACCGCGCTGGCCGTGTTTTCCGGCGCCTTCGGCCTGGCCATCGGCTTCGGCCTGCAGAAGACCTTCGGCAATCTGATCGCGGGGATCATCCTGCTGATGGACCGTTCGATCAAGCCGGGCGATGTGATCGCGGTGAGCGACATGTCCGGCCGCGAGAGCTTCGGCCAGATCCGCAAGATCGGCATCCGCGCCATTTCGGTCACCACGCGGGACATGAAGGAATACCTCATCCCGAACGAGAACCTGATGATCAATCAGGTGGAGAACTGGTCCTACAGTTCGCGCGATGTGCGGGTGAAGGCGCCCATCGGCGTGGCTTACGATACCGACATCGATCTGGCGCGAGACCTGATGATGCAGGCCGCCAAGGACGTGACGCGAGTGCTGCACGATCCCGCGCCGCGCGTTCTGCTGATGGATTTCGGCGAAAATTCGATCAATTTCGAAATCCGTTTCTGGATCACCGACCCGGAAGAGGGCATCAGCAGTGTCCGTTCCGAAGTCTATTGGCGGGTCTGGCGCCTGTTCCGCGAAAACGGCATCAAGATCCCCTTCCCCCAGCGCGACATCAATCTGCGCGGCAATGCCCAGTTCGATACGCTGATCGCCGCGCTGGAGCGGGATTCGCGCGGTGAAGACGGCGGCGAAGACAGCGGTGGCGGCGGGCCGGGACAGGCCGGCTAAAGCTCACCTACCCCCTGCCAAAACCATTCTCGCTGGCACTTGAGGGGTACCGGGGCCATGTGCGCCCCATGAAGAATGCCGCAACTCCCGCCACGGTCTATCTGGTCGGCGCCGGCCCGGGCGATCCGGACCTGCTGACCCTGCGCGCCGCGCGCCTGCTGATGCAGGCCAGGCTGGTGGTGCATGACGGGCTGGTCGATCCCTCGATCCTGGCGCTGGCCCGCCCCGATGCGCGGCTGATCTCGGTCGCCAAGAGCCGTTCGCGCCACACCATGCCGCAGGAAGAAATCAACGCCCTGCTGGTGCGCGAGGCACAGGCGGGTAACAGCGTGGTGCGCCTGAAGGGCGGCGATCCGTTCATTTTCGGCCGCGGCGGAGAAGAAGCCGATGCCTGCCATGCGGCGGGCGTTCCGGTGGAAGTCGTCCCCGGCATCAGCGCCGCCATCGGCGCGGCGGCGGCTGCACAGATTCCGCTGACCCATCGTGACAGTGCCAGCATCGTCAGCTTCGTGGCGGGCCAGTGCAAGGGCCTGACCGAGCAGGACTGGTCCGGCCTTGCCGGCAAGGGCCGCACTTTGGTGATCTACATGGGCGTCACCACGGCCCCGCAGATCGCGGAAAAGCTGATGGAAGACGGCGTGGCCCCGGATTGCCCGGTGGCCGTGATCGAAAATGCCGCGCGCCCCACCATGCGGGTGCTGCGCGCTTCGCTGGCAGGCCTGCCCGATCTGGTCAGCGGCGCAAAGGTGAAAAGCCCCGCCGTAATCGTGATCGGCGAGGTTGCATCTCAGAAATCAGGCCGTAACGACGCGGCCCTCAGGCAATTGGCGCTGGAGGCGCAGGGATGAAGATTCTTACCGGAAACGACCTCAAGAGCGGGGCCGTCGTGTGGTGGACCGGGCATGACTGGTCTATCCACGTCGAAGATGCAGTGGATGTGGGCGATCAGGCCGACGCCATCCTGCAGCGCGAGGAAGGGGCCCGGCGGGTCAATGCTTCCTACGCCATCGACGCGCAGCCCGACGGCGAACGCGGCGTGCGCCCTGCCCATATCAAGGACCGTATCCGCGCGCTCGGCCCCACCGTGCGCCCTGACCTGACCCTCAAACCCGCCGATCCCAACGCCGGCAACTGGGTGATCTGATGTACCGTTATGACCAATATGACCAGGCGATGGTCGATACCCGCGTCGCGGAATTCCGCGACCAGACCCGCCGCCGCCTCGAAGGCAAGCTGACCGAGGATCAGTTCAAGCCGCTGCGCCTGCAGAACGGCCTCTATCTGCAGCTGCATGCCTATATGCTGCGCGTGGCCGTGCCCTATGGCACGCTCAACGCCGCCCAGATGCATGTGCTGGCGAACATCGCGGACAAATATGACCGCGGCTATGGCCACTTCACCACGCGCCAGAACATCCAGTACAACTGGATCAAGCTGGAAGACGCGCCCGATATTCTGGCGGACCTTGCCGCCGTGGAAATGCACGCGATCCAGACCAGCGGGAACTGCATCCGCAACATCAGTTCGGACCAGTTCGCCGGCGCCGCCGCAGACGAGCTGATCGATCCGCGCCCCTATGCGGAACTGCTGCGCCAGTGGTCCAGCTTCCACCCGGAATTCCTGACCCTGCCGCGCAAGTTCAAGATCGCCGTGATCGCCAGCGAAACCGACCGCGCGGCAATGAAGCTGCACGATATCGGCATTCGCATCGTGAAGAATGCGGCGGGCGAGATCGGCGCGGCCTTCTATGTCGGCGGCGGCATGGGCCGCACGCCCATGATCGCGCCGCTGATCCGCGACTTCGTGCCGCTGGACCAGCTGATTACCTATTCGGAAGCCTGCCTGCGGGTCTACAACCGCTATGGCCGCCGCGACAACAAGTACAAGGCGCGCATCAAGATCCTCGTCCATGAACTGGGCAAGGAAGAATATACGCGTCAGGTGGAGGAAGAATTCGCCCACCTGCTGACACAGGGCATCGAACCCCCGATTGCCGAGCTGGAGCGGATCAAGGCCCACTTCACCGATCCGGCCTATGACACTGCCGCCGCTGACGATCTGGACCTTTCGGACCCGGATTTCGCCCTCTGGGTGGAACGTAACATCGTGGCCCACAAGCAGCCGGGCTACATCATCGCCAATATCAGCCTGAAGCCGGTTGGCGGCATTCCGGGCGATGCCTCAGCCGAACAGATTCACCTGATGGCCGATCTGGCGAAGGAATACAGCTTCGACGAACTGCGCGTGACCCACGCCCAGAACATCGTGCTGCCCCATGTCCGCAAGGCCGATCTCTACACGCTGTGGCAGAAGCTGGACGCCGCCGGCCTCGGCGCGGCCAATCTGGACACGGTGGAAGACATCATCGCCTGCCCCGGCCTCGATTATTGCAGCCTTGCCAATGCCCGCTCCATCCCGGTGGCGCAGAAGATTTCGCAGCGTTTCGCCGAAAACGGCAAGACGGCGGAACTGGGCGAGCTGAAGCTGAAGATCAGCGGCTGCATCAATGCCTGCGGCCACCACCATGCCGGCCACATCGGCATTCTGGGCGTCGACAAGAAGGGCACCGAAAACTACCAGCTGCTGCTCGGCGGCTGCGAGGGTGACGATACTTCGCTCGGCAAGATCACCGGCCCCGGCTTTGACGAGGACGGCATCGTGGACGCAGTGGAAAAGGCCACCGGCGTCTATCTGGCCGAACGCACCGAAGGGGAGCGTTTCCTCGATACCTACCGCCGCATCGGCATGGATAAGTTCAAGGAGGCGATCTATGCTTGATAGCCTGCGTTTCCGCGAAGACGAGGCAGTCACTGCCCCCGCCGTGACGGTCGACGCCTTTCTCGACCAGACCAATGCCGCCGCCGTCCGCATCGAACCGGGCGACGACGCGAAGAGCCTGCTGCCCTTCCTCGAACAGCTGCGACTGGTGGAAGTGAACTTCCCCAGCTTCGGCGACGGGCGCGGCTATTCCAGCGCGCGCATCCTGCGCGAGGCCGGCTATCAGGGCGAATTGCGCGCCGTGGGCGATGTGCTGGTGGACCAGCTTTCGCACATGCGCCGCTGCGGCTTTGACAGCTTCCTGCCCGAAAAGCCCTTCGATCCCGAAGATGCGCAGAACGCGCTCGACCGCTGGCCCGAAGTCTATCAGGCCACCGGCGATGGGCGCACGCCCATCTGGGCCAAGAGGCACCCTGTCGATGAACGGGGCTGAAGTGTCCTCCCGCCCGCGCGACCGGATCGATACGTCGGCCCGTTTCACGGAAGGCGATGCCATTCGCCTGAACCGGATGTTCCGCGGGCAGGAAACGCTTGAGATGCTCTCCAGCGTGCTGAAGGATCATCTGGCGGGCGACGTTGCCGTCGTTTCCAGCTTCGGCGCGGAAAGCGCGGTGCTGCTGCATCTGGTGGCGCAGGTGGACAAATCCATCCCGGTGCTGTTCCTCGATACGGACAAGCATTTCCCCGAAACCATCGCCTATCGCGATGAGCTGGTGGCCTTTCTCGGCCTGACCAATCTGGTCATCCTGAAGCCCGAGGCGGAGGAAATCGCCGCCAAGGACGAGGCGGGCCTGCGCTGGAGCTGGGACCCGGACGGCTGCTGCGAAATCCGCAAGGTGAAGCCGCTGGCGAAGGCCCTGGCGGGCTTCGATGCCTCGATCACCGGGCGCAAGGCCTTTCAGGCCAGCACCCGCGCGCAATTGCCGCGGTTCGAGATCGACAATTCGGACGAACAGGGCCGCCTGAAGATCAACCCGCTGATCGACTGGACGGCGGAAGATCTGGAAGCCTATTTCGAGGAATACGGCCTGCCGCGCCATCCGCTGGTGGCACAGGGCTATCCCTCCATCGGCTGCTCCCCCTGCACCCACAAGGTCGCGCCGGGCGAAGACCCTCGCTCGGGCCGCTGGAAGGGCTGGGACAAGACCGAATGCGGCATCCACAGCCCGAACAACCCCGACGCCTACCGCCTGCCACCGGAAGGCTTCGACCCCGCGCTGTAAGGATACAGGGCACGTTCCACACGTGCCCTGCCGGCGCCCCGCTCGCCATCCCTGCCCTTCGACAGGCTCTGGGTGGACCTCCCTGCGGTCGAACCGGGATCGCCGGCCTTTGCGCCTGCCTTCTTCCTGTTTCGTCATCCCCGCGCAGGCGGGGATCCAGCAGCAACCGTCGAACTGGATTCCCGCCTGCGCGGGAATGACGAAGATCCGGTTCAGCCCCCTGCCCCCTTGGTCATCCCGGACTTGTTCCGGGATCCAGCTTCTTCTTCGCGCCAGAAAGCTGGACCCCGGAATGAATCCGGGGTGACACGTGAAGCGCGAGCGCATTTGGCAAATCAACTTGACATAACGAACCGTTTCGGTTATATGCCCCGCACCTTGCAGCAATAGCACGCTGCAAGCCTCCAATCCGGAGGGCGGCATGTCGACTGCCTTTCCTCCCTTGTTCGCTTTGAACAACGCGGCCGGTGCGGGTGTGTGTCTGCGGGGGCGTTACCCCTTGGCAAAGCCGCCTGCGCCAGATGCGGTTACCGGATGCGCGGATTTCACCGGCCGCCCCCGATCCTGCCCCCTCTTGCGGGCAGGCCATCCGGGGCGTGCACGCAGAACCGCCAGTGGCGCGGGATCATCACGCGGTGGCG